>JABHBJ010000042.1 GCA_018673955.1 Chloroflexota bacterium | reverse complement strand
TGAACATCCCGAGCTGGTTTCAAAGGCAATATTAGTCGAGCCGTACTCAGGAGCCAACTCAGAAGTACGTAAGCAAGCACGCCAACGACCATCTGAAGAGCGCGGTCGACGAGCACGAGAGATTCGTGATGCTGCAACGCCCAACGATCTGATTCAAGCCGTAGCTGAACAATACGAAGGCGCTTCAGAAGACAGCATCAGACGCATCGCACAGATGTGGTTCCAGATGGATCCTGCGTTAGAAGAAGGGCCCATCAGCCGAGCTGAAGATACCGAAACGTTCGACGATATGTTCTCTTCGATTGAGTGCCCCACTCTTATGATCGCCGGCGCAGCCGACAAAGGCGGAATCATGTCAAAGGAAGAATCCGAACGTGTAATCGGACTTATCCCTGACTCTCGGCTTCTCACATGGCCAAAAGTCGGGCACTCTCCACACATCGCCCGCAACCACGACTTCATCCGAGCAACAAAACGCTTCTGGACCGAATAAGTTTCCGAACGACCACAGCGCTCGACAAACCGATCAACGATAGTCAGTCGCCAAAGATTCATGCAACCGTAGCCAACAACACACCCATGTCACCCTAAGTCAACGACAGCATTACCTGTGACCACTGATTGCCACGTCGTTCATTCTTCACTCCTCGCAATGACAAAGATGACAAGCATCACACCCGTTCATTCTATCTCACTTCTGCTAATCTCTCTTGGCAAACATCCTCATCTCAGCCGAACCATATGACCATCTACCCAGAAAAGAAATTCGCTGCCAGCACTATCGAAGTGAACTATGCCGAGGGTCCTAACAACGGACCGCCATTGGTGCTAATCCACGGCATAGGCGGGCGCTGGGCGAACTGGTCAGCAGTGATCGACGATTTTGCCAAAGATTGGCACGTATACGCTGTTGATCTACGTGGTCACGGCGACTCGGGGCGGACACCCAATAGATACCGATTCATCGACTATCCAATCGAGATCGTCGAGTTCCTTCGAAATGTCATAGGAGAGCCAGCTTTCCTAGTCGGCCATTCGTTGGGCGCAGTCACGGCAGCGGGCGTCTCTGCGGTCACCCCAGACCAAGTAGCTGCGGCAGTTCTCGAAGACCCACCGCTTTATGTCGAGCAAACTTCTCAGTTTCAGGCTACATACGATATTCGGATGAAGAACCTGAGCGTCTCTGAAACAGCGGTAGAACTCAGGAAAATTGATACTTCATCTTCGAACGAATCGATTGCGAAAAGGGCTGTATCAGTCGCAAAAGTCGACCCAGAAGTCTGGGCATTCCCAGGTGACGGACAGTTAGCAGAATCGTGGGATCCTGATGCAGTACTTAGTGAAATCAAAACCCCGGTGCTGCTCATGCAGGCGAGCACCGACATGGGCGCGGAGCTCAGCGACTCGGAAGCCACAAAAGCGGATGATCTACTAATTAACGGTCGCTACGTTAAGTGGGATGATGTCGGGCACGGCATGCACGACGCCCAGCCGGAACGATTCGTCGAACTAGTGAACACGTTCTTGACCCAAATCCTCAGAAAACAAGCGAAGACCTAAGCTACTGTCATTGCGCCGCCAATTGAACGACCCCGTCATACTGAATTAATTTTCAGGATCTATCGCCGATTCGACACAATCGACTCACTCACCCCAAAAAACGAATATCTGTCATTACGAGCAGTCTACCCTGAGTCGACGTTGCAATCAGCGATCTACGCAACGCGGCTAACGATTTAGGCTTCTCGAACCCGCATCGACTTCAACTCACAGAAACATACTCTCAACTTCAGCAACAGTGTTGCCCGTGACCATTGATTGCCACGTCGGCGAACTCCTCGCAATGACAGAGCTGACGGCAATTCCCATCGCCTAAGCGAAGAAGATCAGTCGCACGGCGTTCAGTATCACTGCTCCGATTACTCCGGCAGCAATATCGTCGAACATGATGCCCCATCCGCCAGGCCAAGCTTCGATCTTGCGAACACCCAACGGCTTAAAGATGTCCAAAGCCCTGAAAACGAAGAATCCGGTGATCATCCACGGCCAAGTGACAGGCAAAAACAAAACCGTCACCCAAACACCAACCCACTCGTCGATCACGCCGCGTTTCGGATCGTGATCGCCTTCATTGTCGATGTAGTCGGTCGCCCATATTCCAACTGCGGTCACGATACCGATCAACGCGAAGAACCAAACAGAATCGCCATCGCCGTCAAACACGGAAATATCGAGTAGCCAGTACGCAACTAAAGCGGCAAGCGTGCCCACACTCGCCGGTGCGATAAACGGCCATTTCCCAGAGCCAAAACCTGTTGCGATGGTTTCAGCTACGAACGAAACAAAAGGGCTATTTTGTGATGGTGAAGAGGATTCCAACGATACTATCCTGTGTTCTTTAAACCAGCAGCAACGCCGTTGATCGATAGTAGCAATGCCCGTTCAACAGCAGGATCGGCCTCTTCGGATGAACGACGGCGTGCCAACAATGAAACTTGCAGATAGTTGAGGGGATCAACGTAGTATTCCCGCACGGCCAAAGTTCGTTTCAGCACTGGCTGGTGATCCAACAGATTTTCTTGCTCAGTGATTCGAAGCAGTTCCTGAACAGACTTATTTCGTTCACCCTTAATGTCTTCGAATATATGATGCAAGCTCGGATCAACAAGCGTGTCGACGTATCGACCAGCAATCTCCATGCTCGATTTCACAAGCGTCATTTCTACGTTCGAAATAAACGTATTGAAGAACGACCACTCGTTGAACATCTCCTTCAGAACATCTCCCATTCCCGCCTCTCGAGCCTCACGAAGCGCCTGTCCGACTCCGTAATAACCCGGCACAACCTGTCGACTCTGCATCCAACCGAACACCCACGGAATAGCCCGAAGATCGTCGATACTCCGCTTACCGCCCGCTGAAGCTCGGCGCGCAGGTCGTGATCCAATGTTCATTCCAGCAAGCTCTTCTACCGGAGTCGAATCCATGAAGTAATCGACGAACCCTTCAGTCTCGATCAGGCTGCGATATTTTGCATAAGCCCGCTCGGAAATCCAGTCCATAGCGGCGAACCACTCTTCGAGTTTTTCGTCGGTATAGCGAGGTTCGTCATGGAGCAAACTGGCCTCAATCACAGCGGCTACGGATAGCTCAAGGTGGTTTCTTGCGAGTTCAGGAAGTCCATATTTATCGGAAATCACTTCACCCTGCTCAGTGATCTTGATTCGCCCATCTACTGTCGCGTATGGCTGAGCCATGATTGCGTCTTTGGTAGGCCCACCACCACGGCCGACAGTGCCGCCTCGACCATGGAACAACCGAATCGCAACGCCGTGCTTCTGTGAGATAGTTCGCAGTTCACGTTGAGCCTTGTACAGCTCCCACTGAGAAGTTGTAATTCCGCCGTCTTTGTTGGAATCGGAATAGCCGAGCATGACCTCAACGACTCCACCTGAAGCCTCGACCAACGACTTTATCTCAGGAATCGAGAGGAAACTATCCATCACTTCGTGGCTGCGTCGAAGGTCTTCAATTTCTTCAAATAACGGAACAACTGAGATACGTGAAATGCCTTCTTCAGGCACAACAAGTCCTGCTTCTTTGGTAAGCACCAACACAGCAAGAAGGTCGTCGATGTCGCGTGTCATCGCGACAATCCAGCTTTCGATGACCTGATTTCCATAGTCATCCTGCGCTTGGCGAACAGTGTCGACAAGATCGAGTACTTCAGTGGTCGCCGGCGAGTACGAAGCAGCTCTGGAACTAAGAACTCGCTTGGAATTCAGTTCCTCTACCAACCGTGCTGATCGTTCGTCCATCGATAGACTTCCAAATCCACCTTCAATCGATTCAACCCGATCGATAAGTTCGTTCACCGCTGTACCGGTAACTTCGGCGTGCTGTCGGATGTCCATCGTCGCGAGTGTCATTCCGAATGCGGAGATACGCTGCATCACACGTCGAACCTCACCATTCGCTGATGAACCGCTCTGATTCGCTTTGAGCGAGTCCAGAATAAGTTCAAGATCGGCCAACAGTGAGTCGACGTTCGAATAACTTGCCTTGCCGTTCTTGGAACCCTTAGTGGAAGAAATTCCATTCAGTACCCGCTCGTAAATAAATGCGCACTTCAGGCGATACGGTTCGTCGGCATCGAGATTCCAAAACTCATCCCAAACCGATGGCAGTTCAGCACGATCTTTTTCGAGCGATTCTTTGAGTTCGTCGGATATTTCAACGATTCGCGTCGATTGGCTAAGTGTTTGGGCAAGAGCCTTGATCGCAGGAGCGAACATCTTCAACGCGCGCTCGTGCTGCAAATCGAGAATCTGGCGAGTTAGCTCGTGCGTGACATTGGGGTTTCCGTCACGATCGCCACCAACCCACGTTCCGAACTGCATCGACCTAGTAGTCGGCGCTCGAGAAATTCCGAACGTCTCCAATTGGTCGTCGAGCGCTTCTTCAACCTCCGCAATGGCGAACTTAAACATGTCCTCCATGTAGTAGATGATGTTGCGAGCTTCGTCCGTTGGTGCCGGGCGCTGATGCCTCAGTTCGTCAGTTTGAAGAATCTCTTCGACAACCTCAGCCAATCGACTATCGAGTCGGCGGGTTTCCGATACCAACAACCGTGGATTCGATCGCTCGTTCAGCAGTTCACCAACACGACGTAGTTTGTTTAGAATCGAACGCCTTGCGGCTTCAGTCGGGTGTGCGGTGTAAACAGGTCGAACTTCCAAACGATTCACAACATCACTGATCTCTTCTATCGGAATGCCAGCTTCACGAATTCGATCAAACGCTTCTTCGAGCCATTCTCGGCGCGCTCCGGCAAGGCCTTTGAACTCGATTCTGTGGTGCTGCTCGGCAACGTTCGCAAGATGAAAATAACTGGTGAACGCTCGAACAGTACGAATGACCATCCACAGCGACGAATCATCGAGCTTCTTGAAAAGTTCCTCACGTAGTTCAGGGTTTGGTGATTCTCTCAACGTACGAGTCGAAGCACGAACGTATTCGACCATATCGAAAATTTCTTCACCCCATAGATTCCGCAGGGTCTGACCAAGCATGTCACCCATTCGACGAATATCTGCTCGTAAGTCGGCATCTTCACTATCAAATTGGGTTATGTCTTGTGTGCTCATATTAAGAGTCGACCTCAGGAGTAAAAAGTTTAATCGGCGCGGTTACAACCAGGCCGAAGCCCAGCCAAGAGTTTGCTCGGTATTGCCACTCGGGCCGTACTCGCAACCAACCCAACCTTCGTAGCCGATTTCATCGAGATAAGGCAGAATGTGGTTGTAGTTAATCTCTCCCGTGCCCGGTTCGTGTCGTCCTGGATTATCGGCGATCTGAATGTGTTTGATAGATGAAAGGTTTTCTTTGACTGTAAGTGAAAGTTCACCTTCCATAATTTGCATATGGTAGAAGTCGTAAAGCAAAGCCAAGTTCGGATGATTCGCCTCAGCGATAGCCTCTAGTCCGCCCTTCGTGGTGTTCACGAAAAATCCCGGCTGATCGCGTGTGTTTATAGGTTCGACCAAAGCAATCACACCGACCTTTTCAAGCTCTTCAGCAGCATGACGAATGTTGTATATAAACATCTCGTGCGCTTCGTCGGGATCGATATCGCCTATTGGGCCACAGCCGATGTTTACACCAATGCAGCCAAGCCCCGCCGCGTACTCAACCGCCTGTGCCGTTCGCTCTGCGTACAGATCCTTACGATCGGCACGAAGGGCGATGTTGTTGATCCCGCTGTCAGGATCGGCAACTGGCGAATTGATAATTACATGCTTTAGAGAATTTCGTTCAAGCCGCTCGACGATATGGTCGATCTCAAGAGAATACGGAGCCTGAAGCTCAACTCCCTTGAACCCAGCACGCCCCGCAGCGTCGTATCGATCGATGAGATCGTACTCGTTGAACATCCACTGCAAATTTGCTTCAAGCTTCGGCATTTACGATCCTTTCACGTCCCCAACTCAAAATGACCCAGACGTGCCTACTAATATCTCAGTCTAAAACGGTGCGCCTATTCCGACCAATCGAGTTCCAGTAACTCGTTCGAACTAGAGGTACTTCGCAGCCCAACCGAGTCCGGCAACGGTATCACCAGCCGGGGCGTACTCACACCCAACCCAACCGTCGTAGCCGAGGGAGTCGATGTGTGGCAATAGGAAATCGTAGTTGATCTCACCAGTACCGGGCTCGTGTCGCCCAGGATTATCAGCGAGCTGGAAGTGACCGATAACATCCAAGTTCGCTTCAATAGCCCGAGTCACGTCACCTTCCATGATTTGCATGTGGTAAATGTCGTACTGAACCTTCACGTTGTCCGCCCCAGTCGCTTCAACAACGGCTCGGCTCTGGTTCGTACGAAACACCGAGTAACCAGGAATATCAATCGTATTGATCGCTTCTAGCAGTACCGTGATGTCAGTACCTGCGACGGCTTCTGAAGCGAACTTCATGTTGTCTATCAAGGTGTCATGCATTTTCATGTCACTAACGCGAGAAACGGCTTTACCGGCAAGAACCGTCAGCCGCTCACAACCGAGAACCTTGGCATATTCAACTGCAGTACCAACGCCATCTTGGAACTCGCCGACTCGATCTGGAAACGCTGCACATCCACGGTCGCCAGCTGCCCAGTCGCCCGCAGGAAAGTCGAATAGAACTTGGGTCAAGTCGTACTTATCGAGTTTTTCTTTGATCTGCTCAGCCGGGAAGTCGTACGGGAATAGATACTCGACGCCCTTAAACCCGACATTTGCTGCCGCTTCGAATCGGTCGAGAAAATCAACTTCGGTGAACATCATCGAAAGGTTGGCGGCAAGTTTGGTCATCGGCGAAGTTCTCCGGTCAGTCGTATCTAGGAACTGATTTCCTGTGTTGAATATCTGGTGCTAAGAAAGATATCTCGACGCCAGAGTCACACAATCATACTTGGTGATTGATTCTTGTCGACGAGATATACGGCCTATCAGCGCGTCGAGCAGTAGATGTAAGCAACTAGGAGATCGCCACACCCCCACCCAATCTAGTAGTAGATTGCCGTTCCAACTCCGCCGCCGGCTGCGATTCCATCACCGTTTATTGCAATCGAAAGCGGTGAAGCCAACATTGCGACCACGTAAGCGATGTCGGCAGCATCGATGATCGTGCCCGACAAATTACCTTGCGCCAGCTTTTGTTCAACTGCTTCTTCACTAATCCCCTCGGCAACAGCGCGCTTGGCGACAACGCTTTCGGTCGCTTCTGTGCGCGTCATACCAGGATGAATAACAGTGGCGTTAATTCCGTGCTTGCCAAGTTCGGCCGCAAGGTTTTTCGTCATCGCCGTTACTGCAACGTTTCGCATCGAACCGACAACTGTTCCAGTGTTCCGAGATGCCATTCCCGAAATATTGATAATTCGACCCCAACCCTGCTCGGTCATAATCGGTGCCACTTCACGCGCACATCTCAAATAGCCCATCACCTTCACGTTCATGTGATCGTTGAACTCTTCAGTAGTCACCCCGGCGAGAGTCGGTACGGTGTTTTGTCCGCCGGGCCGAGCTGCGCAATTAACGAGAATATCTATGCCACCGAGAATGGATTTTGCTTCGACGATCAAATTACGCACGCTGTCGTCAGACCCCGTATCGGCAACGACTCCGGTAACCGTCGAACCAGTTTCGTTCGTCAGTTCTTTCGCAGTCGCATCGAGTGCTTCCTGCCCCCGAGCTGAGATCACAACCGACACACCCTCTTCCGCCAGCGTTCGAGCAATCGCCTTACCAATTCCTCGGCTACCACCCGTAATCACCGCACACTTGCCGACAAGTTTGAGATCCATATTGATGATTCCTATCTCTAAATGACGTTATCCAACCAGGCCCGGTCGTTGTTTCCAGAAATTCGTTTCGCCCTCGAAGGCGCTTGCCAATTGAAGCAGACCCATCTCGTCACGAGGGCGACCCACCAACTGCAATCCAACCGGAAGTCCGTCTTTCGTGAATCCGGCTGGAATCGACATTGCTGGCAACGCCGTCACGGACACGGTATAGCATGGCCACATCCAGTCGAGATACGTTTCTGGCACTACGCCGTTGATGTCGTTCGGGTACTCCAGATCGATCGAAAACGGCGGTACTGACGTCACGGGCATGGCGAGGAACTCGTACTTGTCGAAGAACCCTAAAAGCTGCTCCCATAATCGAGTGCGGAGCCGCTCGGCGTGAGCAACATCGATTGCCGATTGCTTAAGCCCTTGCTCAGCGTTCCAGCGAACCGTTTTTTTTAGCTTTTCGGGATGATCCCGCAGGTGAGTTTCGTGCTTGATCGCAAAGCTATAAGCCCGCAGCACTTGGAAAATTTCGTCGGTAGTTGAAAAGTCCGGTTCATCGTCATCAATGATCAAACCGAGATCATCGAACACATGCTTCACCGATTCTGTGACCCGACTATTCTCTGCGTCGATTGGTCGACCGCCAAGATCTTTGCTCCACGCAATACGAACGTCTTTGAAATCTCGGCCTAACGAACCTGCGTATCCCGTACCTGACTCTCGAAGCGATAAGGGCGAACGAGCATCGTCACCCGCCATAACGCTGAGTTGCAAGGCAACATCGTCAACGGTGCGCCCCATCGGCCCATCTGTAGAAAGATTTAGCCAACCGAGGTCGCCACCAACTGAAGGAACCCGACCCGGACTAGGTCGAATACCAACTACATTCGACCATGCTGCAGGATTTCTCAAAGAACCGCCTAGGTCAGAACCGGTTGCAATAGTCGTCATTCCTGTCGCAAGAGCCACTCCAGCACCGCCTGAACTACCACCACAGGTCTTGCCCACATCGTATGGATTCTTGGTCGATCCAAATACAGCGTTAAACGTTTGCGATCCAGCGCCGAACTCAGGAGTGTTCGACTTACCAATAACGATTGCGCCAGCTTTTTTCACCCGTTCAACAATCAGCGCGTCTGACTCTGGGACGAAATCTTTGTATATAAGTGAACCCTGAGTCGTAAGAATTCCTTTGGTGTTTTGGAGATCTTTGATGGCGATTGGAAGACCGTACAGAGGTCCCATTTCTTCGCCATCCATGCGCGCCATATCGGCCTCGCACGCCTGTTCCAAAGCAGATTCTGCAACCATCGTGACCATTGCGTTGACGGCTGGGTTGAGCCGTTCGATTTGATCCAAATGAGCATTTACGAGCTCTTCCGACAATATCTCACCGTCAGCGATCAACTTTGCCTGCTCACGGGCAGTCTTGAACACTAACTCTGTACTATCCGACAAAATCTACAACTCCCCAAAAAGCGGATGTCACACAAAGAAAACGAGTCTCTGACTCAAAACGTGCTTCCGGCACAAAAAACGACCCTCAATCAAAAAACGATTGAGGGTCGTGATAATAACTCTATTTACGAGAACTTGGGCAGCTAAGCGGCTACCACCAGGTCTTGCCTTCGATTTCCGATTGCTTGAACTTGAATTCTTCACCGTAAATTCCTGTTGAAAGATACTTCCAACCCCCATCGGCGAACATACAAACAATCTTGCCTTCACGGCCCTCTTTCGACCATTTTTGAGCGATCTTACGAGCCGTGGCGAACGTCGCTCCCGACGAGACTCCAACGAAGTAGCCAGCATCTGTAAGTAGCCGTCGTGTCCAATAGAACGCTTCTTCGCCGTCTACAAGAATTCGACCATCGAGCTTATCGAGATCGAGGATCGGCGGAATAAACCCGTGTTCGATGGACCGTAAACCCTGCACTTTATCGTCGGGATGCGGCGCCGTAGCGATAATCTCAATATCGGGGTTGTGCTCACTAAGAGCCTTACCAACACCCATTAGCGTACCGCCGGTTCCGAGCCCCGCAACAAACGCGTTAACGTCCGGCATATCACGAGCGATTTCAGGACCCGTCGTTGTGTAATGCGCTCTGGGGTTTGCGAGATTACCGTACTGAAATGGCATGTAATACGAAGGATTTTCTTCCGCCAACTGTTTAGCGACAAGAATAGATTCGTTCGTGCCTTTGTCCTTATGCGACAGAATCACTTCTGCCCCAAACGCCTCTAGAAGATGAACTCGCTCCGGTGGAACACTCGCAGGCATAACAACTTTTACGTTGTAGCCCTTGATTCGACCGATCATCGCTAAACCGAGTCCGGTATTGCCCGAAGTCGGCTCAAGAATGGTGTCGCCAGGCTTGATCAGACCTTCTTTTTCAGCAGTTTGAATAAGCGATCGGGCTGCGCGGTCTTTCACTGAACCCGTTGGGTTTACTGACTCAAGCTTGCCAAAGATTTTTATCTTAGGATCTGGACTCAGGATCGACACGTCGACCAACGGCGTGTTGCCGATGGCTTGGAGTGCGTCTGTTTTCACCGCTGTAAACGGTGCGACATAAGTTGAGGCCAAGAAAAATTTCTTTCGTGGGTAAGTGAGTTAGTGACTAATCTCTAAAAGTTTCGACCCGAGACGCACTGCTCAAGTTGCATTTGTAGTTTTCCGCCCATAGGCGAAGCACCAAATAATTAGTCAGGCGACACCATATGCTCTTCAACGGATACAGGAGGAAGGATTCCGCAAAAAATCTCGTAATCGATCAATTCCGTGACTTCTGGATTTGCTCCGCAAAGTTTGCAATCTGGATTCTGGCGAATTTTGATCTCCCGGAAGTCCATCGTCAAAGCGTCGATCAGAAGCATTCGACTCGTGAGTGTTTCACCAACACCCATAGCGAGCTTGATTACTTCCAACGCCTGAATTGAACCAACAAGTCCAGGAAGTGCGCCAATTACGCCAGCTTCTGAACAGTTAGGAACTTCACCCGGGGGTGGAGGATCTGGGAACATGCAACGGTAGCAACCACTACCCGGCTGATAAGTTGTCGCCTGCCCATCGAACACCAATATGGCACCATCGACAAGCGGCTTCCCAGCTAAAAAGGACGCATCGTTTACAAGATATCGAGTTGCGAAGTTATCCGCCCCGTTCACGATGATGTCGTAGTTGGGGATGATATCCATCGCATTGTCGGAATTAATCGGTTCCTCGTGGAGGATTACGTTTGTTTCCGGATTGTGTGCATTGATCGTCTCTTTAGCCGAAATAACCTTCGGGCGGCCAACATCTGCATCAGTGTGCAAAATTTGGCGTTGCAAGTTCGAAACGTCAACGGTGTCGAAATCGACGATACCGAGCGTTCCAATTCCAGCCAGCGCAAGATAAAGCGCAACAGGTGAACCAAGCCCACCGGCACCTACGATTAGCACCTTCGAATCGATCAATTTTCGCTGGCCTACGCTGCCAACGCCGTCCATGATCAGGTGGCGACTGTATCGCTGAACCTGCCCGGGCGTGAGTGGTGTGAAGCCGTTAGTCTCTGCCATGTCCCTAAATATTCCTCTTACTATTCTCCGACCAATTCTCGAATAAACGCTTTTCGTATATGCAAACCGAGATTGACCAGAGCAATAACTATAAATTCTACTCCGCTGATCGACGCATATCGCCTCACATTTCAGATTTGGCGCACCAATGCGGAAGTTCAAGGAGCTAACCGGAAAGTTAGATTCAGTACCAACGATCTAGATGCAGCCTATCTAAAGCATTCAAACTAGAAGTTCGTTTTTACTGGAGCACCAGCTAACGTCATTGTCATCTGCTGGTTCTTCAATTCACTGATTCGTACTTTGCTCAAGTGCTCTAGTAGCATGGTCTCGACATCACTCCAGAGATCGCGCTGTGAACAAGCCCCAGAGAGCCTACAGCCATCAGGTTCTTCGACACAGTCGACAGGAGCTAAAGAATAATCAACCGAGTTCACGACGTCGCTTACTGATATCTCTTCGGATGGTTTTGCGAGCTTATGACCACCTTGAGGACCTCTGCGAGATTGAATTAACCCAGATTTTTGTAGCTCTGAGCAAATTCTCAGCAAATAAGGTTCGGGGATGTGCTGAACACGAGCAATATCAGAAGTGGAAGTGAATTCCGGGCCATCTTGTTGCGCTAGGTAAACAAGGGTGCGAACCCCGTAATCAACCTTCATCGGTACAAGCATCAGTAGGTCTCCAGCAAACGATACAGAACGCTAGACAAAATGCCTGTACGCCATGATCAGCCACATCCAATATGAGATCAATATGAGATCAAACTCTCGTGGATCTCAATCATATCACCGAGAAGCAATTCCTGACCCAAACGGTCGATTTTTAGTGCTACGACAACCTTTGTTACATTTCGCAATCATGAACTCAATACGAATCTCATACTTGGTGGTACATTTAATAGCTGTGCAGACGAGGTTTCGTGCCTCCATGCCGCTATTTATTGAACTGCTAACAACAGGAAAGACCGGTTTTCGGTCCCCGACTAGAAATGGGAGAGGCTCGCAATGGCAACAGACGCGATAACACTCAGCGTAGATTTACGCACAGCCCTCGGTAAAAAGAACCGAGCGCTCAGACGCCAGGGAATTACTCCCGTGCACATGTACGGTCTAAACGAAGACTCAGAGTCGCTTCAGGCAAATGGCCGAGAACTCATATCTGTCCTAAAGGCCGCAGGCCGAACCACACCAGTTACTCTCAAGGTTACCGACGGAAAAGACACCGTAACTATCGTTCGAGAGATTGCACGACACGCAGTTTCCGGCGTGGTTCAGCATGTTGACTTCCAGCGAGTCGACGTTCAACAGGAAGTTGAAACTCCAGTACCAGTCTCACTGACAGGTCAGGAAGAAGCTCCTGGTACATCCGGTGGTGCAGGTGCTGTTACCCAGGGTTCGTTCGAAATTCTCGTTCGAGCAAAGCCGTTCGATGTTCCAAACGAAATCGTTGTCGACTGTTCTGGTTTGATGGAAGTCGATTCAGCAATTTTAGCTGGCGATATCAAGTTACCTGCCGGCGTAACGCTAGCTGGTCCATCTGACGATCGAATCGCATGGATTCAGCCGCCGAGAGTATCGGCTGATGATGATGCTGCTGCTACAGGTGAAGATGACGGAGATAGTGAAGACGCAGCCGACGGCGATTCAGAAGAATCTTCCGACGGTGAAGAAGAGTAGATCGCTCTTTTTAGACCTTCGAATACTTCTAACCGAAATTACGAAAACGCCGCAGCCATTGGTTGCGGCGTTTTTTTGTGCTCGAAAATATCGCCGCCGAACCGGATTTCGAGTTCAACTCCTTGCAAGAAACCCGATACGAACTTACTATTCACTCGCGGAGCGAGGCGGTTCGTCTCGGCTTGCGCACTAAAAACTAAATACTCAAAGGCACAGGGAGGAACGGATGGATACCATCCTTATATCCGTCCTAGTAGCCCTAGTTGCGGTTGTGATCGGAAGCGGACTAGGCTTCCAACTTCACAACCTCCTTTCGGCAAAATCACAGCGAGCAGTTGAAGAAGCATCGGCGCAACAAATGCGCAGATCCAACGCTCGAAGTAAGGAGATTCTTCTAGAAGCTAAAGAGCAAGCGCTTGATGTACGAAGTGATACAGAAGCAAAGCTCAACGAGCAGAAGTTAGAAATACAACGCCAACAGAGTCGTCTTGAAGCACGAGAAGAAACTCTACAAAGCAGGACCGATTCGACGAAAGAACTCGAATTGGGATTAAAGACTCAAAAAGATCAGATCGCCAAAAAAATCTCGGCGGCTGAAGATTTGAGACTTCAAGCCGGTGAACGACTCGAAACCGTTTCGGGACTTTCATTAGCCGATGCAAGGCAAGAACTGCTCGATCAAGCCGAAGAAGATATCCAGTTCGAACTGGCACGCCGATACAGGGACGCGGAACTAGAGGCACAGGACGAAGCAGACGATAAAGCTCGCGTTATTCTCGCAGCGAGCATGCAGCGACTCGCGGCTGAAGTAGTTTCAGAAGCGACAGTCACCAGCATTCCGTTGCCAAACGACGAAATGAAAGGCCGACTGATCGGACGAGAAGGCAGAAATATCAGAGCCATTGAAGCAGCTACCGGAGTCGATCTAATCATCGACGACGTGCCTGAGGCAATCACGATTTCGTGCTTTGACCCGATCCGTCGCGAAGTCGCTCGTATAGCACTCGACAAACTGATTCAAGACGGCAGGATTCATCCTGCACGGATCGAAGAGTCGGTCGAAAAAGCGCGTACAGAAGTCGATGAAACAGTTCGAAAAGCCGGACAAGCAGCCACGTTCGATGTCGATGTAAAAGGTCTGCATCCTGAACTGGTAAAACTTGTCGGACGCCTAAAATATCGATACAGCTACGGCGAAAACGTACTTCAGCACTCGATTGAAGTCGGGCTTGCCGCGGGAATTCTTGCTTCTCAGATCGGGGCCGATGCTCAGATCGCCAAAACAGCAGGATTCTTACACGACATCGGTAAGGCACTCACACATGAAGTCGATGGACCTCACGCCGAAATCGGTGCCGACATTGCGCAGCGATACGGCCAAAAAGATCGTGTGGTCACGGCTATTCGGGAGCATCACGATCGTGAAATGACAACGGTCGAATCGTTCCTTGTTGCCGCTGCCGATGCGATTAGCGCTGCTCGACCCGGTGCACGACACGATACGGTCGAAAACTACATCAAGAGACTCGAGGCACTTGAAGAAGTCGCCAAGGGGTTCGAAGGCGTAGAGCGTGTTTTCGCTATTCAAGCGGGACGTGAAGTTCGAGTGCTCGTCGATCCTGAAAACGTCGATGACGTATCTGCTGCGACTCTCGCAAGAAACATCGTTTCGAAGATCGAAGAAACCCTCGCCTACCCAGGCCAGATCAAGGTTGTGGTAATCAGGGAATCGCGATCAATAGAGGTCGCCCAGTAACGGCGTCTTTAATCTCGTCAAGAGCATGCACGACCCAGTGACAGAATCGCTGGGTCGTTCTATTTAAAACCCTTCACGACAAACACCAACTTGAATTCGTCGACTCATTCCCGCATTGTTGATTGTGCGTTCAGGGATCGACACCGTTATAAACGCAAATGTCCGAACGAAACACTAGAAAGATTCGCATGCGTGTATTGATGATCGGTGATGTAGTCGGCAGCGGCGGACGAAAAGCCGTAACCAGCCTGCTCAGAGATCTGAGAGCCAAAATGAATATCGACTTTGTCACCCTTCAGGGTGAAAACCTCGCCGCGGGGATTGGACTCACCGTCGAAACTGTCACCGAAATGCTTGAAGCCGGTGCTGACGTAATCACGACCGGTAACCACGTTTGGGACAAACGAGAATTCATCGACCACCTCGATGATCCGTTTCTCCCGGTTCTACGCCCTCTCAACTACCCAACTGACAACCCGGGGCGCGGTGCAAGCGATGATTCTGGCCCTATAGCCGTAATCAGTTTGATCGGACGAGTCTGGGTCGGCGAATTCGACTCACCGTTCGCTGTGATCGACGATTTACTGGCTGGCGGATTTGGACAAGGCAAACCCATTGTGGTCGACTTCCACGCCGAGGCAACATCTGAAAAAGCCGCCCTTGCGTGGCACCTCGATGGACGCGTAGCAGCGGTGGTTGGAACCCACACCCACGTTCCAACCGCTGACTGTAAAGTCCTGCCCGATGGCACAGGCTTCGTAACCGATCTAGGCATGGTCGGAGCCGTCGATTCGATACTCGGTGTCGAAGTAGAAGGATCTCTCGCACGATTCCTATCAGGACGCCGCCAACGAATGCAGCCCGTCCGAAGCGGACTAATCAACTTCAACTCGGTACTTATCGATATCGATGATTCGACGGGGCTTACAACATCTGTGGAACGAGTCGACAGGCAAGTCGAAGTTTGAGCGATTCAACCGGTCAAAACGTGCAAGGAAGCCGATATGACCCGAAGACGCCAGCCGTTCGGCCCGAGTGGCCCGTCGAAGTGGATCTTCATCTCCACACGACAGCATCCGATGGCACGCTAACGCCAACACAGCTCATCGACCAAATTTCATCGACAACTCTTCAAACTATCGCTATCACCGATCACGACTCTACAGAAGGAGTCGCCGAGGCGATCGAAGCAACGAATGCTTACTCGAACCTAACGGTAATTCCGGGAATCGAACTCGGAACCGAGAATGAAGATTCCGAGCTTCACCTGCTCGGTTATTTCATCGATATCGAACATCCTGAATTACAGAAAACTCTCGAACAGTTCCGCTCCGGACGAGTCGATACTGCCCGGGCTATGGTCAAAAAACTCGAAGAGATAAAACGTCCCGTTTCGTGGGAACGAATTGTCGAGATGGCAGGTGGATCAGTTGGGCGCCCCCATATCGCAAGAGCTATGGTCGAAGCCGGGCACGTCGACACTGTCGCTGAAGCGTTTGATCGATTTCTTGGCGAAAAAGGAATAGCACGTGTCCCGCGACCAAAACTTCACCCGGTCGAAGCACTCAAACTAATCCACTCTGCAGGAGGAATCGGCTCAATTGCTCATCCCCGTACAGTCAGAATCCTCAATCCACTCGTTGTTGAACTAGTCGAAGAAGGGGTGGTCGGAATTGAGGTCTACGCCGAGAAGTACAACAGCGATCGTCGTGATTCCTACATCGATATTGCCACCCGTTTCGACCTTGTACCAACTGGCGGTACCGATTACCACGCTCTCGGCGCCCAGAACGAAACGGTGCCCGGCACTAACGGTCCTCCACCACACACTGTCGAAAAATTAGTTGCTCGGGCGAAGCAAAAACACGGCCCAAGCGTTGGCAGTATCCCCTCAGGATTGGCATAGTCACAATGCCCAGCATTGATGCACTATCCGCCGTAGTTGCCGCTTATCTCGTCGGGTCGATTCCAACAGCGTATTTGGTCGGAAAATACATTGGCGATACCGATCTAACCGAAGTCGGATCGAAAAATATTGGAGCCTCAAACGCCTATTCTCAGCTCGGTTCACGCTGGGCCGGGTTCGTAGTCATCGTCGATGTGCTCATCAAAGGATCACTTCCTATCTTGATAGTCTCAGATGCCGTTCTCGGACTCGGCCTAGGAGTTCAAGTAGCCGTTGGCATAGCGAGTGTGGTCGGTCATGATTGGTCAATATTCCTCCGATTCCGGGGAGGACGTGGAATTGCAACGACCGAAGGGGCGATAGTCGTACTCAGCTTCCCATTGGCGTTCGCGTACCCGGTCATACCGGCATTGGTAGTTCTGGTTAGCCGCAAACAGGACTCTGCAGTATGGTGGCTAATTGCCACACTCGCCGTTCCTGCGTGGGTGCTGCTCTTAAACCTTCCCAACGAAATCTTCTCGTTCTCGATAGCGCTGATCGGTGTAACTCTTTTGAAGCGGATGACATCTAACTCTTTACGTGGTGCCGATGGATCAATTTCGGCAAGGCTTCTCTGGAATCGCTTAGTCTTCGACCGAGATATCAAGAGTCGTTCTGAATGGATCGATCAGTAGAAAATCACCGAAATACCGACGGACGTATCACAATAATTCGACACACTTTTTGGGTATGCTGTACCGCCTATGACAAACGACATCTTCGATAGCACCTGCCTACGCCATCCTGACATATTTTCTAACTTGGGTTGCGGAAGGTGCGGTGACTTCATCTGCCCTCAGTGCATGGTGCAATCACCCGTAGGCGCTCGCTGCCCCGATTGCGCAAACATCGGACAAGCACCGATCTTTCAACTCACCCACGTCGAAGTAGTTCGATCGATAACCCTGTCTTTAGCGTCCGCTGTCGTATTCGGAATCGCGTACGCGGTGATCGTATGGGTACTTTGGGTGCTACCGCTCGGCTTCATGATCGGCAACGTTGCTGCGGCGTTCGTCATCGCCCTCGCTGGTGCCCCTGTAGGTGATTTCGTTAGGCGAGTTGGTAAAAACAAACTCGACGCACGATTACGAATCCTCGCGGCCGTGACCATGCTGTTGATATGGATAGTCGGGTTTGCAGTCGGAGAAATGCTAGGCGTCTGGAACGGCGTATTCCTCAATATCATCGCTTACATAGGACTAGGCGTAGGCATATACGTCGCAATGAATCGCGTTCGACCGTAGCTACCAAACGCCCGCTGTTCGATTGACGCTGCTAGATCTCATTACGACCCTGCCCGTGCGACTTATCGACCGAAGTGGAGAGACATTCGATGGGGACGAAGGGCATCCCAAGGGACGTAAATAAGCTGCCTACACCAACGAACTAAACGCTCGTCGGAATAATTCCACCACCGCCTTCAGCATTGTACCGAACCCCCTCATCAACCATGTCGAACAACGATAGTGTTGGAGCGTAGCCAAAGTCGTTCTTTGCAGCCGATAGATCGTATTCGTAGAACGTTGGATTAATCGCCAGATCTACCGTTGAGTACGGAATTCCCGTCTTCTCCGATATGTATGGAATCAGCACGTCCCAAGTGAACGGCTCTTTCGATCCGAGCTGGTACACATTCCCGTATGTCGCCGGGTTACCGACTGCCTGATCGTAGGCATGAACAAGATCACGAACTTCAACCTGATGCTTCTTCCACGGACGACCGTTTGCATCACGTGCAACGATCAATCGCGGCCCACCATCTGTCTTGGCACTTTCAGCTTGAAGAATCTCGTAGGTCGCTTTGCCGGCGCCATCGGTTCTGGATTCGAATTGCTTCAGGAAATGACTCAGATGAAATTGTCCAAAGTTCAAAATCTCGCCAGCACCCCAAACGTTCGCGAATCTAATGATCGTTCCAGGAAGATCGTCCTGTGCTCGATATCGATTCAACAAACTCTCGCAAAGCACCTTCGAATAGCCGTACCAATCGGTAGTCGATAGCGGCAGTGAATCCTCAGTAATCGGATCAGCGATCCCGCCTTCCGGATACTTGAACATCGTCGCATCAGTGCTTGTGATTAGCACGTGCTTAAGCTTATCGCCAAGATTCTTCGACGCTTCGAGAACGTTGAACGTTCCCTTCACGTTCGTATCGAAATACTGCTCAGGAGTAAACGGACCACCCGCCTGAAACGCTGCTCCGAGGTGAATAACAACTTCCTGTCCATCCACCACGGCATTTACATCAGCCGAACTCGCCAGATCGCCTTCAATGATCTCAGCTCCAAGACCTTTCATCTTTTCAGCCTGTCGATCACCCGGCCATACGAATCCTCGAACATCATCCCCACGGTCGAGAAAGCTTTGAGCAATATTTGCTCCGACTCGACCAGTAATTCCCGTTATTAGTACCTTCATCGTTTCTTAGTGTTCCTAAATTTGTTATTCAACTAACTGATTATAGTTTCGTGTTGTTTGTACACACGATCGTAAAGATCTTGATCGATGCTTACTGCCAATCCTGGCGAATCAGGAACAGCGTATTCTCCGTTTTCAAACACGTAGTCAGCGCCCTTGTATAGCTCGAAATCTAAAGTCGAATCTTCAGCGATCACGAACCGGCGAGTGGACGCTCCGAACTGAATATCGGCTCGCAAACCGAGATAGGCAGCGTTGTAGTTGTGAGGAGCAATGAGCGTGTCGACGTCTGAGTCTTCGATGTCCCTCGCTAATACGTGGAACTGCCAAAATCCCATGTGGAGCATATCGGGCTGAATGGCATCGAGAAGTCCTGCTTCCATCAACTGCCAGTAGATCGTTTGGCGTCCTTTGTGGCTCTCACCATCAACGATCATCGTCTTTGACGTGTATTTGTCTCGCCATTCGTTCAGTTTTCGATAGTCAGCGATATTCTCGGTGACCATTTCTTCCATCCAGAAAACATTAAGATCTCCAATTCCTCGAACGAAGTCTTCCAGAAGATCCATTCGACCGTCGTAACCGTTGTTCGCGTCGACAAGAATTTTTATGTCGTCACCAACCGTTGCTCGCACCGACTCAACGACTTCGATGTCACGACGAGTGCCAGCGTGTGGCTCAAACCACTTGCCGGGTCGTCCCAGCTTGAGCTTCACGGCTCGCCAGCCTTTTTCTACTGCTTCAGCGGCTTCGATGGCAACAGCGTTCGCACCCTCAGCTGGGTTCACCAAATCTTGGAAATACAAGCTCGAATCGTAGCCTTCAACCTTGTCTCGCACCTTATCGCCAAGAAGGCTGTAGGCAGGCTGGCCTAGTGACTGACCGATCAGATCGAACAAGGCGACGTCTAGGAATCCGTAGCGATCAATCAAGTCCGACCAACGAGGATTAATGTTCGTCACACGACCGCCCGAGACGTTGAAGAACCCTGACAGCGGCTTACCGATTAGATCTTGAAAATCGTTGTACAGGTCGAGGATTCCACCTTTGTTCATGGCCGGTCGGGCGTTGCTCAATCCGGTCAATCCCGAGTCGGTCGAAACCTGAAGCAGCCACTCACGCTGGTTGATTCCGTAGTTCTCCATCTTGGCGTTGCGACCAACGAGTCGACCTTTGCCGGGCGAACCAAAGTAGTTCTCAACAGGAGTAATCGTAATTTTGTTGATGATGTGACCATCAATGCTTGAATTTTCCATATCTACGCCTCCATCCTGTTCTCATGCTTGGCATGCGGGGCGTAACCGGCTTCATCGATATCCATTCCCAAACCAGGCCCGGTTGGAAGTGCGTAAGCGCCGTTTGTGAAATCAGGCAAGGCGGTAAGATAGTGCGGAATCACTCGTTCATCTTCAAGCGAAACGTAAGTCTGGGAAGCCGCTCCCCAAACGATGCTGGCGTAGCTTCCGAACGATCCATTGCCGAAGTTATGCGGAATCGTTCGAACGCCGGTTCCTTCGAGCTGACGTTCGAGATCCATCCAACCCAAGTAGCCATGCCCCACGATGTCGGGCTGGTAACCATCGATCAAGCCACCGTCGATCAAATTTTGGAACACTTCTGAGATAGGATCACGGTCGACCTCGCCACAAGTAAGCAGTGCCTTCGATCCATGCTTGGCAAGCGATTCTCGCATCGTCTTGTAGCCATCAAGGTTGTGCGTAATCATCTCTTCGAACCAGAAAATATCTGCCGGTGTAACTTCCTTAATGAGTTGATCCAATAAATCAAGATGACCGTCGTAACCGAAGTTCGCATCGACATAGATTTTCACGTCGTGGTCAACGGCTGCACGAGCACCGAGTACAACCTCTATATCGCGACGCATACCGTCTTCGGGCAGCATCCATCTGCCGCCACGCCCCAGCTTGATCTTGATCGCTCGCCAACCATCGGCAACAGCTTGTGCCGCTTCATCGCCAACCTGTAGCGCACCTCGCTCTGGGTTCAGGAAATCTTGGAAATAGAGCGTTGTGTCGTAGGCAGGAACAGAATCGTGCTTCTTACCGCCGAGTAGATCTATCGCAGATACCCCGCGAACTTTACCGACTAGATCGAACGCCAGAATGGTCATCCAACCGTTCCGACGATACCAACGATCCATGCCCGGGCCGGCGCCAGTAACGACGCCATCTGAAATCTCCAATAGCTGATCGACCTCACGCCCAAGCAGTGCCCCCTTAATATACGCCAACATGGTCTCAACGCTGCCTTCTCGCATCATTCGATTAGCAATCGAAATACCCTCGGCACCGCTCGAGCTCCTAGCGCGCACAACCCATTCGAGTCGTTGTGTACCGATGTTGTCGATATATGCGTTCTTACCAAGCTCTTTTCGATAGCTCGACGGGATCGGCGTTACCGATACCGATTCGATTATTTCTGACGACATAGCTTCCTAACGTTCCCTAATGAACCGAGCACTAATCGGGCGCAGTCTACTCTCCAATACCAAGACAGTCTCGCTAGATCTGATCCCTTCGCAACGCCCGCCCCGATCGTGATCCAGCGAGTTCACCATTTTTCACAGCGAATTTTCCGTTCACGATTACATGTGGGATACCTTCTGGAGCCACACGAGAATCTTCGTAGGTTGCACGATCGATCACGGTGTCAGGATCGAACAATACAAGATCTGCAAAATAACCTTCTTTGACCAGTCCTCTATTGGCGATTCCGAACTTAGTCGCTGGCATATGTGTCATCTTGTAGATGGCGTTCTCAAGCGAGATCACACCCTCTTCTCGCACGTACTTGCCGAGTACACGTGGGTAAGTGCCCCATGCCCTCGGGTGAGGCTTAGAGCCGCGATCCAGGCCATCTGTGCCGATCATCGTTGATGAGTGCGCCATCACCATTCGCACATCGCCCTCGTCCATACCGAATGCTGCAACCAAAATTGAATCGGAATAGTCGCGAAGAAGCTTGTTCGCCGCTTCTTCACCCGGCAGATCGAATTCCTCGACAAAGCTCTGGAGCGAACGACCCTCAAAATCCTCTTGTCCCGGCACCGAACACAAAAGCACTTCCGACGGATCCGACTTGCCCATAGCGCCGCCCTCGCTGTCGTTGAAGGTTCCGTTTTGAACCAGCGCGAACAACATCGTACTGCGAGCTGTGTATGGATATTGATCGGCAGTTACGTCACGGCCCTGAGCAATCGCTTCTTCGATCATCTCTAGCGACTGAGTGACCATGCCCCAGTTCGATTTACCGACCGCTTTGTGGTGAGAAATCTCAACAGCAGTCCCACTCGCCTCACCAATGTGTAATGTTTCGCGTACTGAATCGAGTAGCCCCGACCCTTCGTCACGCATGTGCGAAACGTAAAGCCCGCCGTGCTTGCCAACAACCTTGGACAGTGCGACAACTTCTTCGGTATTGGCGTAACGTCCCGGCTCGTAAACCAAACCGGTCGACAAACCGACCGCCCCGGCCTCCATGCCTTCAGTCACGTTAGCCAGCATCGCCGTTAGTTCTGAACCGCTGGGCGGTCGATCAGCAACTCCGCCCATCGCCTCACGTCGCGCCGTGTGATGACCGATTAGTGCAGCAACGTTAAGTACTGGAGATGTTGTATCGACTTCTTCAAGATATCCAGCGTAACCTGCCCAATCAGGTAGATCGGCACTAGGCTCGTTGATCGCCTTCATCTGAATCTTGCCAGCTTCTGAACCGGCAGCCCCGAATCCGCAGTTGCCGACGATCACGGTCGTAATGCCCTGTAAGATGTTGTGACGAACCTCAGGTTCGATCAGTACATGGAAATCGTCGTGAGAATGAACGTCGATGAATCCGGGCGCCACCACCAGTCCAGTAGCATCCAACACTTCAGCCGATTCAGCTTCGATGTTCGAGGCAATCGAAACGATACGATCGCCTTCGATCGCCACATCAAGAATCGAGCCTTCAGAACCGGAGCCATATATGACGGTCGCACCTTTGATTATTAGATCGAGCAAGTTTGAGTTCACTTTCCGTTGTCTGGGATTCAGTCCGATGGGACGTTCGATTGTGTGATTAACGAACGCCGATACACGTTTGTGCCGTCGTTATAACTCCACCAAGAGCCCAACACAAACCGAATTGATCTTGTAACCGCCTCAATTAAGAGCTACCTTCTCGGCTATCAAACCAATTCGGCTTGCGTGCCTCTGCACGTAGCAACCCCACTGTCAGTACACAGATCAGGCCAAAAATGCCAACACCAACCAAAATAGAACGTGTCGAAACCATTCTTTGGGATCGCTGGTTGTTGATTCGCATCTACTGCGAAGACGGAACAGTCGGTATTGGTGAGGGTGGTGTTCACGGCTGGCAACGACCGACCAAGACGATGGTCGACACGATGGCCGAATACCTCAAAGGTAAAAACCCTGACTACATCGAACATCACTACCAGTGGTTGTATCGCTCATCACACTTCATGGGATCAGTAGTACAAGGCGCGCTTTCAGCGATCGACATCGCCCTTTGGGACATCAAAGGCAAACGACTCGGCGTACCGATTTACGATCTAATGGGCGGTAAGACACGCGACAAAGTTCGCTGCTACATGCACGTCGGAGGAGACACTAAAGACGACCTCGTAGCGAGTGCTGTCGCCGCTGCTAAAGACGGTTTTACAGCAGTTCGATTTACGCCGTTTGCACCCGACTACTATCTGCACAAATCCTACACAGAATGGGCAGACGAAGCAGTTGATCGCGTCGGAGCCGTCAAAGAAGCGGTCGGGGGTAACGTCGATATATGTGTCGAAATTCACCGACAAATGGCTCCAGCGGAAAGCATTTGGCTGGGTCGACGCCTTGAACAGTTCAACCCGTTCTTCTACGAAGATCCGATGCTCCCCGATAGTCCAGCGCGAATGGCAGATGTAGCCGATCAGTGCAACATTCCAATCGCAACCGGCGAACGCTTCACCACGATCTTCGAATATGAACAACTTCTCGAAGCAAACGCGGCGTCTTACATCCGACCCGATCTCTGCTTATGCGGTGGACTTTCAGGATCGAAAAAAGTTGCAGCTATGGCTGAAGCGAAGCATGTGAAAGTAATTCCGCACAACCCGCTTTCTCCTGTAAGCACAGCAGCATGTGTTCAACTGGATGCCTGTATTCCCAACTTCGCTCTTCAGGAGTACACCGGCGAATCTGAGCCGCCTAAGAGCGATCTTCTTGTAACGCCGCTAAAACTTGTCGATGGCTACCTCATCGTTCCTGAAGGGCCCGGGCTCGGCATCGAACTAAACGAAGCCGCTCTTTCCGGCCCAGAAAATCCAAAAGTCCTCGACACCCCAATCGGTTTCGACGGCAGCGTTCAGGATCGGTAGTCACATCCCCACACCGTCGGGTGATGGTGTAAAACTGCCAATATGCCTAACTCAGGCCGGGCTAAACAAAAGATTATGGAGCTAAATCGTGGTCAGTATTCCTATCGCAATCGTCGGAGCAGGTGGCATGGGCGGTCGTCATCTACGAGCGCTCGGAGCTCTTTACGAAAGCGGGATGGCGAACGTCGAACTTGTCGCCGTCTGCGACACCCGCGAAGAGAACGCAATTCACCTCGCCGACAAAGCTGAGGAAATGCTCGGAAGCCGACCCGAAATCTTCACATCGATGGAAGATATGAAAAAGAAACGACCTGATATCGAGGCAGTCGATATCACTACCGATTCAGGCTCGCATCATCTCGTCGCCGAGATGGCGTTTGATCTCGGCTACAACGTTCTTTGCGAAAAGCCGCTTTCGCTCACGGTTCGAGGCTGTAATCGAGTAATCGACGCCTGGAAGCGTAGCGGCAAAGTTCTCAGCGTCGGCGAGCAAGAGCGACGTGACCCTATGTGTCGACTCAATAAAGCACTTCTCGATTCCGGTGCGATTGGCGACCCGTACAGCTTCTTGCTCGGATCGGCTCGCGGTGGTAACGACATCATCATTTGGCCGTGGCGGCACTACAAGAACATTGGTGGAATTTTCGTAGATGCTGGCGTTCATGCTGTCGACCAGATGATGTACTACCTAGGCGACATCGAAGAGGTGTACGCCGTATCGAAAGTCTGGGAGCCAAAGCGGTACAAAGGCGAGAAGATCGGTGTCGCACACTTCTACGAGCACTGGGCTAGCGAAGTGCCTGACGAAATCGATGCTACAGCCGAAGATATGGTCATATCCACTCTCAAATTCAAGAACGGTGCGGTCGGTCAGTGGACCTCGTTCTGGGCAGCTCACGGCGAAACAACAGAATACGCAATGATCTACGGCAGCAAAGGATCTATGGCGCCAGCAAAGCAACGCCGAGGCAATCCGCTAAAACTAACTATCGATGGCGTAGGAGTGGTTTCTGGTGATGATGTTCTCGAACTCGTCCCAGATTTCCATTTGGACGAGCTAACTACCCGTCTTTTTGGCAGTGATCGGCTTGGCTCTTACGACACGCCGTTCGAGGATGCCGATCGGTTCCTCGTTGCGCTTGAGTACTACGAACTCGGGCAATGTATTGCTGATGGGACGAAGCCAGAAGTTGACGCTTACGTCGGACGAAAAGACCTCGCTGTTTGTAACGCAGCGCTCGAATCTTCAGTGTTAGGCCGACCGGTTACTATCGAAGAAATCGAGAACGAAGAAACTGCAGAGTACGAAGCAAGCATCAACGCCCACTGGAATATTTAATCCTCGTAACCTAACCACGAATCCCAACCCCCACTAATCAACCATTTGCGGACCCACCTCCCCACTCTGAAATAAAAACAATGAAAATTGCGAAAATTGAAACGTTTTTTGTAGCCCGTTACCTCGTCGTGAAAATCACTACCGAGGATGGAACCGAAGGCATTGGAGAATCCTGCTATTGGTCATACCCGAAAGCAGCTGAAGCGACCATTCACGGATTCGCCGACGCAATAATCGGGATGAACGCCGGTGATATCGAGCACATTTGGAGCTATCTCTGGCGATACAACTCAGCATTCCGTGGTAACAGCATTGGTGGTGCGATTAGCGCTATCGACATGGCGCTATGGGACATCAAGGGCAAACGGCTTCAAGCACCTGTTTGGGATCTACTTGGCGGTAAAGTTCGCCAAAAGGTTCGTGGTATCGCACAGGGAATTGGCGGAAGCACTCCTGAAGAGTGCGCAGTCGGCGCAAAGAAAGCCCTCGATCAAGGTTTTTCTGCGTTGAAGTTCACGCCAATGCCTAAGAACTGGGCAGAACTCACTTACACCAGGATGATAGGCCTAGCGGTCGAGATGGTCGAAGCCGTTCGGGAAACTGTGGGCTGGGATTTCGATATCGGAATCGAGATTCACAGGAACATGCAGCCGCACGAAGCCATAGTATTCTGCGACGAAGTCGCAAAACTAAGGCCTTACTTCATCGAGGATCCGATCGTTCCCGATTCCGTCATCGCAATGGGTGAAGTCGCGACAAAAATGCGATTACCGCTCGCCGTTGGTGAGCGAAACATGGGCATTTGGGAATTCCGTGAGTACGCCCAGTTGGCGAAGCCAGCGTTCTTCAAACCCGACATCGCTGTAGCTGGCGGAATTACCGGCGTGAAGAAGATTGCAACGATCGCCGAAGCTCATCACATCAAGATCTGCCCACACAACTTCCAAGGACCGATCGCTACCGCCGCATGTATCGCCATTGGCACTGCTTCGCCTTCTTGGGACGTTCAGGAATCGGTTCAGGAAGAAGTGCCGCCACGTCGTGATATGACCGACGTGATAATCAAACTAGAAAACGGTTGGTACACGCCATCCGAGAAGCCCGGGCTCGGAGTCATCTTCAACGAAGACGCCCCCGCAATGCACCCGTTCGACCCTGCTCTAGTAGCACCACCAATCCGAGAAGACGGTTCAGTAGCGCTCAAGTAGGCGTCCAGCTTGGACGAGCCGCCTCCCCCACAGGGAGAGGGTGAATCAAGGCAGAATCTACTCGGCTAAATCCGTGCCTTCACGAAATTACAGATTTCCTCAGGCTTCATACGTCCAAGCTGAGTCGTCGTGTACATCGATGCCGCTACTGTCCCGTCGGGCCTGATAACGAACTCGCAAGGTTGAACCATGGCCTTACCCTGCCGTTCACCAACCCACGCACCTAGTTTCTCGGCAATTTCAACAGGAACACTATGAGCTATAGGGAACGAAAGATCGTGATTGGCATGAGTTTCAGCCGTATCGGAATCACCATCAGTATTGCCAGCTACGATTTTAATATCTAACTCTTGAAGTCGCTCGAACCATTCTTCCACCTCAGCTAACTGCCGAGTGCAGTACGGTCACCAACCACCGCGGTAGAGCAGAACGTACGTCCAGTGCCCAGCGACATCGCGCGGAAGCGAAACCGAACCACCACCAGCAATATCTAATTCGATGTCCGGAAATTTATCATCCGGTACGAGCATTTCCATTTGATTCTCCCCACAAGTAGATTCTATCCGTCCGATGCGATCGGATCGCCATTCTGCTCAAATTCAAGACATTACGGTAAAGATACTCTCAATTCCCTATTCAGCCCGACCGAAATCGTCTTCTACTCGGACGATATCGTCTTCGCCCAAATAGTCGCCTGTCTGTATTTCGATGATCTCTAGCGGTTCGACCGAAGAGATATTCTCGATTCGGTGGTGAATATTGCGAGCAACGAACATCGATTCGCCACGACCCAGCGTGGACTGTTCTTCGCCAACAGTCACACGAGCCGTTCCACGTGCGACAACCCACGTTTCATCCCGGTGGCGATGCCACTGAAGTGAAAGGCGCTTTTCGACCTTCACCGTAAGTCGCTTCGCCTGAAAACCAGGCCCGTTAGTCAGAATTTCGTACGAACCCCACGGTCGAATCTCGCGTTTTTTCTTCGTGGCAGCTTCGAACTTAACTTCTGAAGTCGTTTCAGGTGAATTCGTTTCCGAGCTATCTGGCACGCGAATATCTCCGATTGGTTGTCAAAAACCGTGGGACTAAAAAAGATGACATCACGATTCTATTGCTAAAGCGACGCTAGGTCACAAATCGAATCCAGCAATCACGAAATAGTCGGGCTAAAGCCTACGAATCACCGAACAACGCGGTCAAAAACCACCTAAACTGAGATCGATGGTGGAGGAATAATCACGCGTTTCTTCGCTTCGAAAAGGTGAACTTCGCCCATCACATTGTCTTGAACAGTTCCCTTTAACTCGAACTTAACGTGCTGAGCTACTCGGACGGTAGAGAAGCTCCTCAAGTGAATCGTCATACGCCGCAACTTCACTCCTACCTGAGCCAGAATCCAATCGACCACAGCCTTGGCCCCTTTTTTGGTCTTACCATTGTTCTCTTGATCGTCGTAGACCGAAAACGCCAGCCCAACCGCTCGAGTGTCATCTGGCGAGCGACTAACACCCACCGTTCAAAACACGCATCGAGATTCTTTTTCTAAGAACAACCATCCCTACCAAACGACCTACGATGTTTCATAGCGCAAACGCTGTGAAACGGCCGGGAGATAGTCATCCATCAACATCAGTGGCAATCAGAACGGATCCGGGAATATGAGTCGAGATATCGTTCGCAGCGAATCAGCCGTAAGTGGTATGAGAAGAAGTCGATCAGTCTCAAGTTGTTCGTAAAGTATCAAAACTCATAATCAGAGATCATCGTCGCACACTATTGAGCGTGAGCGGGATTGCCGTACCCTTACGATGGCTGATAACACTTAGACCGCAATAAAATTCAACGCTATAAGAAATTCCAGTCTGAACAATTCTCACTCGTAATCGCAGGCAAAAATTTAACGATGCAAGATCGCAAGCCCAATATCCTCTTTATCCTCACCGACCAGCAGCGTCAAGATTCGATGCGCGCTTACGGCAACAATTGGATCAAAACCCCAAACCTCGACAAGCTTGCCGATAAGAGCTTTGTATTCGAAAATGCATATGTCACGCAGCCTGTATGCACTCCCGCCCGTGCGTCGATTATGACTGGCCTGTATCCGTATGCAACCGGCTTACAGCGCAACAATATTCCGTTGTCACGAGACATTAAGACGATCGGCGATATGATCGACGACGAGTACTACAACGCCCACATGGGCAAGTGGCACTTGGGTGACGACATGACGGCTCAGCACGGTTTCGATACTTGGGAAGCTGTTGAAGATTTCCAACGAGTGCGCATCACTCGTAAGGAATATCGATATCAGGAAGCTCCGTACAACCAGTGGCTTCGAGATCACGGAGTTGAACCGCCATCGATGTCGGTGTCCTACGAGGGCTGGGTAGGAGTCGCAGAGCTCACCGAAGAGCAGACCCAAGCCGGATTCTTGGGACATAAGGCATCGGAGTTCATCAGAGAGTTCCCTGAAGGCGATCATGCCGATCAACCGTGGATGCTGTATGTGAACTTCTTCGAACCACACCCACCGTATACTGGCCCTCTGAACGATCTCTATGATCCCGACCAAATCGAAGTTGGCCCTGGTTTTCGCGTTCGCCCCGATTCAGGATCACTCGTAAATCGATTGCGGTCTGACTACTACATGGGCGGCGGAAATAATCCGCTAGGTGAAGCCGGTGGCGACGTTCACGATACGACCACTGAAGAAGGTTTTCGCAAGCTTCGTGCCCAGTACTTCGCAAATGTGACGCTAGTCGACACCCAAGTCGGAAAAATCTTTGAATCGCTTGAAGAAAGCGGACAGGCCGACAATACGATCATCGTGTTCACTAGCGAGCACGGCGAGATGGCTGGCGACCACGGCATGCTCGAAAAACGATCTCTATATGAGGAGGCGTCGAACGTACCGTTCCTAATGTATGTCCCTTGGATGAACAACGACAAGCAAACACGTGTCGCAGGTTCTGTTGGACAGGTCGACCTCGTACCTACGCTTCTGGATCTTTCAGGCAGTGAAATTCCCGATCACATCGAAGGAAAATCACTACGACCAGTGCTTCGAGGTGAGGAAGATCTTTCAGACAACGACGTATTCATCCAGTGGAACGGAATGGGCGATCGCAATCTAGGATCTCCCGATATCAACCGAATGGTTTCGATTCCGTGGCGTGGCGTCGTTACCGGCGATCGCTGGAAACTGAACTTGTCACCTGGTGATCAATGCGAGCTATACGATCTGAATACCGATCCTGCCGAACTTAACAACTTGTTCAATAATCCCGAACACATCGATCGAATTCGCCAAATGGCAGCTCGAATAAGAATCTGGCAGGATGAAACCGGGGACGACATGCCACTACCAACTGTTTAGCTGCCCGAGCCCAACCTCTCTCTCAGTGGGAGGGATTGGATAGTGAAATCGTGAACATCAAGTACGATCTTCACACCCAATCTCTGCGCCTTCGAACGCCAGCATGCTTCGCTTGGTCTCGATTCCACCTGCGAAGCCCGTCAGGTCGCCTGAAGCGCCAATAACTCGGTGGCACGGCAAGATAATAGATATCGGATTCCTACCAACGGCAGCTCCCACAGCCCGAATCGCTTTGCGACGACCAATTCGCATCGCCAACTCGCCATAAGTTGAAGTTTCTCCAAGCGCAATCGACGCCAGACCCAGCCACACCTCTTGCTGGAATTCGGTGCCTCGCAAATCAAATTTGAGATCGAATTCGGTTCGATCGCTAGATAAATACTCTTCGACCTGAAGTCGTGCGGTTGCTAGCACTGAATGATTATGATCAGCCACTAATTCAGAAGGCAAAGGCACGCGAGATGCCGAGTCATCTGGCCAAAGTAACGCCCTAAGTCCACGATCAGTAGCCACTAGCGTCAGGTTACCGAACTGGCCGTCTACAGTCGTGAAGTAGTGCCGATCATCGGTCATATAGCGTTTTCTCTTTCTCTAATTACCAGTCAACGCATCCACATTAGCCGGGACGACCCAAAATCTCCAAACATCAATTACAAATGTGCGTAACCTCGCGCCGACGACTGTGGGGGTTAACACTTAGAGATGGGTTTCACTTTGAAACGGTGGAATTTCAAGACTGTAGATATGAGCAGACTAATCGCTCTACCGGCTGCAGCATCGACTTTGATCATCATCCTACTTCTGGTGATTCAAGTCGTTTGGAATTTCTAGCCACTCGAAATAATTGCTATCCGAAACGCGCCGTATGCTAAACCACCGCCACGTTTGGCTGCTCGGATACCGATGGGTCGACCGACGCCCAGTACCTGTCAAAAACGTCTCGGGTCTCTTGGTAGCTCTCGGCACCAAAAAGTTCGACCCGAAACGTACGCACTCGATCTCGCCCACCGGCATACCACGATAGGTGACGCTGCATCTGAATGAGTCCGACTTTCTCAGGGAAGTGCTCCATAATCAAAGGCATGTGACGATTAATGACCCGCGTCTGGTATTCATATTTGCCAGACGGCGAAAGATCCTCAAACGATTCGTCGAACACCCACGGCTTGCCCATGGCTCCTCGTCCGATCATCACCGACTCAACGCCGGTTTCAGCGGCCATCCGTCGTGCATCCGACATCGACTTCACATCACCGTTACCGGTAACTGGAACATTCACGGCATCTACAACCTGAGAAATCATGTCCCATTTCGATAGACCCGTGAATTGCTGAGAACGAGTCCGAGGGTGAACGGTGATCGCATCGACTCCAACGTCCTCCGCCATCTTTGCCACTTCAACCGCGTTCAGATGCATTTCGTCCCAGCCGCTACGAATCTTGATCGTGAATGGAATCGTGAGAACCGCACGCATCGCTTCGAGAATTTTTGCAGTCTTCTCGACATCCTTCATCATTGCCGAACCACGACCTGTTTTTGTGATTTTTTGAACGGGGCAACCCATATTTAAGTCGATGATGTCTGCGCCCTGATCCTGCAACCACTGCGCACCCGGAACTAGCGTTTCAGCGTTTGATCCTAGGATCTGAAGAGCGATTGGCTTCTCTTCGGGAAGATACTTTGCAATGTCGTAACGGGTCTTCGTGTTCTTCCGAGTCAGACCAGTTGCGTCGATCTCCTCGCTAGTCGTTAGTGCGCTTCCGCACTCACGAGCAACCGTGCGATACGCAGCATTTGAAATTCCAGCCATAGGGGCCAGTCTCGCCAGCCCTTTTACTTCGACATTGCCAATAAACATCTAATGAGTATACGAAGTAGAACAAACCTTTTGTCATTCTGAACTAGATTCAGAATGACAGTAGTTCGTGGAGGAACACAGGAACAGTGGATGCTCCTAAAAGGAGTGCTCACTCGCGCCTAATACCCAGTCTCACCCGGCTCGGGCCACTCAAATATGACGTACTCGCTGTAGGCGTAGCCGTCGTCGAAATAAAGGGCGACGTTTAGCGAATACCTACCACCGACAATCATCGGAACGTCTCGTAGAACCGCAGTATCGACATCCCAATCGAACACATTCGATATGAAAACCTCTGGGGTGTCATCGACTTGCCAAATCAACGCTTTGTAGTGCATGTTTTTCGAAACTTCAGTAGGAGGATTCCAATTCACCACGATGTCACGACCATCTCGCTTCCACTCAACTCCGGTCGGATACGAGATAACGCCCGAATCGTAAGGAATCGCCTGTTCATAAACGAGCTCTACGCCTCGTGAGTAGCTGAACACGTAGTCGCCTTTTTCTGGCAAATCACCGTTGGGAGAACCGTACAGAACCCACCGACGGGTAATCTCCCCTGAGAATTCGTTCGTGTTGAAGTCCTTCTCAAGCTCGATCACCTCACCTGATGGAGTTGTGACCGCGACGGAGGTCATATCCGATAAGAAACATGGTTCTGTATGCGATGACGCCTCACCGCAATTGACCTTGTATTCCCAGCTCTGAACGTTAGGAGCATGCTGCGACCAAACCTGTGGCCAAATTCCGTGAGTTCTCTCACCGTGACTGCGTTCGGGCAGTTGGCCATCAAACTCTGCATCACTCGCCTCACCCATACTCCCAACGGAATCAGGGGAATCGTTTTTTCGAGGATCATCTCGAAAACCATTATCGTTGTCACCACACGCAACCACCGTAAGCATCGCCAACAGCGAGGCAAGTACGATCGAATATATCGCCTGATTCAGCAATGAGAACATCTTCAAACCATAGTGCATCCCGCGCCAATTCGAATCGCAAGATTCCACAACGTTACGTCCAAGCATCGAGAATTATCGAAGATTCATGTAAGACGACTCATAAATCCTAAGACTCGAAACCACAAACATCACCAACAACGCTGGTCTACGCGTGCTATTGATGATCGACCCGGAAAGTCGGGATAAGTCTGAGTGCTACCTCGATCTTGGCAAGCTAAAGGGGAATATCAGAAACCAAAACTATCAGTTACTCCCGAACACCGACGTAACGGGCTACGTCAGCTTGCTGCGCTCGCAGGTTGTGAAGTTTTCTTCTTGTTTTCGGGATTACTTGACTCGATCAATTCCTCTTCACGTTCTGACATTAGGTGAGCGGTGATCGCCTGCATCGACTTTACGTGAACGTGAGCATTCGCCCCGAGTACAACCGAAAGTCGAGACATGGTCTGTGCAGAATCCGCCTCGACCAACAGGACGAAGTCATACTGACCCAATGTAGCGTAGCGAGATAGCAACCGGGCACCAGGAACATCAATGCTGTCGCATGCCTCAGCAAATGCATCAGGGTTTTCTACACACGCCTGAAGTCCGTCATCGGTCAGGTTAGCTAGAAGAAAGAACAGCATTGATTAGGCTCCAGAATTACAGTTCCAAGACGTTTTTCGAATTACCGGTTGCATCAGACCATATCCCAGATTCGACTCCGCTTCAGTCCATTACGTTCAAATTGAGTTGGGGGCCGCTAGTGAAAGAGGTAAAACACGTGCAAACTGACCCGTAATTCTGGGCAACAACGAATAAAGAACGGAAGCATCAATGGCAAAGCCAAATATCGTACTTATCAACTGCGATGATCTTGGATATGGCGATCTGGGAGTCTACGGGTCGACAATCAACAAGACTCCCGCAATCGATAACATGGCAGCCGAGGGCGTGATGTTCACCGATTTTTACGTCGCCTCAGGTGTTTGCTCGCCATCACGAGGAGCACTGCTAACAGGCTGCTACCCACAACGAATCGGATTCGGTGAATTCGATGGTTTTCGGGTGCTATTCCCGGGCGATGCTATCGGACTGAATCCAGATGAAACGACTATCGCTGGTGCGCTGAAAGATGTCGGCTACTCGACCAAGATCATTGGCAAATGGCACGTTGGCGATCAGGAAGAATTCCTGCCCACCAACCACGGTTTCGATAGCTACTATGGTCTCCCTTACAGCAACGACATGGGGCGACAGGTTGAAGACTCGACCATTGACGATCACGATCGCCTTGAGGCCTTACGAAGTCGCCCCCCCCTACCTCTGATCCGTGATGACGAAGTCATTCAAGAACAGCCCGATCTTCGTGCTCTAACCGAGCGGTACGCCGAAGAAGCAGTAAAGTTCATTCGAGGAAACAAAGAAAATCCTTTCTTCCTCTATTTCGCACACATGTACGTTCACCTTCCGCTCTATGCACCAGAAAACCTCGTAAACGCTTCTGAAAACGGCGACTATGGCGCATGTGTTGCCGGTGTCGACTGGGTCGCTAAAGTGCTTTTCGACGAACTCAAACGACAAGGTATCGACGATAACACTCTCGTTATTTTCACAAGCGACAATGGCTCACGCCTGGACAATCAGGGCGGCAGCAACGGAGAACTACGAGGCAAGAAAGGCACCACTTGGGAAGGTGGACAGCGAGTTCCGTGCATCATGCGATGGCCCGGCAAGATTCCGGCAGGTGAAGTTAGAAACGAACTTGTTTCTTCCATCGATTTCTTCGGAACTATCGCTGGCCTGACCAACGCTGAACTACCGCAAGACCGAACAATCGACAGTAACGATATTTCATCTTTGATGTTCGCAAATGAACCAACCAAATCGCCACGTAGCGAGTTCTTTTACTACGACGGAAATACTCTTGAGGGAGTGCGAGACGGTAAGTGGAAATTGCACGTTCGTAAAGTCGATGAAGAGATAAACGAGCTGTACGATCTCGGATCCGACAAGGGCGAGACAACTAACGTGTTCGATAGTCACCCCGACGTGGTCGCCCGACTTACAGGGCTCATAGAAGCATGCCGCGTTGATCTAGGCGACAAAGTGAACGGCATCGAAGGAAACGACGTTCGCCCCGCGGGTCGAGTCGACAACCCAGACACTCTCACGCACTACGATCCTGAGCACCCGTACATCTACGCCGAATACGACAAAGCCGAACGCGGGTAGCTGCTACGCATCTGCGTTCACTCGTACAATGAGTCTCGGCGGGCCGCTGAGTCGCGGATCGAGATACGTCTTCATCTCTTCTGAAGTTGTCTGCACTTTGCCGTGCGTCATGACGAGCGATATGTTGTCTTGAACCTGCAACACGTCTATATCATCGAGCGGGTTCTTAGAGACAATCAGTAAATCAGCGTCTTTGCCTGTCTCTACCGTTCCGACCCGATCAAGAATCGACAGTGCGTCCGCCGTGTTCCGCGTCCCAGCCACAATCGCATCCATCGGTGACATGCCACAATCAACAAATTCTGACAATTCGATCATTGCGTCGCCAGGTCCACCGTCAGTCCCCAACGCAATTTTTGTTCCCATATTGTGTGCTTTCGCAACACCTTCTCTGTGAATTGGGTAAGCAGCTTCCATGCGCTCTTTGGTCCACGGGGATTCAACTTTCGCAACGCGTCCAATACTAGTTGTAAAAAGCGTTGGAACGAAATAGAGGTCAGCCTTGGTAATCGCCTCAAGACCTTCATCATCGATCAGTGCACCGTGATGAACCATGTGCACCTTGGCGTTAACTGCGTACTTCAAACCTTCATGACCGTGCGCATGAGCTGCTACTGGCATATCTCGCATTCGACATTCGTCGACAAGAGCTATCAGCTCTTCCTCTGTGTAGTCGGGCCAGTGAACGCGTTCGTGCTCCCACTGAAAGCCTCCAGTTGCAGCAGTTTTGATCATTGTGCATCCTGCAGATGCAAGTTCCCGCACCGCTTTTCGAATCTCCCACGGTCCATCGGCATGACGACCACGAACATGTCCCCCTGAAGCGTTCACAACCCCTGCAGTAATTTGATTAGCGCACTTATCGACATAACCTTCATTAATGGCATTCGTTAATTCAACCGCTGCCGGCCCCCCCCCGATACTTACGACCGTCGTGACACCGGCTCCCAACGATTGCCTTAGCGTATTTATTGCGCTGAACCCGATTCGTAGATTTATCCGCACATCGTTTGGTACATCTTGATTAGGAGTCACGTGAACGTGTGCATCGATAATTCCCGGCATTGTAAATTTGCCGGTCGCATCGATCATGCTGGCATCGGGTGGGACTACTACATTTTCGTAGGAACCAACGTCGACAATTTTCCCGTCACGTATGAGGATCGTCCCTTTGGCAATCGGTTCAGAACCTGTGCCATCGATAATCGTCGAACCCACAATCGCTTGCGTATTCACCATTCAATCCTCCGAGGGTAAGCCAAGTACAGACGGTTAAATACGAGCCGACTGACAGAATGAGGGATCATCCTACTGCACCTGTTCCAGTCATGCACACGACTACAACGTCTCTAAGAAAAGAGCAATCAAGCGAATGTCGAAATCAATAGCGCAAATTGCTGACCTGATCAACGATCCAGAAATCATCGCCAGATACGAGGAATATCACCGCAACGCGTGGCCGGAAATACGCGAGAAGCAAAAAGCAATCGGCATCGAACGGATGGAAATTTTCCGCAGTGGAAATCACTTGTTCATGTACATAACAGCGCCGGACGATTTTGACTTTGACATGGATTTCATAGGATTCAAGCCAACACCTCGAAATCAGGAATGGCAAGACATCATGTCGACGATGCTTCAGAAGGTTCCAGAGGCAAGAGATGGCGAGTTATGGAGCCGAGTACCGACAATATTCGATTCCGAATGGTTCAAAGAACCAATTTAGTCTCATCGCCCTACTTGATTCAGGCGTGCTCCCTCAAACCGAAATAATCACTTAATCATTAGTTAACACATGCTGCTTAATACATGTATTATGATTCATGTATTGAACTTCATTGTTTTGAAAATATAAGTAGAGATCTTGGCTGAAGTACCTACAACCTGGACGTTCCTGACAAACCACTCACATGTGTTGTTGGCAATTTCGAAAACTCCCGGCATCAAAGTCCGTGAGATTTCTGACCTTGTCGGCATAACAGAGCGAGCGATTCTTAGGATTTTGGGTGAATTGGACGATGCGGGATTTATCAACATCGAAAAGATCGGTCGGGAGAATCGTTACGCGGTTACTTCAGACATTCCTCTTCGCCACCCTCTTGAGCAGCACCGAACGGTAACCGAGCTTCTCGAAATGCTCTCAACGGATGTTCCAAATGACAAATCCTGAAATGCCGCTCACTTCGCCAAAACACTCTCGATCAGCAACAAAAGCAACAAAAATGCAATTCATGGTAGAACTCACACATAGTCCTGAGACCTGTATCGCTTCTCCTGGATCAAGCGATCGCGAGCGCCATGCAGAGCTATTGGGTGAGATCCAGCAAACTGCCTACAAGCACGGAATCGAACTAGTAAACGGTTGGGCGTTTCCGATCGGACACAAGCTTTGGTATGTGGTTAGCGCAAGCGACGCACAAGATGTCACTGACACGTTCTTCGCGGCGGAGATACACCGATGGAACACGGTACAGATCCACCCGGTGCTTGATCACGAGACGTTCAAAACCAAAGTTCTCGACGGAATTTCTGGTCGAGTAGAAATTTCGGCCTAAGCGCTAGAAATAGAAGCCTCGTACCCAGCTCAAGCGAAAATCGCTCGAACTGGGTACTAATTACGTTAGCTAAGAATCGCTATCCGTTCGTCTTTTTCCACTCTTCGTACTCAGCTCGAGCCTCGTCTGTCATTGGGTAGTACTTACGAAGGTCTCCACCATCAGCGAGCTTGATACGTACGAACACTTCCCACTCAGCATGTTCGCCCCCAGCCTCCGCCAATTGCTCGGCGAGTTGTGCCGGAACTACCACAGCACCATCGTCGTCAGCAATGATGATGTCGCCGGGCATTACCAGCGTTCCTGCACAATCGATCGGCACGTTGTAGGCATACGGGAACTGCACCGTCTGGGTGTGTGAATACGGCGTTACGCCCTTCATCCACATACCCAAACCGAGCTCTTTCGAATCACCGAAGTCACGAATTGCTCCGTCGATAACAATACCGAGTCCCCCCTTGCCTTTGAGGTAAGTCAGCATCATTTCGCCGAATACACCGCTGCTGATCTCGCCTCGCCCATCGACAACAATGATATCGCCAGACTGAACGTGATACAGCGCGTGCCGGTGAATTTGCGATTCTGGATCGCGGTACTCACCCTCTGGAAACTGATCTTCCCGCTTTGGCATGTACTGCAGCGTAATCGCCGGGCCTACAACGCTTGTCCCGGGAACGAAAGATACCAGCCCATCTATTGCAGCGGCATTAATCCCTAGCTTACGAAGTTCGCCCGAAGCCGTGGCGCTGCCGATCCCTTCAAGTCGCTTAATCAAGTCCTTTGAAGGGCGTTCGATATCGATTTTAGCAATGGGTGTTTTGATAATCATCGGCGGCGGCTTTCACGTTGTAGCGAGGTGCAATGTAGGTACGCCCAGCACTCTAAGCTGTTCCCAACCTGTTGGAAGATTGTGCAATAGGACTTCTCGAATAGTTATTTATTCGAGAAGTCCTAAATTGCTTAGTCCATGGCGACTAATCTGAATTTTCCTTCGACATTCGCGTACTCATTACTTGCGATTTTCCAAACACAACATTCTGCTAACCATTCGTGACTTAAATAACTTTGGTCGAATCAGAAAATTCCCAATTCGACCAAAGTATTTACTGCCTATTTGTAAGGGCTAAGCTGCTGCTGCTGCTGCTGCTAGTTCTAGTCTGCGTGTTTCTTTTTCTGCTGCTTCTGCTTCTGCTGCTGCTGCTGCTTCTTCTGCTGCTGCTGCTACTAATTCTGCGGCGGCTACTTCTGCTGCTGCTTCCAGTTCTAATCTGCGTGTTTCTTTTTCTGCTGCTGCTGCTGCTTCTAGTTCCGCTTTTGCTGCTGCAGCGGCTTCTGCTTCTGCTGCTGCTGCTG
>JABHBJ010000024.1 GCA_018673955.1 Chloroflexota bacterium | reverse complement strand
CCTACGGCGTGCCATAGTTAGTCCAGACTAGAGAAGTCCTCTCAGAAATGCGGGGGCTTTTCTGTTAGTTGACCCTAAGTTGACCCAATAGCACCGAATAAATATCTGTTTCGGTCGGCTTACGTACATGCTGGCAACACCTACCGCCGATACCTGCACGCCCCATTGTTCATATAGATGGTGGGGGGGGGAGAGGGTGCTGAAATCAACTGAACACACCTAGAATTTTAGTCAATTCAAAGTATCAACTGAAACAGCTACTAAAGCTGTCAGCGATTTTTTTGGTACCGACAGGAATCAGGCAAATCGTAACCGATTTTCACTTCCGCAAAACACGGAGTGCTGCTAGCTACCCAATGATTGCGCTGGTTGCCCGTTCCATCGTTCCACCAAATTTGTGCACATGGGGTTTTTAGGTCATGTAGATCACAGTAATACGGCTTTTTAAATACGTCGATTGAGATTGTTTCAAGGAAAATACGGTCAAATACTTGCGAGTCCTGAGCGTCCATTAATGCTTCTTTAACAGCCTCATCTACGATCTCTTGTACTTCATCCTCTGTATAACCGTTTGAGCATGCTGTAATAGAAAGAATTAATAACACGAGACTTACAAATATTGTTCTGAGCATTAGGAATCCTTTATGCCGTAAGTGTAAATGGCTTGATCATCCATGTTCATGTCAGGTATGTGCTGCGCCCACAGCTCCAAAGACCAGTGAGGGAATGAAGGCGGCGTTTACAGCCGAGGACTGAGTGCGGACAGAACCCTATGGCCATACCCGAGTCGGGGTTACTGCGGAATCGTTGACTTCCCAAATCTCACCGTCTGTTTCGATTATCCAGGCACCGTGATCCAGTTCTTCAGCCAACCACGTTGATGTATTGCTTCGAGTTGGGAGTCCAAGGCGTCCGGATGCGAAATAAATCTCGTCGCCGTCCAAGTCAGTAAATCCAAAGACGTGGGTTGTTGCAAGTTCTCGGTCAATTATGAAATCGGCAAGATGCTCGATTGGGTCAAAAGTACCTAATATTGTTTCAACGTCGGTCATCGACGCTTTTTCGATTGAACTCCACAGGCATCCTGTAGCGGTGCTTCGTGCGGTTGCCTCAAGTTCAATAAACATATTCATGTGTTGGCCGTCTCGCCTCCAAGCCTCGGCTAACCCTGCAGCGAGCAGTTGAACCTCTATGCTGTTGCCTGACCTGTCGTACACATAGGCCAAGCGTCTTCCGTAGGTATCTTCTAACCGTGGGCCGTCCTCGATGCGTACCTGACTACCGATCAGCACCCGGGAGAACTCTGTCGCCTCTGTGAAGCAAGTTTTTCCTCTCTCGGGGGTGTCTACACCGAAAAAACGTACTCGACCGATGCTGGTGTCGATGGTGTCGCCGTCTACTACTCTAGTCACTTCTACGAGCTGACATTCCGAGCAAAAAATCGAAGTCACAGTTGGCTCATACGCAATCGTCGTTTGTTGTTCAGAATTGGATTGTGCTTCGAATGTCGAAGCTACTGTTGTTGCTGCACTAGAATCGATGGATTGTTGAACCGATTCGGTACAAGCGGATACCAGCAGAAGCACACTGAATAGAAGAATTCTAATTAGGTGAGACATGGTTATAGATCCAGCCCAGCATCAGAACTGTCGTAACCTGATTCATTTCTGACTGAACCGGCAACATTGCTGATCGATACTTGGATTGAAATGGTTCGAGACTACAAGATGTTTTGGAGTGAAGCATCGCTGTGTGATGACTCAAGAATTGTCATGAGGAACCGGTACCACAATTGGTGTTTTCCTAGGCCACCAGCTCCACTCTCCGAATATCACTGCCATGCTCGGCACCAGAAGAGCTCGAACCACAAAGGTGTCGATGAGTACGCCAAGCATTACCGCAAATCCCAGCTGAAAAATATCTCTAAGTGGCAAGGTTGTGAGAACAGCGAACGTACCGGCAAGAATGATTCCTGCGGATGTGATCACACCGCCTGTGCGTCCGATAGCGGTCGCAACGCCGTCCCTGAATCCTTCCTTTTGCGTTGCTTCTCGGATTCTGGACATCACAAAAATGTTGTAATCAGCACCGAGGGCTACTAGGAAAATGAACATCCAAACCCCGTTCGAATATGCCACACCGGAGTGGTTGAATATTTGCTGGAATGCGAACACTGAAAGCCCGAATGTTGCTCCAAAACTTACGACCACACTAAACACTAGGTACAAAGGTGCGACAATCGACCTCAATAGCAGCACTAGAACAATCAAAATTGCCAGTAAAGACACAGGGGCAAGCCAACGGATATCTGCGTCGATCGATGCCTTTGTGTCGGCCTGTACCGCTGATTCTCCACCGACAATCACTTGGATTCCAGGGGTCTTTGCCAATGCTGAAGAAGCCGCAACCGAGCGTACGTTCTCAACAATCGTTAACGCCTCAGCAGAATATGGATCACTGTTAAGAAGCACATCGAGACGCGCTGTTGATCCGTCAGCAGATACAAATCTTGCGGCACCTTGAGCAATGGCGACCGATTCATCAACGGTAATCCCTGTCGGTCGAGTCGGCCCAGAAACTTGCAGCACACCGGTCGTGAGAGCCAAGGAAGCGGAGAGGGCTTCCAACGAGCCGAAGGAATCAGATATTTGGTCAGATTCGGACTCTATAAAAATCAGGGTTGGCGCTAACTGACCCTTAGGGAATGATTTCGATAGAAGCTCGTAGCCTCGCTTTGATTCTGCATCATCTGGGAATCCATCTAAGAAGTTGAAACTCGGAATAACTGTCCAAGATGGCAATGTAGCTATGACAATTCCGACTATTGTTACGGTAAATACTATTCGAGGCTTTCTAGCAACCAGGCGTCCGACGCTGTGCCAAATACCGTTAGCGCTCACAGAGCTTTGTTGAATAAGCGGACGTGGCCAGAACACCCATTTGCCAAACAGTGCGATTGCAGCCGGCATTACGAATAAACCTGATAACAGCACGATGAATATGGCTATTGCAAGCATGGGGCCCAAGGATCTGAATGACCCAAACGAAGCAAATGTCAGGGCGAACATCGCAACAATAGTCGTTCCAGCTGATCCTCCGATTGAGGGTCCAATATTAGACATTGTGGTTCGCATGGCTCCCCACTTATCGGAATTAATCACGAGTTCTTCTCTATAACGAGAGACGATGAATAACGCGTAGTTGGTTCCAGCTCCGAATACAAGAACAGACATGATTGCTGTGACTTGTCCATTTAGTGGAAGGTCGAAATGTTGCGATAAAAGTGCCGCTGCCGATTGAGCAAGAGTCAACGCTGATCCAATGACTACTAGAGGAATTATGGCCAGGGCAGGAGATCTATAGATCACAAGTAGCAATACTAGGACGAGTAACACAGTTACCAAAGTAACTCGCAGATCGATTGATCCGAAGACTTTGACCGCATCATTGATGATGCCTGCTGGACCAGTAACGGCGGTTTCGATTTCGACCCTCGCCCCTAATGATTCTGCCTGCTCCGAAAGCCAATCAACTGCTTCTCCAAATGCTGGTTCTGCAGGTGGTCCACCGATCGTTACTACAACCATCGCCGTTTTGTTGTCAGCTGAGATCAGCGTGGCGGCAGCGGCAGGTGACTCAGAGGGAGATAGGATCGAGACGATCGAATCGGGAACTTCAGGCGACGTTAATAATGAGGTAAATTCGCTGATTGTTGAGCTCATATCGGCAGATCCCGAATTTGAACTGAATACGACAAGCGCAGGAATTCCGTCAGCAGCAGGGAATTTTTCTATGCGGAGTTTTAGTGCAGCGACGGATTCGGCTCCTGACGGTAAAAATTCATCCTGCTCATTGGTAGTGACCTCCGATAGGGCGGGTGCGATTGATGAGACGGCTCCGATCAGTACGAACCAACCTATGATTCCGAGGATCGCCCCTCTTCGACTTGCAGAGCTAAATAACAATTTACCCGTCCTTATCAACTATCTACGATCTACTAGGAGGCCGTAACAATTACTTCTGCGTCACTTGAAGTTTTCAATGAGGTCAGTTCAGGACTAACCGCGTAGACAATGTATCCACAGTTCACGCACTTTTTTTCGACGCCGTCGAGACCATTACTTTCGTAAACCGTGCCCGCAAGGCATTTTTGACAGGAATTGAAGTGAAGCATTGTTTTTACTCAGGTAAAGGTCTGACCAAGTAATAATACTTAGTAGAGACACCCGTTTAGTTTTTGCAAATAATCGATAAATAAGAAAATTTGTTGAATATATTCTATATAATTAATATTGTGGCGTAAAGTGCTCAAATATGAAAAAATGCTGGTATGAGTCAAAGTTATTCAGTAACGCCAAGAAAAACGGATCTTGCAAAAAGCCAAAAAGAGTTACTCGCGGCTATGGTTGCCGGGGATCAACTTCTGGCAACCCGTTTAGTAGATGATGCAATCTCTCTAAGGTGGGAACCATCGTTCGTATACGTACACCTGATTGGGCACTGCCTGACAGAAATAGGTTCTCGTTGGCATGCAGGTGAGCTGAACATCGCAACTGAGCACCGAGCAACTCAAATCTCATTGCGGTTGCTTTCTATGGCTCATGATTCATATCTAAGCGGAAGGCGAATCGGTCGAAGCGCGATCATTACCTCGGTTGAGGGCGATAATCACGTCATCGGCGGTCTTACATTTGCTGATTTGCTGCGATTTGAGGGTTGGGATGTCCATTTCTTGGGGGCAGATTCTCCAGTCGATTCAATTGTTGAATTGGTGGAGAAGGATTCACCTGAGCTTGTTGGACTATCTGTGACGACAGAACAATTCGTCCCTAATGCTGTAGCAACGGTCGATGCACTCAAGAATCTGCCCACCCCTCCAGTCGTAGTCGTCGGTGGGGCTGCAGCGACCTCGGATTCGATACCTACAGCAGATTTCTGCAGTACTGACGCGGTCGAAGTAGTCGGTTGGACCCAAGCACATTTCAATCTAGATGAATCGTCGATGTCGATTGAAATCATGCTCGTAGAACTTGGAGTGCGAATTCAGTCCCTCAGGAAAGACCGAGGGCTCAGCCAGCAGGGTCTTGCCGCCGATGCAGGACTGGATCGTAGCTACGTCAGTGCCATTGAACACGGCAAGCAGAACGTCAGTTTCGCTACGTTAAAAGGCATTTCAGATGCATTGGGCGTTGGCGTCTCAGAGCTGATCTCGGGCTAGCTGCAAGGCTAAAGATCTAGTTATTGTTCAGCGTTTTATATTGATTTGATTTAATTATGAATAACGTCTGTGATAGGACATATTGCCAAGAAATCATCAAGATGAAATCGGTTTATTGACGGGTGATACTAATTTAATAGGTAGCTGTCATAACCTGATCAGTGTTGTTCGCTATCCTTAGATTTGTTTGTAATTGTGATCCAGAGTGCTGTCGTTGACGTTCACTATTCGGTAGCCGGAGGGGTCGTTGCCGAGCGGGTATCCGAGTGCGCTTGTTACTACTATGTCGAGCCCGTTGTCGCTTGCGATGTGATTGCGGTGCCAGTGACCGGCGAACACTGTTTGGACGTTCGCTTCTCGTAGTAATTTGACGACTGGGGGGCGTCGTTCAAGCGGGATTGTCCAGTAGCCAGATGACTGGTTCGGTGGAGAGGGAGCCCATTTGAAATCTGTATCGGCTTCTTCGGCGTTGTCAAGGAACAGCGGATGGTGCATGAACGCTACTACGTGTTCAGATTCGATTGATTCGCGGGAACGTAGGGTGTCGCCCAAGAAGTCCATCTGTGCTTTGTGTTCATCGGGTAGATTTTGCGGTCGGTCAAGGATTACTGAGTCGAGGATGATGAATTTCGATTCGCCGTGATCAAAGGCGTAGTAGTCGGCACCGAATTCAGCTCGGTACATGTCGACGGAGTCGCGGTCTGGGATCAGGTTGTTCACACCGATATCGTGGTTTCCGGCTACCCAGTGAACCGGAACTTTCGAGCTGTATCCGCCTAGGGTTTCGCGGATGAGTGAGATTTGTTCGTCGTCACCGGCGGTGTCTACCATGTCGCCGCACACGACGATGAATGCGGGATCGATTTCGTCGAACTGTTCGAGGGCGGTTTCGAGGTTTTGTCGTTCTTGTTCAACGCCCTCGACTTTTGGTGCGTCTTTGACGTTGAGGCCGTGGTTTCTAAAGAGCGATGCCGCCTCAGGGTCCATTCCTGATAATCGAGAAAACATTCCAACTTGCGGGTCGGCCATTTGGATAAAGTTGAAATTTGGCATGTGTACCTATTTGGGTGGGCGAACTTGTGTAGTTCGCAATTGAGCGAGTATGCATATGGTTACAAAATAGCGGCAGTTCGCAATAGCCTATTTGGTTGTGCCGGGCTTTTTGTAGGGCTTTTTGCAGGCGTTGTCTTTTAGGTGCTCTTCGCCTTGTTCTCTGGAAAGTCGGATCTGGAGTTGGCGCTCGCGGAATCGTGCCCGATCTTCGTTGGCGAGAGAGTCGTCGCACTATGGGCAACTGACGCCTAGTTCGAACATCGGAGATTCGCGGTCGGCTGGCGAGATGGGGTGCTGGCAGCCGTAGCAGAGTTGGTAATCGCCTTCGACGAGTCCGTGTTTGAGTGAGACTCGGTAGTTGAAGACGGTTCTGACCCGACACTCAGTTATGACAGAAGCAGTTCACTTAGGAATATGCTCACCTGCGAAAAAAGCTGGGGCATGATATAACGCTTTTTATACGGCTAAATCGGTAATAGTCTCTGAGATTTGGCTGCATCAATAGACTCTCAGGGTTTGGAACAATAAACATAGGTTGTTTCGCGTGGATCTTGGGTTCAAATGCACGGAAGGATTCTTTGAATGTTGGAAAAACTATTTGGAGTCAGTAAGGCTGGATCATCGATCCGCACAGAACTATTAGCGGGCTTGGCTACTTTCCTGACGATGGCTTACATAACCATTGTCAACCCTCTAACTCTTGCTACAGACGGAACTGGCATGGAGTTCGGTGCCGTCTTCACTGCAACGATAATCGCTGCAGTAGTAGGGACGCTCATAATGGGGTTGTGGGCTAACTGGCCGGTCGCACTAGCCCCAGGCATGGGATTGAATGCCTATTTCACTTATACAGTCATACTTAATGATGGCTACAGCTACCAGCAAGCTTTGACTGCAGTATTCGTAGCTGGTGTTGTGTTCATCATCCTTTCCGTTAGCCCTGCACGAAAATACATCATCAACTCGATCCCGAAAAGCATGAAACTGGGTATCGGTGCAGGTATCGGACTATTTCTTGCAATCATCGGTCTTCAGAATGCGGGGATTATTGTCGATAATCCAGCAACTTTAGTCGGACTTGGTGACGTTGCCTCGTGGCCTGTTTTACTGGCAGGTCTCGGGTTCATCATCATGGCAGTACTCAGTCATCGTAAGATCCCTGGAGCCATCGTTATCGGAATTCTCGTGATAGCGATAATCGCTTGGATTATCGGCGAGGCCGAACTACAGGGTGTAGCCGGGTCTGTACCTAGTCCTACGCATGCCTTCCAGTTGGACTTCTCAGTAATTGCGACAGCTGGCTTCATCGGAGTAGCGTTCGCATTTTTGTTTGTTGACTTCCTTGATACTGCCGGGACAATTACATCAATTGCAAACCTTACTGGGCGGGTTCGTGAAGACGGTGAAGTTGAGGATATCGACCGTACATTGTTGGCCGATTCATCCGCTACAGTTATAGGTGCTCTAGCGGGTACTTCAAATACTACTTCCTATATTGAGAGTGGAGCTGGTATTAAAGAAGGTGGTAAAACAGGTCTGACCGCCGTCACCGTTGCGGTACTCTTCGCAGCATGTTTGTTCTTTGCGCCGCTGGCCCAATCGGTTCCAGCATTTGCTACGGCACCAGCGTTAATTTTTATTGCCACGTACTTCTTACGTAACATAAAGGATATCGACTGGGATGATATCTCAGAGTACGTACCCGCTGCCCTTGCAGCGATCATCATGCCTTTGACATATTCGATTGCATATGGAATCGCAATCGGATTTGTGAGCTACGTGCTGATCAAAGCTCTCAGTGGTAAAGGGCGCTCACTAAATTACGCATCCATTGGTCTGGCAGTAGTGTCGGTGCTGTTCTTTGTGGTGTCCGTAAACAGTTAAGATGTGAAGAATCCTGACACATGCAGCATCGCCTGCGTAAGATGTTTGAGATTTGAACGCAAACGGCCGGCTAGCGAATTTTATTTCGTTAGCCGGCCTAAACTTATCGGTAGCGTGAGCAGATTTGAAGTATCGTTAAATTTCTGATCTAAAAATGTCATATAAGACTTATCTGAAAATGAATCCTTCAATTCTTCGATGCTCTGACGCTTCGGTTATCACTTGTCGCATGCTAAAAGATATGGGTATGTGATTGGGATCATCTAACATGCCTACGATGCATCTTCTTTGGGCGTTCGAAGAGGTGCAAGCAGCGATTCGACAGGTTGCCAAATCAATTGATGATTTGTACTCGGAGAACCAAACTGTCAACCTAGTACCAGTTCTTATAGGAGCAATGCCATTTTGCTCAGGTTTAGCAATGGAACTGGAACGATTGACGCCTGGTAAGTGGTCCATCGCTCCAGTTTTTGTCTCGACTTACCTAGATGACGGGCTGGTAAGAGAGCCTATGATCGAATTCCCTAGCAAATTCAATGAGTCCATTGATCGGCATTCTCCAGTGGTAATTATTGATGATCTTCTCGATACAGGCACAACAATGGGACATTTAGTACAGGAGTTCAAGCGGGGTGGTTTCGCTGAGGTGGCAGTATGCGTGCTGGTTGATAAACCCTCTGCTCGTAACAACAATCTATCACCCGATTTTTGCGCACTAGTCTCTGACTCAGACGCCTGGCTAGTCGGTTACGGTATGGATACACAAAAGCGTTACCGGGCTCTTGATGGTATATACACTCTCGACCCCGCCCCCTCGCAACCAGATCAGAAGCAACTTGATTTTCAAATCGACTAATATGTCATTCTCTGATCTTCAGGAGCACACCAGAGCCACACGTACTTTCATAAACCGTGTCCCTTTAAGTAGGATTCAGGGCGCTGTGATTAGTCTTATACATGAATCCGATAGGTCATAACCTAACTTCACATCTAGCCAACAGTCGGATTTTTTACCGACATAAATAATACGACCAGATTTGGCTCCATCTGCCCATTGAACTTGTCCACACCCTATAGCGGCAGTTCGCAATAGCCTATTTGGTTGCGCCGGGCTTTTTGTAGGGCTTTTTGGAGGCGTTGTCTTTTAAGTGTTCTTCGCCGCGTTCTCTGGAAAGTCGGATCTGGAGTTGGCGCTCGCGGAATCGTGCCCGATCTTCATTGGCGAGAGAGTCGTCGCAGTATGGGCAACTGACGCCTAGTTCGAACATTGGAGATTCGCGGTCGGCTGGTGAGACGGGGTGCTGGCAGCCGTAGCAGAGTTGGTAATCGCCTTCGACCAGTCCGTGTTTGAGTGAGACTCGGTGGTCGAAGACAAAGCATTCGTCTTCCCAGAGACTTTCTTCTTCGGGGACTTCTTCGAGGTATTTGAGGATTCCGCCCTTGAGGTGGTAGACCTCGTCGAAGCCGATTTCCTTCATGTATCCCGTGGCTTTTTCACATCGAATTCCACCGGTGCAGTACATGGCGACTGCGGTGGGCTTTTGAGTTCCGGATGCTAGTAAATCGGCCCAATCGGGGAATTCACGGAAGTTTGTGGTGACGGGGTCTATCGCATCTTTGAATCGGCCGACGCCAAATTCGAAGCTGTTGCGTGTGTCGATCAGTAGGACGTCATCGCGCGTAATAAGCTCGTTCCAGTCGGCAGCTTCGACGTAGGTTCCGGCGTCTTCGTTGGAGTCGATGTGGGGTTTGCCCATTGTGACGATTTCGTCTTTGATTTTGACCTTCATCCGATTGAAGTTCTGGTTCTCGCTGTAGGAATATTTGACTTCGATTACATCGACGTTCGTCCAACTGTGAAGATGTTCAAGAACGGCTTTGATCCCGTTGTCGGGTCCGGAGATTGTGCCGTTGATGCCTTCTTCAGCGAGTATGAGTGTTCCGACGATGCTTTCGGCACGGCAGAGCGCCAGAAGCGGGTCTTTTCTCTGGTCGGGTTCTTCGATTTTTGCGAAGTGGTAGAGAGCGGCTACTGTGAAGGTTTGTTCAGGACCCACTACAGCTGGTGCTGTCTTTTCTTCGCTTGCTGAAAGGTTGGCGTTGGAATTGGTCATAGAACTATTTTACGTTCTTGTTGCCATTTCAGGTTGCGAGCATTTTGTGAGAGTTTTTGTGTTAGGTGAGGGGCAGGTCACTACCACTCTGAGAGGGAGGATCGTGAGTTACGGTTGGCGATCCACCGATGCCTAGTCGTTTAGTTTGTTGGCGGTTAGGTAGTCCATGTTCATTTCGATGCCGAGTCCTGGTGCTGTTGGATCGAGATGAAGTGCTCCGTTGGAGTTGTCGAGCGGCGACTGGATGAATTCGTTGTACTTGGTGAGGTCAGCGTTCGACGTTTCTAGTTTGTAAAAGTTCGGAATGGTCATCATTACGTGAGCACCGGCGAGGACGTTTATGGGGCCGCTCGCGTCATGTGGTGATACAGGAATGTAGTATGCCTCCGCTTGAGTTGAGATTTTCTTCAGCTCGGTGATTCCGCCAGTCCATGTGACATCAGGCATTACGAAATCAGCGAGTTCGTTTTCGAATATTTGTACAAATTCCCAACGGGTGTGCAGTCGTTCACCGACCGAAATCGGGACGTTCACTTTGTCTCGAACTTGGCTAAGGGCGTGGTAGCTTTCGACAGGGACTGGTTCTTCAAACCAATCGATGTCCCCAGCATCTTCGAGCGAGTTGCAGAGTCGTATGGCGGTTGGGACGTTGAATCGTCCGTGGGCATCGATTAGAACTTCCATATCTTCGCCAGCGATTTCACGAATTTTAGCGGTCAATTCTGCTGCTACCCGTTCGCCAGCTTTATCCAGATTTCCACTGAGGTAACCCGCGTTTTGTTTAGATTGCTCTCCTGTAAATGGGAACGGGTCGAACTTAAAGGCTTTGTGCCCTGAATCAATGATTTTCCTGATTTCATGCTCGACGCCTTCGGGAGTTCCGAAGTTGTTTTGGTCGGGGTGCGTGTAGAGCAGGATTTCGTCACGGACTTTACCGCCGAGTAGTTCGTAGATAGGGAGGTTGAGCACTTTTCCTCGGATGTCCCAGAGTGCGATATCGATTCCGCTGACTACGTGAGTGGTTGCGCCCCGGGAGCCCATATATGTGAATGCTCGGAAGATTTTGTTCCAGATTCGTTCGATCTGAGAGGGGTCTTCGCCGATGAGAAGATCGTTGAGTTTTTCGATAATTCCGGCGACGGCGCGGTTGGCGGTGAGTGTGGTGGTTGTGATTTCGCCCCAGCCGGTGATGCCTTCGTCGGTTTGCACTTCGATGAAGAAGTATTCGCCCCAGAAGGTGCCTTCAACTTTTACGAGCCAGGGTTTGATTGATGTGATTTTCATGCGTGATTTGCTCTGAGCGTCGTCCTTCGACTGGATCAGGATGACATTTTCTGTACTTGGCTAGATTGAGGAAATGATCGACTCCTAGATGGGGTCTGTGATGTGGATCCACATTGGCAGGTTACCTACCCGTTGAGTATTTAGGTGCCTAAGAGTTCCTGATGATTCGATTGTGTAGGTTGCTAGATCACCGTTGTCGAGTCCGCCGACGAGCATGAATTTTCCTGTTGGGTCGATTCCGAATGCGCGTGGTGTGCCGAGTGATTGTTGCTGGCCGAGGGGGGTTAGTTCTCCGGTCGAATCTTTGACGGAATACATGGCGATGGAGTTGTGTCCACGGTTTGCTGCGTAGAGGTAGTTGCCGTCGGGGCTCATGTGGATTTGGGCGTTTGAGTTTTCGCCGGTGAAGTCATCAGGGAGCGTTGAAAGTGTTTGGAACGCCTCTAGCGTTCCGGTCACCGAGTCGAACTTGTAGGCGGTAACGCTGGAATGCTGTTCGTTGTCGAAGTAGACGAATTTGCCGTTTGGGTGATAGGCGTAGTGACGGGGTCCGTGTCCTGTTGGCGGTTCGATTATGGCTGGAGTGTTGGGAGTGAGTTTGCCGGTTTTATCGTTGAATTTGTACTGGTAGATAGCGTTTGAGTCATCGACGTGCGGCAGGAATGTGTAGGAGTTTGATGCGTCGGTTTGGGCGCAGTGGGCGCGATGTCGAGTGGCGATCCATTCGGTTGGTGCACCTCCGAGAGCGCCTTGCTCGTCGATGGGGTGAATTGCGATGTGACCGGCTCCGTAATAGGCGGAGAGCAGGTGTCGGCCGGTGTTGTCGACTGACACGTAGCAGGGGTCTGATTCAAGACCAATCTTGCCTGTCGGCTTAAGGGCCCCGGTCGATTCATCGATATCGAAGCTTGCCATTACGTTGTCGTCACGAAGCCCGATGTAGGCACGTGTATTGTCAGGTGATATGGCGAAGGGTGCAGGTCCGCCAGGGGTTGAGATGTCTTCCTGGTGGGTGATTTTTCCGGTTTCGGAGTTGAGGTTATGGATGGCGATTTTGTTGTCGCCTTGCAGAGTTATGTATACGCGTTGCATGGTTTTCGGTTAGTTGGCCTGATGAGAGATTTCGAAGTTGGCTGATTCTATCGTTTACGTGGGTGAGTTGTGGGCTGATCTCATCCCGTTATCTTCATTCGACCTGTGCCTTTCAATCTGTGCAACAATGCGCTGCAGTCCAAGTCCTACTGAATTAGCACTGGGCGTTTGCTTAGTACTGATCGTCAATAACCGGAGAAATTACTTATATGAACGTCATTAGAGAACTTTTGAAATCCGGCAAAACCGTTATCGGAACTGCCGGAGCGGCTGCCGGCGACATGACCGTGTTGGCTGATTCCGGTTTCGATTTCCTGTTGTTCGACACTCAGCACACACCGGTCGAAGTCAAACAGTTAATTCCTAATATCCAGTCGATAAAAGGTATGAAGGCCAAGCCGATTATTCGAGTTAGCGGAAATCAGCCAGATCTAATTTGCTTTGCGCTCGATGCAGGTGCAATGGGTGTCATTGTTCCTATGGTCAACACCAAAGGCGAGGCCGAAGCGATGGTGCGGGCTTGCAAGTATTCGCCGGACGGTGATCGCAGTCATTCGGGTCCTCGGGGTGAGTTCGGTGAAGCTGCCGACTACCGGAGTTACTTGGACATGGTCAACGAAGAGCTACTCATAATTCCTATGATCGAAACGCAACAGGCGATCGACAATCTTGATGAAATTCTGAGTGTGCCCGGAATCGATGTGCTCTTGATAGGTCCATCTGATCTTTCGATCGAACTGAATACTCCGCTTGATTACACGAGCGATGCATACACGAAGGGTCTGGACACTATCGCTGCTGCATGTAAGAGGCACGGGGTTGTTCCGGGCATGTATTTCATTCCTCCTACGCTTGAAGCGAACGATCTTATCGCCAAGGGTTACAAGTTCTTTACGCAGCCGTGGGCAACTTGGGCTACAGAGGGCATCAAGAACGGGCTTGCTGATATCGATAGGTAGGTTTTGCTCGTGACGCGTGGATGCGGAGAGTTATCGTGGCGTTAGTCGTGGTCTATCTGCTGGTGCCTAAGGATTCGACGCCTTTGGCGTTTTCTTGTTTCCAGTCTTCGGGAACTGGTCCGGCGTAGGGTGGATGTTCGAATCGAGGTGGGTTTTCGGTTACCCGCGGATCGTTTTGTTCGACGAGGATTTTCATGAGGCGGTCATTCAGGTGATTTCGCGTGTTTTCATGCGCTGGTTCTCCTGCGAGGTTGGTCATGTAGTCAGGGTCCGATCGTAGATCGTAGAGCTCTTCTTGCGGTCGTTTTCCAAATCCGAGTTCGAACAGCGGGGCTACTTCGGGGTCAGAACGGTTGTAGATCATCCACGATCTGGTTGGACCTTTGTCGAGATCGGGGTATACGACAGTGTAACTGTGAAGCAGTTCGTCGGCTGGAGGCGGTTCGGTTGCTGGGTCATCGAGTCCCATAGGATCGCCAGCGGGCCAACGATCGGGCTCGAAATTGTGGATGTAGAGGAAGTCTTTGGTGCGGATTGCGCGGGTTGGGTAGGGTAGGCCTTCATCTGGTCGGGGATTGTCGACTAGATTGTGACGTTCGCGTCCGGTGACGACGAAATCCCGCTCGGGTTCTATTTGGCCACTACCTTCTTGTTTGAGAAGTGGCAACAGACTGTTGCCGGTCATTCCTTCCGGGAGATCAACGCCAGCGGCTTCGAGAAAGGTTGGGGCGATGTCCATAAGGTTTACGAAATCGTCGACGGTTCGTCCTGCCGAGACAGCTTCAGGCCAGCGAACCGCCATCGAAACTTCAGTACCGAATTGATAAAGATTGCATTTGGCGCGCGGGAATCCTGGGATGCCATGATCGCCGCTGACGGCGATGATCGTGTTGTCGAGTTCGCCGATTTCTTCGAGCTTGGCGATGAGTACGCCGAGTCCGGCATCAACAGCTTGGCACTCTCCTAGATAGTCGGCGAAATCTTCTCGGATTTCGTGGACGTCGGGGAGGAAATCGGGCATTCGTCCTTTTAGGTCATCGGGTTCGATGTTCCAGAGTTCTTTTCCTGAACCTTGCTGCCAAACGCGATGGGTGTTGGTTGGCCCCCACCAGTAGCAGAACGGTTCGTCGCCTCTACGGGCATCGAGAAAACTATCGAAATTTGCCCGAGTTTCATCGAGGATTTCTTGTTTGGCGTCGTCTATAGATTGACATTCAGAGCGGAGCGTTACTTCCTCAGAGAACGAGTTGTAGCGGGTTCCTGCCGATTCATATGCTGTTCGTGCTCCACCGTACGGCGCATTAGTGGTGAGTCCCGGCGACCAGACTTTGTAGGTGTATCCGATGTGGTAGCCAGCGTCTTCGAGGAGCAGGGGATAGGTGGGTATAGTTTCGTCCCAGCGTGCGCCCTGAAGAATTGCGCCGAGTCCGGTTTGCCAGAAGTAACGACCTGTAAGGATAGAGCTGCGGCACGGCGTACAGCTTGGAGCAGGGACGTTGGCATTAAGGAAGAGCGTTCCTTCATCGGCGATACGGTCGAAGTTGGGGGTTTCAATTAGCTCATGGATTGAGCTTTCACCGGGCTGGTTTCGGTAGGCGGAGGCGTAGCGGCCCCAATCGTCGGCAAAGGCAAAAACAATGTTTGGGCGCACAGAGGGAGCTCCATAATCCATCGGTAGTAGTGCTACCGCCATTCAGATGGCGGTATCGGTGGGAGGTGATAAAAAGTGAGTGGTTAGATTTCGTAGGTTTTCAGAAGGTTTTTGGCGATGATCAGGCGTTGGATTTCGTTGGTGCCTTCGCCGATTATCATAAGCGGGGCGTCGCGGTAGTAGCGTTCGATTGGGGAGTCTTTGACGTAGCCGCCGCCGCCGTGGATTCGCATTGCGTCGAGGGTGACTTCTGCGCAGATTTCAGAAGCGTAGAGCTTTGCCATTCCGGCTTCTTGATCGACTCTTTCGCCTTGGTCTTTTTTAGCCGCGGCATCACGAGTCATAAGGCGGGCGGCGTGGATTTTGGTTGCCATGTCGGCGAGCATGTTTTGGATCGATTGACGGGTTGATATTGGTCGACCGAAGGTTTCTCGTTGTTGGGCGTATTTAATGGCTGCTTCGAAGGCGGCTTGAGCGACTCCGATGGCTCGGGAAGCTACGTTGATTCGACCTGTTTCAAGCGAATCCATTACCTGATAGAAGCCCTTGCCTTCTTCGTTCCCAAGAACGTTCTCGGCGTCGATTCGGTAGTCGTCGAAGATGAGTTCTGTTGTGTCGACGCCCCGGTATCCGAGCTTGTTGAAATCTTTTCCAGAAGTGAATCCTGGACCTTTTTCGGCTATGAATCCGGTGATACCTCTGTGAGGCGGGCTAGTGTTCATATCGGTTTTGGCTAGGAGCAGGAATACGTCGCCGTTTCGGCCGTTGGTGATGAACTGTTTTGTGCCGTTTATTACGTATTCTTCACCGTTTTTCACGGCTTTCGTTTGCATGCCGGCTACGTCGGTCCCACCGCCGGGTTCAGTGAGGGCGAGTCCACCGCGCTTTTTGCCTGACGCTAGATCAGGAAGCCATTTATTCTTTTGGGCTTCAGTTCCGTATTTTGTGATGCCCCATGTCAGCATCGAGTGCGAGCCGATGGGGCCTGTGAGCGACATCCAGCCTTTTGCGAGTTCTTCGAACACTATTGCGAAGGTTGTGACGTCGACACCGAGTCCTCCGTACTCCTCGGGGATGGTCATTCCGAAGAGACCCATATCTGCCATTTGTTCAAAGAGCGCGGCTGGGTAGGTGTCGTTTTCGTCGTGCTCGGCTGCAACAGGTATGGCTTCGCGTTTGACGAAATCTTTTACGGCGGAGAGCAGGTGTGAGCGGACTTCGAGTTGTTGTTCGGAGGGCATGTTTGGATTTTGTGCGGGAGCGGAATGTGGGTGTGAGGCTACTATATTCGAATGGTCGTCTTGATTGGTCGATTGACCACGATTTTCATTGGGATGACAAGCATTATTCGTTGGCTTCGAGTTGTTTGGCTAGAACTGCCCCGGCGGGACAGCAGGTGCCATCGTGGGCGTGGGCGAAAGATTTTGAGGTGGCGTTTACGAATCGAACTAGGAGAAGCATTACCGGGACTTCTACAAGGACTCCGACTACGGTTGCGAGTGCAGCTCCGGAGTTGAGTCCGAATAGCGATACGGCGGCGGCGACTGCGAGTTCGAAGAAGTTCGAGGCTCCGATTAGGGCGGCGGGGGCTGCTATGTCGTGGCTTAGTTTCCACATTTTCGCCACGGTGTAGGCGATTCCGAAAACGATGAATGTTTGGATTATTAGCGGTACGGCGATTAGACCGATGTGGGTCGGATTATCAAGGATAGTTTTGCCTTGGAACGAGAACAGCAAGATTAGCGTTAGAAGTAATCCGACGATGGTGACGGGTCCGAGTTTAGGTAGGAATGATTCTTCAAACCAGTTGGATCCTTTGGTGTTGATGAGCCATCGTCGAGAGAGGTATCCAGCGGTGAGGGGTATTACGACGTAGAGCACGACCGATAGCAGAACGGTGTCGTAGGGAACGGTGATATCCCCGATCCCCAGTAGCAATATCACGATTGGTGCGTAGGCGAACAGCATGATGAGATCGTTCACGGTTACTTGAACGAGGGTGTATGCGGCGTTTCCTTTTGTGAGGTAGCTCCAGACGAAGACCATGGCTGTGCATGGGGCGGCTCCCAGAAGTATGGCCCCAGCTAGGTATGCGTTGCCGAGGTCGCCGTCGATCCAAGGTGCGAAGACGATTTTCAAGAAAAACCACGCGACGACGAACATGGTGAACGGTTTTACGAGCCAGTTGATGACCAGCGTGAGGGCAAGACCGCGGGGGCGTTTACGAACGTCGGCGATGCTAGTGAAATCGATTCGCGCCATCATCGGATAGATCATGAACCAGACAAGGATTGCGACTGGGATCGACACTTGACTGATGGTGAATCGGCTGAGCGTATTGGAAAAGCTGGGCCACAGTTCGCCGAGGGCTAAGCCTACAACGATGCAGATTGCTACCCAGAGGGTGAGGTATTTTCCGAAGATTCCGAGTTGCAATGGTCGCGTGCGGCTTTTTCTTTATGGCAGGAGTGGTTAGTTTGGGTAGGAACGATATCAGTGTGTGGTAATGCAGGTGTTTACTTGCAGGGAGGAGAGGATGGGTTTTCAGGTTGGTTCGTGACCCTTTGACGGGGCTAAGATGCATTGGAGAGAACTCGCTCCCGGCGAATATTACCGGTTGGATCAGCCCTAAGTGCGGTCAGCCGTTTGCAGCGTCTTGTTCTAGGGCTGCGGGTTTGTTCATTGCTGGGTAGATGACGAAGGCGATGAACATGCAGATAATGCCGGTTCCGGCGGTGATTAGGACTGCGGTTGCGGGATTTAGGATGCTGGCAAGAAGTCCGATGCCAAGTTGCCCGAAGGGCCCGATGCCTATGAATACCGCGACTGATCCGAGGACGCGTCCACGCATTTGGGGAGAGGATACGTAGATCATGATGGCGCTTTGCATTGTGGCGAATCCTGACATTCCAGCTCCGCCGAAGAAGAGGATGATCAAGGTGATCCAGTAGGTTGTGGATTGCGAGAAGAGGACAATGGCGACCATAAAGAGCAGTGATCCCCACATGTAGATGCGGGTGTAATGGCGGGGCTTGGCGAAGATGGCGATTAGGGCGGCTCCGAAGAATGCTCCTGCCCCTTCGACTGATTGAAGAATTCCGATGAGGACGTCGCTAACCTGAAGCACTTGCTTCGCAACGACTGGTTGTTGGCTCAAGTACGAGAATCCGAAGACGTTTAGGACGAGTGTTACGCCGAGCGTGCCGATCATTACTTGGCTTTTTCGGATGTATTGGATGCCTTCGGTGATTTGGATTTTGGGCCCGGCGAGCGCTTCTGTTGAGGTTGGTCGGTTGTACTTCATCGAGATCGCGATGAGGACACCAATTGAGTAGAGAACGACTCCGAGTAGGAAGCCACCTTGTGCTCCGATGGTGGCGAGGAACACTCCGCCTACGAAGGGACCGATGATGCGGAAAAGCGAGTTTGTTGTTTGTTCGAGCGAGACGGCGCGCCCGACGTTCATTCGGCTGACGACTTCGCCGATCATGGTTCTCCGCACGGGGAATTCGCTCGCCATTACTGCTCCTATGAAGAAGCTGCCGAGGGCAAGGTGCCAGTATTCGAGCTTATCGGAGATGATAAGGGCTACAAGAGCGGCTGAGGTGGTGGCCTGAACTACGAGACCGCCGATCATTAGGTACTTACGATTGAGTTGCTCAGCGATTACTCCGATACCGAATCCAAAGATCATCGGCAGGAATCGCAGGAAGAATGTGACCGATACGAGGAACGGTGAGTCGGTTAGTTCGAGTGCCAATAACGCGACGACGAGCATCTCGAGCCACATCATCGTGCCTGTCATCCAGCCGACCGACCAGAGTCGAAGGAACTGTCCGTTACGGAGTAGTTTTGGTTGCGGGTCTGAGCTGGTCAACGGTGGGGTGCTGCGTTTTTAATTTCTTTGAGACGGATGAGTTACACCGTTCGAGCGGGTGACCGTCGGGTTGGAGTACACCGGTTTTCAGCCGACTGACTGGACGACGAGCGCACCTGACGCTAACCGCTAGCGCCAGAGGGCTTTTACGGCGTCGGTACAGACGTCGATTGTTTCTTCGGCGGCTCCGGCTGCCATTGGTGTGGTGACGACTTCATATCCGCCTTCTTCAAAGTTGTCGGCCATTGGCATGTATCCCATATAGCCGTTGGTGTATCCGCTGAAGAGAGTCTGTTCGGCGGGGGATGCGCCCTTCACAGCGATGCCGATTTCACAGAAGGCTTCGACGGGAATTGCGACCAGCGCTGCGGGACCGATTCGCATTGCTTGGACGGGCATCGACATTGGTCCGTCGGCGGTGCGTGTAGCGTTTCCTAGAACAAATCCGGCTCGTTTTGCTTCGGATACGGCAATTTTAATGTTGTCTTCGGATTCGTTTCTGCGGGCATTGTTTAGAGTTTCAACTGCTTTGTCGAAACTGACTTGTGCTTCTTCGATTGTTGGGAAGTCGCCAACTGGCAGTGTTGCTGCTGTATTGATGATTCGAAGGGTGTCGTCGGGTTCGCCCGCTGGCTCGTCTTCGTACATACCGAGGTCGGCACCGGATTGAACAACTTCTACGAGTCGTTCTTTTCGCGGGACAGGGTCGATTTCTAACCTGATGCGAGCTGATTCGAGCCCAAGTCGTTCACCAAGCCATTGTGCAACCGCTACTTCGCCAATAAAGCCATGAGTTGGGCCGCAGTTACCGGCTGCTCCTTGTAAGAAGAGACATAGCCCGCCGCCATATTGTTCGACAACTTTACGAGCGTAGCCGGGGTAGTCGGGAGAGAGAAGTTTGTTCGCTGGGCCGAGAATCGTTGGGTGGCAAGCGAAGTTGAGAAGAGTGGCGATTGGTTGGCCTGCTGTGTCGTTGATTGCAACGATGCCGATTTCTTGGTCGACCACGCCGTCCCATTGTCGACCTGTGAATAGCGTGCCGTCTGCGAGGGCAGGTCGGCGGTTTACGTTGATCGAGCTCGTGCCTTTGCCAACTCCAACATGTGCCGGCTTGGCGTTGTGGCGCGCTGTATTTACCGCAGTGGCTACTCGTTCAGGAAGAGAGTCCCAATAGGGGCCGACAAGTTCCATTCCTTCATCTAGCCAAGACTGTCGGTTCACGGGTCCGGAGTGTGTGTGGGTTGCAGAGATTCGGAGATTTTCTTCTTTGATGCCAGAAATTTTGGCGACTTCAGCCCGAATGGCTCGATCATCCTCGTTCATGAGTATGCCAATATCGAGATCGACGATTGCGATTTCTAGATCGCCATCGGTTACGTAAAGGGCGGTTGCGTAGAACGGCATGTCGACGCCTTCGGCGCGCTGATGTGTTGCCGCTCCCCAACCTGCGTGGGCGATTCCTACGGGAGGGGTGATGTCAGTTCGTCCGGCGCCTGCTGTGAGCATGTGAAAAGAATCCGTGATGATTGATGGGTTGTGAGCGAGATGAATTTATCACTAGGGATGTGATTTTGGGTGGGTGTTGGTGGCTATTGCCTGTCGTCCTTCGACTGGCTCAGGATGACATGTTTTGGTGAGGGCTGGCTTTGGATGCTCGATGGACAGTCGTCATCTCATTCCTCGCAATGACAAATTTGTGAAACACGGGTGTCGGAAATTCAGTATGGTGTGTACTTCCCCGATTGGCGGAAATTTCGGAATTAGGGTTTGAGGGCTGACGCAGCGAAATATATGGCATTAAAACAGCGACTTCTTTAT
>JABHBJ010000035.1 GCA_018673955.1 Chloroflexota bacterium | reverse complement strand
TCACTTCGCAATTTAAGCAATGCCTGTAAAAGAGCGACGAGTGTTTCATGACCGCGCAATGGCGGGCCGCCCTTTTCTGGATCAGGACAGTCGTCGTCAGGAATTTCTAAGCCAACTTGGACAGCGTCCAGAAGCGCCTTTCCATCACGGCCATGAGCGAAACGCTCATTAACTCCTCTGACCCGTTCGAGGTCAGCAGGAGTTTGAGGTTGGTTCAAAGCTATCTCGGCGAGTGCTTCGTCTCGACAGACCCAACCCTTTGGAATATCACGGTTCTGTGCGCTGACTTCCCGCCATTCCGTAATTTCTCTAAGAACTGCAAGGGCTCGACGTGTTGGACGTCGAAGTCGGACCTTGCGCCACAGATCACGAGGATCAACATCGTACAAATCTTGGTCACGAAGATGTCTCATCTCTTCGTGAGCCCATGATGTTCGATTTGAATCGGTAAGCTCTTCAACTAACTTGTCGTAAATATCGATGAGGTAAGTCACATCGCCGATTGCGTAATCGACCTGATTGTCGGTAAGCGGACGGCGTGCCCAATCTGTCATCTGCGATCGTTTGTCGATCGTCTCACCGACAATACGTTGTACGAGCGTGGCGTAAGCCGGCTGATCTCCGTAGCCGCTGACCATTGCTGCGATTTGCGTGTCGAATACTGGTTCGACCATTGAACCGCTGGCGTTGAACATGATCTGCATGTCCTGACTTGCCGAATGGAAAACCTTCAATACCGAAGTATTCCGCATAAGTTCATACATAGGTTCGAGATCGATACCTTTGGCCAGCGGATCGATAGCCACTGCTTCATCGCGCGTAGCTATCTGTATCAAGCAGAGAATTGGCCAGTAAGTTTTCTCACGGACGAACTCAGTATCAACAGTAACGAATTCAGATTTGGCGGCCTGTGCGCAGAAATCGGCGACATCGACGGAGTTAGTAATAAGCACTTGTTAAGATGTGATCGTTGTGTGACTCAGTTCAAGAGCCTTTTACTGAATCGGGGTACTTATTGCGTGTACTCAATACCGCGATTGACCGCAGACGCTGCGTGACTAATTCAGCTTACATGTGAGTTGACTAGACGGACGTTGTTACCATGGTCGAAGTCGGAAAATTCACACGATTATTCCTCGTACTCAAATAGCGATGGCAGGACATGTCGACCTGCGTTTTTTCCTAATTCTAGTAGGATCTCAATGGAACCAAGCCAGAAGGTCGAAAAGCATGTACGGCGACAAATATTAGAATCAACTAAACATCCCGGTAGAGATTGATCGTGCCGAGGGGCTGACTCGAACCGCCGACATATGGATTTTCAATCCGATAAACGGCATAGGAGTGAGTGCTGCTGAGTGTTTTTTAGTTCAGTTCAACACCCGGAGTATTTTCAGCGTCTGATAAAAATGTCAGCGAACTATCGAATCGCATTACGGTCGAATACAACTAAACTGTAATCGAAACTAATTTTCCAGATTTTCACTTTGAGAGAAAGTGACCCGTATTGGACGAACAAGCTTACCGAGGCAAGAAGCATCCGCCTTACTGCACGTGTGCGACTTGTACGGCAGAACGGTTGAACAAACACAACACTGCAAACTCGGGTAACCTTTTCACTCGAATCTTGAGATTACTGCGCCTTAAGCGTTAGAGGCTGTCAGGGCCGTATAACTTGCTCCAAAGCCCGCCTATTCCAAGACCGATGAGCACCATGAACGGCATTACGAAAACCACCGTCAGCAGAATTTGTCCCTTAACGTCACTGACTTCTTTATCGAACTGCAGAAGTGAAAAGATGAGGAACGCTATCGACATCAAAAATCCCAGTCCCGCGCCCATTAATGCTGGTTTACTAAATCTCAACTGATTCGATCTCCTAAGTTGATTCGCCCCGAATCAACCCGCGTAGTAAGTTTCGTAACTATTCTCACACGGATTCCCGTTTGAGACGTGCATACGATTATCACCCGGTTCAAGGATGATCGATATAACACTGCGTTGCCAGCCCGTAGTCGGTTCATCATTCGGATGACGACAAATCGAGGTTGGAAATCCGTCGTGGTCAGATAACAACGTCTTGGCGTGATCCAGTGTGACTTTGCCTATGGTCATATTCTGGGCGAGGATCGCCTGTCCACGATTTCGTCTATCAAATGACTGACCGTAGATTCGATCGCCATATTCCGAATTGTTCGATTCGAGCGATGGGTGAACGCAATGATTAGTGTGAACCAACACGCCGTCAGATTCAGCCCGTATCGACTCAACAGAATCCGGTGTGATCTCCAGATTCAACGGTCCCTCAGTAGTAATCATCGCTGCATTAGCCGTTAGTGCCCTTGGGGATGATTCGACAGCGCTCACAGCAGCTTCACTCGAAGATGATTCGAGAATCGAACGAACGAAGAAGTACCAAGGCAACCCTGCCGGATCGCTCGGACCATTCAACGCGTTCATACATATTCCAATACCCGCCGAGTTGAATCCCATATAAGCGACCAACCCGGGTTGCATCCAAGATGTGAACGAACTAACCCTTTCTCCTTTGCGAGTAACAACCGCTGACAAAGGACCCATCGCGGGATCGTTGTCCCAGTTCTGTCCAGCGAATCCTTTGCCAGATCCAGAATCTTCCGAAGAAACCATGATCGACGTACAGCCTTCCGAGGTGTCACCAAGCATGTTCCGGGCATTCAGAACCATCAAGCGCTCTAAAGAAACGCCTGACGACTCAGCGGTACCTCTGAGTTCGTCAAGAGGACCAGGGAACATCTCCTCGACTCGACCAAAGCTCCGGCGAGCGACTTGTTCTGCGCGTTCCCACGAAATAGGTTGTGTCGTTCCTTTGTTGAAACGATCGAGTACCAAATCAGAAAGTTCAACGATCTGCGACCGAAAATGCTCGCCGATCTGGCGCCTCATATCGATTGGCGAACCAGCAACAGTTAGCTCGGGGAATCGTGAGTTTGTGCCTAATGACATATTTATCTTTTCTATTCGACCTTGCGACTAACAAAAGCTTGAGGGATCACAACGAAATGCAACCCGCGGCTACGGCTGACATCAAATTATCACCTTGTCGTTTGCTAAACTCGCCGCCTCTCGGAAATTCTTTAGCAAGTTGATAGGACTCCAATCGATGGGTACCGACCAAGCAAACGGCAAAATTCTTCGCTCGGCTGAGTGGTTTGGCACCAAAGATCTTGAAGGATTTTTACATCGGGCGGGACTCAAAAACCAAGGTTGGTCGGAAAAATCATTTGCTGGACGTCCAATTATTGGAATCGCCAACTCATGGTCGGAAGCAACACACTGTAACGCTCACCTTCGAGGTCTGGCTGAACACGTGAAGCGTGGAGTTCTTGCTGCTGGCGGATTTCCAATCGAATTCCCGACTATTTCACTTGGAGAATTCTTCCTATCGCCAACTTCGATGTTCTGTCGAAACCTGATGTCGATGGATGTCGAGGAAATGATCCGCGGTCTTCCTATCGACGGAGTTGTTCTCCTTTCCGGTTGCGATAAAACCACTCCTGCAATGCTCATGGGTGCGGCTTCAGCCGATCTCCCCGCCATCGTTCTAACCGGCGGGCCTCAACTAAAAGGCAATTGGAAGGGTGAAGAGCTTGGCTCTTGTACCGATTGCCGACGTTATTGGTCAGAACTTCGAGCTGGAACAATTACTCAAGCCGATTACGATTCGATGGAGGCAGCGATCTACCGATCACCAGGTCACTGCATGGTTATGGGTACAGCATCGACCATGGGCGCTATCGTCGAAACCATCGGAATGTCGTTACCGGGCGGAGCCGCCATTCCGGGTGCCGACTCTCGTAGGAAAGTCCTCGCTGAAGATTCAGGTCGTGTCGCTGTTGATCTCGTTCGCAAGGGCATTCGACCGTCAGACATCCTTACCCAAGAAGCCTTTGACAATGCGATACGCATGCTTCTGGCAGCTGGTGGCTCAACCAACGCGATCATCCATCTCACAGCTATTGCGGGCCGAGCAGGCATAAAACTGCCTCTTGAACGATTTAACGAACTATCCGAAACCACACCGGTAATTGTCAACCTGAAACCCGGCGGAAAATACCTGATGGAAGACTTGTACTACGCGGGCGGTGTTGAAGCAGTTTTAAAGAAGATGTCGAGTCTACTCAATCTCGATTGCCTTACGGTTACTGGCGACTCTTTAGGCGAAAATATAGCTGAAGCCGAATGTCACAACGACGATGTGGTTCTATCTCCTGAGAACCCACTCGCCAAAGAAGGCGGGCTGACGGTGCTAAAGGGATCACTGGCTCCGGATGGAGCCGTAATCAAGCACATAGCGGCTTCTCCCGAGCTTTTGAAGCACACCGGCAGAGCAATCGTGTTTGAGAACCCACTTGATCTAAAGAACCGAATCGATGACCCTGATTTGGATGTGACCAAGGACGACATTCTCGTTATGAAGGGTGCTGGCCCTGTCGGAGGCCCCGGAATGCCAGAGGCAGGGTTCCTTCCTCTACCGAAGAAACTGCTCGCCGAGGGTGTGCGAGACATGGTGCGAATATCGGACGCTCGAATGAGTGGAACTGCGTTTGGGACGATCGTGTTGCACGTATCTCCCGAATCGACCGTCGGTGGCCCACTGGCACTCGTTCAGTCCGGCGACATTATTACGCTAGACGTTGAAGCAAAAGTGCTCAACTTGAACGTCGATGCTGCCGAATTGGAACGACGACGTGTGGAGCTACCTGAACCAGCAGTCGATGGTGGGTTCACACGTGGGTATGGCAAGATGTACTCGCAGCATATTACGCAAGCTCAGGATGGCTGCGACTTCGACTTCCTAATCGGCAAAACGCCGGTTGCAACTCACGTCGAGGTCGCAGGACACACCGCCGGTTTCCACACCGGCTGATCGAATCGGTTCTCTCGTGCCTTAATCGGGAGTGGGGGCGTTATCGGGAATTAACCCGGCAGAACGCATATCACTCCAGACAGCAGACGGAATGTCCTGCTGAACCATCGCAATATTTTGCTCAAGCTCGGCAGTCGACTGTGCACCGGGTACTGCAGTGGCGACCGCAGGATGAGCAAGAACGAACTGAAGCGCGGCGGCTTTCAGATCGATTCCGTGTGAGACGCAGATCTCAGTCAACTTACGGGCTTGCTCGACCAAGTGGCCGGGCGCTTGCTCGTAGTTGAACGTAACCGGTTTCGATAAATCACGAGCCAGAATTCCCGAGTTGTAAGGTCCGCCAATGGTGATTTTTACATCGCTTTCTACACAAACGGGCAGGAATTCGTCTAGGCCAGAATGATCGAGCAACGTGTACCTGCCGGCGAGCAAAATAATGTCTAGGTCGAATCGCTGAATGAACTTGAGAGGCATGTCCCAAATGTTCATTCCGCAACCTATGGCTTTTATGACGCCTTGTTCCCGCAATTCGATTAAAGCAGGGAATGCTTCGTTCAGCGCCTGTTCTTCTCCGTAAGGTTCAACATCGGGATCGTGAACGTAGATAATCTCGACGCTATCCATATTGAGTCGCATTAGGCTCTCTTCGATCGAACGATGCACGTCATCGCGAGTCCACGAATTGACCGCATTGAGATCGCCAATTCCGTCAGGGTCATCCGCAGCCGTAATGCCGCCCTCGATCGGATCAAGCACGCGACCTATCTTCGTTGAGATAACGAAAGAATCTCGATCAGCCGATGCGTAAGCAGAGTTGCCGACTCGAGCTTCCGCTCGGCCAGCGCCGTACAAAGGCGCTGTATCGACATACGAAATGCCAAGTGCTTGGGCACGATCAATTACCCTCACCGCTTCTTCGTGGGCTGTGACCCCCATCAGGCCGTCACCCAGCACCCCGCCGCTCAAAGGCGCAGTGCCGAGACCAAGCAGCGGCACTGAAACGCCTGTGTCGCCTATTTGAATTTTCTCGAATGGATTCATACCCATAGTTTGATCTGTCCTATCGAAACCGGGATAACTCGGCGTCAGTGCCTACTTCGACACCAGTTCGGCGATTACATCACCAACAAGCTCGGTTGTTGAAGAACCGCCGAGGTCTGGTGTCAAGGTTTCACCCTGTTCAAGTAGTTGAAGTACTGCTGCATCAACATCAGCCGCTGCTGCATCTTCGCCAAGGTGTCGGAGCATCATTGCTGCAGTCAAAATTTGCGCCATTGGGTTAGCGATTCCCTGCCCTGCGATATCAGGTGCTGATCCGTGGGTTGGCTCGAACATCGATGGAACTGAAGTATCAGGGTTGATGTTTGCACTCGAAGCAAGCCCCATACTGCCGGTGATGATCGCTCCAATATCAGTGATGATGTCTCCAAAGAGGTTCGGTGCAACAATCACATCAAACATCTCAGGTCGTCGAATAAGATCCATGCAAGCTGCGTCTATCAGTAGTGATGACGAGTCGATGTCTGTGTACTCTTCAGCAACTTCTGCGAACGTTCGGTCCCAGATAGTCATGTAGCCAAGAGCGTTAGATTTCGTGATGGATGTGACGTGGTTCTTTTTGCCACGTTCACGGGCTAGATCAAACGCGTAGCGAATAGCTCGTTCACAACCCATACGTGTGTAAACGGCTGTCTGTACAGCGACTTCATTTGGCGTACCGTGGTAAGCAAATCCACCTATATTGAGGTATTCACCTTCAGTATTTTCTCGAATTACGGTTAGGTCAATGTCGTAAGGCTTTTTGCCCGACAAAGGAGACTCAACACCAGGGTACAAAACCGAAGGACGTAAGCAAATGTACTGGTCGAAACGTCGACGGATCGGCAGCAGTAGACCGTCGAGAGTGATGTTGTCCTGAATGTCAGGGTGACCCACTGCTCCGAGAAATACAGCATTGAAGTCCTCTAGAGTTACCAGCGCATCATCCGGCATCATCTGGCCGTTTTTAAAGTAGTAATCCGAACTCCACGGGAGCTCTGTGTAAGCCCATGTAATACCGTATTTTGGAGCAAGGGCATCGAGCACTTTCATGCCTTCGTTTACAACGTCGACACCAATTCCGTCACCTTTGACGATTGCAATTTTATGTGTTGCCATTCGAGATAATTCCTATTTTTGTTGGTTACGTAATAATTGGATAGTTGGTGAGATTCACTGATCGAATCGAACCACATTGTTGAATTTGTTTTAATCCGTGAAACAGGATTACTTAGATCGCTCTTCGATGAGTTCGAGAACTCCCGAAATATCATGCTCTTTTTTTCCGGAATCCATCATCGTGTTGTACATCTCGAGTGACTTGGTAGCCAGTTCAAGCGAAAGGCCTTCATCTTCAGCTAACTCGCCGATAATGCCGAGATCTTTCCAGATGAGACGGAGAGGCGCTGCTGAATTTGGGAAGTCTCGAGCTGCGGTCATTGGGGCATTTCGTTCGATCATCGTACTACCGCCCCAACTTACTCCAAGTAAGTCAGCAGCTGTTTGAATGTCTACTCCAGCTGAATTGGCTAGGGCAAATGCTTCAGCAGCGGCAACGCTATGTACGCCGACCAGGAGCTGGTTGATCAGCTTCATTGCGGTGCCTGCGCCAGTAGGTCCCATCAATTTGACGTTGGCACCCATTTTGGCAAAGTACTCATACGCAAGTTCGAACGCATCTTCGTGCCCGCCCACCATGATCGCCAATGTGCCAGCTGCTGCCCCACCAGGGCCACCAGAGATAGGAGCATCGAGGAAATGGGCACCTTTGGCCTCTGCGGCTTCGGCACAAGCACGTGATGTTGCGATATCTACCGTTCCGTGATCAACGATCACCTGACCCGAGTGTGCGTTGGCGATTACGCCATCTTCTCCAAGAAGAATTTCTCGAGAAGTTTTCACATCTGGTAAACAGACCATGACGACTTCGACGTTCTTAGTTAGTTCGGTGACGGAAGTTGCGCCCTTTGCACCGCGTTCGATCATCGCTTCGATCTTAGATTGTGTGCGTGTGAACACAGTAAGATCAGTACCCTTTTCAAGGAGGTTGTCTACCATCCCCTGTCCCATGTATCCAAGACCCACAAAGCCGACTGACATTATTTGAGAACTCCCGTCGAAAATCTGATTTTGATTGTGCGTAAATGTGAATTTGTGTCACACCGTTACGTAAATTAAGAAGGTAGAACCACTCGATAAGTGGCGCGATTATATCGGCTAACCGGCTTTGGATTATCGAAAGGTGAAAATATTTTCAGCAGATACGGATTTAGTTAGAAACACACAAAAGGCGCCAGAATAATCAGACGCCTTTTGTGTGTTTCTTTTTTTATTTGACACTAGTCTAGTTGTCGCAACTTTGGGTCGAGTCGATCTCGCAACCAGTCACCGAAAAAGTTCAATGACATCACAACTAAGAAGATTGCGAATCCGGGCCAGAATGAAATCCACCAGGCTTCTTCAATGAACTGTCTGCCATCGCTAACACTCTTGCCCCATGCAGGTATCGGGTCTGGAATACCAGCACCCAAGAATGAGAGTGTTGACTCGGTAAGAATCAATTGACCAACTCGAAGTGAGGCAACAACAAGAATCGTGCTGTATGTACCTGGCAATATGTGCTTGAGAATAATCCTTAACGAAGACGCACCAGCCACTTTAGCCGCAGCGACATATTCCTGACCACGAATAGTCAACACATCAGCACGTACTTGTCGTACGAAAGCTGTCCAAGCCACAAGAGTGATCAAGAATATGACAACACCCTTAGCGGCTCCTCCTGTTGATATGAATTGCTGAGCAACCACCAGTGCGATCAAAATAAACGGAAGTGCTAACCACACATCCACAAGGCGCATCAGTATCTCGTCAGTCCATCCACCAAAGTAACCTGAGACTATTCCCATAAGGGATCCGACAATAATTCCTGTAGTGAGGGCGTATGCAGTTACTTCAAGAGAAATTCGTGCGCCGTAAATCACACGAGAAAATACGTCACGTCCTAAGTTATCTGCACCAAGTATGTACACCGAACGTGCGAAGGTGCTCTTCTTCGCCCTATTAAACGCTGAGCGCTCTTTAGTTATCGACATGTCGTAGTCAGCGGGGTCTGGCGCAGTGTTGAACTCTGGTCTTTCAGCACCCCAAGTTGGCGGGTAGTTTCTGAAGGCAAGTGACTGTGAAGTAGGATCTGCTGGTGCTAAAAGAGGAGCGAATATACCCGCAATAAGCAAGATTGCCATGACTATCAGAGGGATTATCGGCCATCGTCTAACGACGTAGAGTGCCTGAGCAGCTATTCCACGTTTTAAAACGGTACGTTGTTCTACGCTTTTACCCGTCTCTGAAGCACTATTTTTGATTTGTATGTCAGCCTGTTGAGCCATGTGCCTACGCTAAAAAAACTAAATGTCTCTAAAAATTTGTACAGCGTCTAGTCGTACCGAATTCTCGGATCGATGTACGCGTATAAAAGGTCGGTGATGAAAGTCATACCAACGAACAAAATCGTGAAGAAAAACACAACGCCTTGCAGAACCGGGAAGTCATTGTTGTTCACAGCCGTGATAGCCATTTGCCCCATTCCAGGCCAAGCAAAAATTGTTTCTACCAAAACTGAACCCGTAAGAAAAAAGGTCAATCCCAAAGTCATGCCAGTCAAGGGTTGAATGAAGGCATTTTTAAAAGCATGCTTCCAAATCACCTTGTTATTGCCGACACCTTTGGCACGTGAAAGCCGGACATACTCAGAATCAAGTACTTCTAACATTGCCGTTCGCGTGATTCGCATATAGAACGCAAATCCGCTTGATGCCAAAGTGATTGTCGGTAGAACCAGATATTTAACGTCCCACAAACCTTCACCTTTGAGACCGGCTGGAAATATTTGCCAATTCACAGCGAACAGCATTATCAACACAAGGCCGAGCCAGAATTGAGGTACCGCTTGACCTAGTAATGCAAAGAATCTACCGATGTAATCCCAAATAGTTCCGCGTTTCACTGCAGACAGAACTCCAAGTGGAATACCTACCAAAAATGAAAGAAAGAACGCTGCGGCTCCTAGATGAAGAGTCGATGGTAGCCGGGCCAAAACCACGCGAGCCACCGGCTTGCGATCAAGGATGGTTTCTCCCATGTCGCCTTTAAGAGTGCGCCCAAGCCACAGCGCATATTGAACTGGCACTGGGCGATCCAACGCCAATTTCTTACGTAGAGCCGCTTCACTTTCAGCTGTTAGGCCGTATCCCGAAGTGGCGTAAAGAAGTAGTGGGTCGCCTTGAGCGCGAGACAGTAAAAACACTGCCAAGGTCGCAATAACAATGCTTACCAGAGAAAACACAAATCTACGAATAATAAAGCGACGCATTAAAGTCCTAGAACCTCACAGGTTTTGTGTCAACGAAAGACACTGCGAAATCTTACCATATTTGCGTTGATTTATTGACCCTATTGTGAATTATTTTCACCAGTTTGCTGGTATCTAAATGGTCTTTATTCGCTCTATTAAAAAGAAGGGGCCCACCTATTGGTGAGCCCCTTCTAGTGTTTACTGTTTAGAACTGTAAACCCATTCTTTCACACAGAACTATTTAAGTTCAATATTCCATAGGGAGTTTAGGTTCGCAGCAGCAGCAACGTCCATTTCGAAGCTCTTTACTTTGTTGTTGTTGAAGTAAAAAGCGTCAGGGACGGCTACAACACCAGGCTGTAGAGCCTGGTCGTGAACGTACTCAAGGTATTCGTTAGCTGCTGCAGTTGCCGTGGCAGTATCAGGAGCTTGAGCCATCTGCTGGTAAAGATCCAGGATGACTGGTGATTCGAAACCACATGAGAAACCACCACGGGTTAGAGATGTCTGTACAAGGCCCTTAGGGAAGTGCCATGGGTTAGACGCCCTACCCTTGTCACAAGATGTGATCCATGGGTGCGTGTTGGCTCGCCCAACGACAGTAGGTCGGAAGGCCGTGTAGGAGAACTTCAGTGAGAAAGTTTCAAGACCGATGTCGGCCCAGAAACCAGCGACAGCGTCAGCAACTTCACCAGTAACTGATGCACCACCACCGAGTTCAGGACCAGCGTAGACGGAGATCTCAAAAGCGTTATCGCCAAGAGGTCCATCGGATGGTGCTCCACCGGCTTGGTAGTCACCGTCAAGTCCGTTGATCATTTCAACGGCCAGGTCTGGGTCGTAAGCGTATTCGTACTTGGAGTCCCAGTTAGGTGAAGCGGCGTTGAAGTATTCAACGTAAACCGGAGCACCAAGACCTGCAAGTAGAGTGTCGTTTACAAGGTCACGGTCGATGGCAATGGCCAAAGCGTTTCGAACAGTTTTTGCTTGTTCGAGGTCGCCTTCACCGTGGCTTGAACCAGGCTTACCAATCCATGCTAAGTCATGAACGAAAGTAGCCTTAGGCGGTAGAGCCTGACCCTCAAGGTCTCCTCCACCGTAAACGTCTTCCCAGAGGTTACCAGCGAAGAACACACCAAGCTGAACAGCACCACCAGCGGATGCCTGAGTGAACTGTGTCAAGTCATACTTGGCAGCGTCCTTCGGCTCGAGGTGAGCCATGTCAACTTGACCAGTTCGCAGAAGCGAAGATCGAGTAGTTGCTTCAGTCACTTGAACTATTTGAACTCGTTCAGTCTTTGGCTCTAAATCACTGTTCCAGTGAGTGCCTGCTCGGTTAACTACTGTGTATGACTCGTCTCGGAGCCATTCTTCAATCTGGTAAGGACCGGTAGCGACAACGTTGTCACGAACCCACTCTGCACCTTTTTCGTCATAAGCCTTCTTCGAAAAAATCGATAGAGCCTGACCTGACTGGTTGACGTAGTCATCCTTCCAAGTCGAGTCAAAGTTAGTGAACTTGAACTCGACAGTTTCGTCGTCTATAGCAGTCCACTCACCCCAGAGACCGGCGAAATCACCAGCCTGTCCGTGAATTGACTCAGCATTTACAGCACTGTTGGCGTTGTTCATAGAGAAAGCAACGTCGTGTGCGGTCAGGTCGCCTGCGTCATAACCATCAACAACCTGGAACGGGATGCCTTGCTGAATTTTCACAGTTGCACCGGAAAGATCCGCTGCAATCGTAAAGTCATTAGCGATCCAGTTCAGTGTGCTGTCATCAGCAGCCCGTCGGAACAAAGTCTCGGCAATACCGACGTTCTTAAGTCCGTCTTGTGATTGCGCTGAGTTCAATCCGTTTTGATCACCCACCGTACCATTGACAGCGATTACAGCCGTCCCAGCAGGTGTGGATGTATCAGGTGCTGTGATTAATTCTTCAGGTGCTGCTGCAGGGGCTGCAGGAACCGAAGTGGCCGTAGCAACTACCGTAATGGTGTCGCCCTTGACTTCGACTTCTTTGATCACCTCAACGGTGTCACCCTTGACTTCTTTGATCACCTCAATGGTGTCACCCTTGACTTCTTTGATGACTTCGACTTCTTTGATCACTTCAACGGTTTCCGTACCGCCACAAGCAATCACTGCAGTCATTGTTGCACCAATCAGAAGTCCCATTACGAGCTTCATCTTGTCTAGCTTAAACAATAAAATCCTCCTCAGACGTGCAAAGACCCACGTTTAGGTCTTTGTCAGGAGCCTAGATCGAAATCCAGACACCACGTCATGTCGCTTTGATGAGGTGATTGTTGAAACCATATTTAAAGCCATACCGCGCGAAAATACGCGAATACCCTTGGAGACCTCAACGGAAACCTCATACTTAGCCGACCAATTATATTAAGGGAGTTTTCTTAATGTCAACGCTAGGACGATTACGACGGCACGTACCTAAGTCGTTTAGATTTTTTTATTTGACCTTATATCGCACACGACCATGCATAAAATCCACCACGTTATCCACAACCATGTTCAACGAAACAGTCAACGCCTCATTAGTGTTCGAAGCGATGTGCGGAGTGAGAATAACGTTTGGAAGTCGCGCCAGTATTGAATTTCTATCAAGCGGTTGGCTGCCAAAAACATCAAGAGCAGCGCCAGCAATTGTTTCGTTTGCTAGGGCGTCCGTCAGCGCCCTGTTATTAACTAATTGTCCTCGAGCCGTATTGACGAATAATGCCGTAGGTTTCATCCGAGAGAATTCAGATGAGCCGAACATTGACCGTGTTTTCGGGGTTAATCGGGCATGGACTGAAATCACATCAGCGCTTCCTAACAGTTCAGAAAAACCGACTTCGGTCCAGTTCGGTCGCTCACCGGCTGACGATATCTCGCTCGATTCTCTTAGGGAACTCGTCAGGATTCGCATTCCGATCCCCTCTGCAATACTAGCTAATCGAATGCCCACAGCACCGGTTCCCACAATTCCCAGTGTTTTACCTGCTAGCTGCGTTAGCTGTCCTCCAGGCCACTCCCCGTCTCTAACCCTGAGATCTAGTTGGGGTATTTTCCGAGCCAGCGACATCAATAGAGCTAAAGCATGCTCGGCCACCGCCACAGTCGCTGCATTCGGGGTATTCGTAACCACTACACCAAGCCGCCGAGTTGCCTCTAACGCTATGTGATCAGCCGCTGTCCCCCATATTGCAATGTGCTTGAGTTTAGGAGTGACTGATTCGAGAATCGTGTTCGTCAACTGAGTGGTAGATCGGGCAACTACCAAAGTATGGGCCCCAGAGATTCGGTCGATTAATTCATCTGGATTACTAGGTCGGTCAGTGAAAGACTTCACTTCGATGTTTGGAAGCCGTCGTAATCTCGCCATCGCTGCTGAATCGGTGAATACTGGCGGGTTGTCATCCGGCACGACTACTCGAAATACACCATCTGCTGCATCTGATTTCATTGGACCAGCTACTAACTACTCAAAAAGGTATTGAACAAACTACGATATCGAGCATATAGGCGTTCACGATAAATTGCCCGTTAGCAATGATCGACACGATGCTACGATTATCATCCACGATGCCACGAACAACTCGTGCAGTGATAAAAACGACGGATTGGTTTATATGACACGCGTGCGAGTTATGTACTGGAAAGAGATTCCTGTTCAAGTTCAAGCAGAAGACGCCGCTGGACGTATTTCGAGGCAGCTCGAAGATCGATTTCAGAAGGCGGCCGATGCTGTCGCTATGAAAGACGGTAGCGAAGGCACCGACGAGTATCTTGATGCTTGGGCATTTGGCGAATACGTTGATTCGGACGCGAACGCAAAAGATGCTGCAGAGCAACTCGCAGTGAAATTAGAGAAACTCCCCTCCAATTTCGTCAAACGGATCATTAAACTTCACGAAGAAGGGTCCCGGAACCCAAAACCGGGAGCGATCGACCACTGGGCACTAGACTAAATATATATTTGCGTAAACGTATCTGATTCAGAAACACTCAATAGAGAACGAAAACAATTGGAGAGAGCATTTGGCAGCTTCTGACGGAAAACGGGGCATTCTTGACCGCCTCGCAAACGGCGATACATTGATCTTTGACGGTGCGACCGGAACATACCTTCAGAACAACGGACTCGAACCCGGCGGCAGCCCAGAATTAATGAACGCTGATAACCCCGAAGTTATTAGGGGAATGGCGAAGCACTATTTCGATGCCGGTTCCGATATCGTTCTCACCAACACGTTTGGTGGCAACAAATTCATGCTCGAGCGTTACGGCGCTGGCGACCGCCTGTTCGAACTAAACCGACTGGCTGCCGAACACGCACGAGCCGCCGCTCCTGAAGGTAAATTTGTAGCGGGTTCGATCGGACCTACTGGTGAGTTCATTGAACCACTGGGAACAGCGACAGAAGACGAACTTTACGAAACGTTTTCCGAAATGTCTAAAGCGTTTGAGGCTGGCGGCGCCGATGCTGTGATGATCGAAACTCAGCTTGCTATCGAAGAAGCAGCGATAGCGGTTCGTGCGGCAAAAGAAACAACGGATCTCGTAGTTATGGCGACTATGGTTTTCGACAAAGGGCCAC
>JABHBJ010000018.1 GCA_018673955.1 Chloroflexota bacterium | reverse complement strand
CGATATCGAATTTATCTTCACGAGCTAGCAGTTCGTTTTCGTGAAGGTGGTACATGGTCGGACGTGCGATAAACGAATCGTGCGGGCCATCGACTTGAAGGCCATGCTCGCGAATCGTTTCCACTTGCTCATCCCACAAATCGACGAGCGTCACGTCGTGACCTGTATGCGAAAGCCATCCACCCAAGTACGAGCCAACCGCCCCGGCTCCAATGAAGATGATTCGCTTACTTTTTGAATTTGTCGGCATATTTTCTCGTTCCAGCGGTCGGACTACATATTGGATATTCGGTCGATATTAATCGTAGTAGACAGATTCGGAACCTGCGTTGCGACGCTCCGAACTATTGATGAATTCGTCTTGTAATTCAGGAGGCGGATACGTGTAGCGTTTTGGCGACATCAACCACGGTTCGCTCTTCTCGTTGCTAGTACGGATAGTTACATCCGGTCGGTCTCTAACCGACTTCTTCAGATGAGTACCCAGTCCAGGCTCGGTTGGAGCCATAAGGTATCCGTCTTCAATAACGAAATCGGGTTCGATAAAGTCTCGATACCAACCCAAATGCATTGCACGGTTGTACTCCATAATCATCACGTTCGGAGTCGCCATAGCGATATGAGCACACGCAAGCATGTTCACCGGGCCAACGCAATCGTGAGGTGCTATTGGCATTTGATGAACCGAAGCAAGAATGGCAATCTTCTTCACTTCAGATATTCCACCGGTCCAAGTGAGATCAGGCATGCTAATCCTCGCGGCCGATGATTCAATGAATCTACGATGTTGGTAGCGAGTCATCAGCCGTTCTGCAGCTGCTATAGGAGTCGTTGTTGCGGCTTGTAAACGCACGTGTGCTTGTTCGTTCAGTGGTGAAATCAGTTCTTCATGCCACATTGGCCGAAGCGGTTCCATCACTCGTACGATCTTCAGAGCATTCGGAAGATTCCACTTCGCATGACCATCGTTCGCTACCTCGATTTCCATACCTAGCTTGTCTCGAATTTCCCGCAGGGGTCGTAACGCCCAATCTAAATCGTCGTTGAAAAGGAGTTGACCATCGGACTCACGAGCAATGAAGTCAGTTGGCGACATCTTCATTCCGGTTATGCCCTGATCGAGAAGCCCTTGGGCAACTCCGACAGGATCAGTCCATACGTCGTAACCTTCGTTTATGTCGCCGTAAACGCCGAGAGTGTTGTAGACCTTGATTCGATGTCTCGTACCTCCCCCAAGGATCTCGAATATAGGCATTTGCAACGCCTGTCCTTTGATATCCCAAAGAGCGACATCGATAGCAGATATAGCCCGCATCTCAGCGCCGCCGTATCCGGCGTGATCTGAAAGCCGGAACATAGTCTGCCAATGGCGTTCGATTTCAGCAGGATCACGACCTATCAGCAGAGGTCCAAAGTGATCGTGAATCGCTGCTTCAACAGTCGAAGCGCCGTACCAAGTTTCGCCGAGTCCGATTAATCCGTTGTCGGTATGAATTTGTACGAAAATCAGATCAGGGAGTTGCCCAACTCGAATAGTCTCAATTTTGGAGATGATCATTGTTCGTACCTTTCGCCAGAAATCTGTCGCTGAGAAATCGGTGTTCCTTGCGCTCGGAAGTCGGTAATTCCTTCCATTTCTTTCCACATTTTTCCAGGGAATACAGGACCACCTTCCCAGCCTTCGTCGTTCATACCGTCGATCATTACCGATTCGTCGCTGACACGGAGTTGTACATCAGGTCGATCGAACACTTCCGGTCGAAGTCTCGTGCCAATTCCGGGGTTTTGTGGAGCGTGGAGCCAACCATGTTCGATAGGAGGCAACGGATCGACAAATTCTCCGTACCAGCCGTACAAATATGGCCGTACGTGTTCCATCAGCATGGCGTTCGGAGAGTTCATGCAAATATGTGCGCAGGCAAATATATTTACAGGCCCGGTTGCATCGTGAGGAGCGACTGGAACTTGGTGTGCTGATGCCATAACCGCTATCCGATGCGTTTCGCTGATTCCACCAGTCCATATTAGGTCGGGCATCACGATCTGCGCTGACCCGTTTTCGATGAATTCTCGAAGCTGCCATCGAGTCAAAAGACGTTCTGAAATACACACCGGCGTGCTGGTAGCGTCTTGCAGCTGACGTAATGCGTCGGGGTTCAACAGCGGCATCAAATCTTCCTGCCACATGATGTCGAGTGGTTCCATTTCCTTTGCGATCTGTATCGCTACCGGAAGTGCCCACTTGCCGTGACCGTCGTTGGCAATTTTTATCCCGTCCCCCACGGCATCACGTACATCTCGAAACGGCTGCAGAACGTGATCTAGGTCTTTGAAGGCTAAATATTGCCCTTCTGTTGGGGTTGCGACTGGAATCGTCGGCCCCATCTTCATGGCGATAATCCCATCGTCAATCAACTCTTTCGCCAGTTCACCAGCACCGAGATATGGCGCCCCCGTGGCATACACACGGATTTTTTTACGACCGGCGCCACCGAGAAGTTCGTAAACAGGTACCCCAGCCGCCTGCCCTTTTATATCCCACAACGCCATATCGATGGCTGAGATTGCCCTAAGTTCGGCACCACCGTATCCGGCATGATCTGAAAGACGAAACATGTTCAACCAGTGTCGTTCGATGGCGAACGGATCACGCCCTACGACCAACGGAGCGAAGTGGTCGTGCACAGCCGATTCAACGGTATTCGAGGCGTACCAAGTCTCTCCAAGTCCTATCAAACCAGTGTCGGTATGTACTCGAACCCAAATAACATCAGCCGGATCGCTTACTCGAATGGTTTCTATAAGCGAGATTTTCAAACTAAATGGTCATCCTTATTGTTCCCGAGCAAAATTCTGACTGCAGCGGTCGCCGAGTATACGCCGAATAAGGTTAGAATTCGCCAGCGAACCCAAATACTGAAGCCATTTACTGGCACACGATAAGAGGAATGAATTGAAAGCAGCCAGAGTAGTAGCCCGTCGCAAAATCGAATTCCTCGACGTTCCCAAACCGGGTCCGCTCGAAAATGGCGAAGTTCAAGTACAGCTCGAATCTCTTTCGATTTGCGGTAGTGACATCTACCTTGAATACGACGCTGATCTTCCTGAAGAGGATTACCCGTTTGCAGCAGGTGCGCCAATGCACGAGTGCGCTGGTGTCGTTGTCGACAGTCGTGACCCTAACTACAAAGAAGGCCAGCGAGTAATCGTTATTCCTCGTGACGTAGCAGGAATGCAGGAACAAGTCGTTCAAACTGCTGACAAATTGATCAAGCTTCCTGAATGGGGTGATCTCTCAGAATGGGTGATGTGTCAGCACTCCGGAACTGCGCTTTTCTCCGCCCGACGCTGGGGCAACCCAATGGGGAAAAAGATTGCTGTGATCGGTCAAGGTGGCATTGGACTCACGTTCACAATGATCGCTGAACGCCAAGGCGCGCAACAGATCGTTGGAATCGATCTCGAAGAGTATCGTTGCCGAAAATCGTCAGAGCTTGGCGCAACCCATACGATCAACGCTTCGAACGAAAACACAGTCGAAGCTTCGACCGAAATTACCGGTGGAGATATGTACGACGTTGTCGTCGACGCTAGCGGTAACCCGGAAGGCCTTGGGATAGCGATTGATCTTGTGAAAAACGAAGGTCAGATCATCTCGTTCAGTCTTGTCGATCCAACGACGGTTTCCTTCGATCATCGGAAATGGATGGGCAAAAACATTCAAATGAATGCGACCGTGATAGCGGCAACACACGAGCCTATTCAGGAAATTATGGACATCGTGGCGCTGAAAGAGCGCGGTTGGATCGATCCTGGAGTACTCAAAACGCACGATACAACGTTCGACAAAGCACAAGATGCCTTCGAGATGTACCGTCTGCGTCAGGACGGGGTCATCAAGGTAGCTATGTCAATCTAGGCAAACCGATGGCATAATCGTCATCGATACCCAATGATTTATGTTTTTACGCTTAATTAGGAGTTTTATATGTCCGCTGAAGTAGGATCGAAGGCGCCAGCATTTGTATTGTTGGATACCGACGGAAACGGGTACAACTCAAATAATCTCGCAGGTAAAAAGGCTGTAATAGCTTTCTTCCCAGCTGCATTCACCGGTGTTTGTGCTGAAGAACTTTGCACATTCCGTGACTCTCTCGCTGAGTTCTCGGCACTAGATGCCGAAGTTCTAGGCGTTTCGGTTGACGGTCGATTTGCAAACGGAGCTTTCCGAGACCAGAACAATCTGCCATTCCCGGTTCTCAGTGATTACAAACAAACTGCTATTGCTGATTACGACGTCGTGTTTCCTGATTTCGCTGGCATGAGTGGTTACACCGCTGCTCAGCGATCAGTATTTGTTGTTGGAACCGACGGAAACATCGCTTGGAAATGGCTATCAGATGTACCATCCGACCTTCCACCGTTTGATCAGGTTAAGGCAGCAGTAGAATCTGCTAACTAGCAGTTCTGTGAATACTTAGATTCAAGACAAGTCGCGGAGTGATCCGGGGCTTGTTTGCTTTAACCGGTTAGTGCATCATCCACCACGATTAGATATTCACATGTAAACCGAGATTACTTCAATCCCGAAGTTATCTCCTGTTTTTTGCCGACCTGAACAATTTAACAGAGGATTTAAGATACAGAGGAAGGAAGATGGCGGTCGATATTTTGACACTTCCGGCCGGCAAGCAGGAGATTTTACTTATCCGTTCAATATCGTTGACTCCGGTTCGGCTGTAACGCGTTTATATCGAACAAGGGACGCAACTATTGAAAAAGTGTTTACCGATGCTATTGAAACGGTAGACAAGAATATGGCGCACATCCATGTTGACGTTCCGACCCTTACACACTGATTCGAAGTCTTATTCAGAAGCTTTCGGATTTGCAGGACGTACTGAACCTGCGCTAACACCGCCGTCCACTAGAAGCTCAGCACCGGTCATGTAGGACGCATCTTCTGAAGCTAAGAACAAGATGCCACCTGCGATATCGTCTGGCTTGCCCCAACGGCGCAGGGGGACACGATCTGTTCTGTACTTGCTCTGCTCAGGGTCGCTGTACAGGTAGTCGGTGAACGGAGTGTGCACCCAACCGGGCATGATCGTGTTGACTCGAATGCCGAGCTGCGAAAGCTGAAGAGCAGACGACATTGTGAAGTTGTGCATACCGCCTCGTGAGAACGAATATGCGGAACCGTACGAACCTGATCCCTGCTTGGCAGCCATTGATGCAAGGTTAATGATCGAACCACCGCCCGATTTCTCCATCGATGACGCAACAGCACGAGTGCCTAAGAAGATTCCGACGGTGCTGATTTCCATCGTCTTTTTCCACACGCTTGTCTCGATATCCAGAATCGACTTGGGATCAAGAATACCAGCAATATTAACCAAAATATCGAGTCGACCGAAGTGCTCCATGGTTGCCTCAACTACGGTCTTCCATTCTTCTTCAACAGTCACATCGAGGTGCAAGTAGATAGCGTCATGCCCAGCGTCACGGAGTTGCTGAACTGACTTTTCGCCGATCTCGTCTTGAACGTCGGTGATAACTACACCTTTGCCGCCTTCTTCAAGAAACCGCCAAACGGTTGCTCCACCAAACCCCATCAGTTCATCTTTATTGGTGGCAGCGGAGCCGGTGAGTAAAGCAACCTGACCGTCGAACCGGTTGTCGAATCGCATGGACATTTCTTAGTTGACCTTTGTGAACCAAACTTTATGGCAGCTTCAGTTGTTCGCTACCGTTCAAATAAACTCGACAATTTTAGCCATTCCAGAACGCGAAAGGCAGGGAGAATTGGTTATATCTGCGAACGTTGTATCGCAACTACCAAATTCGGAATCAGAAATCCGAAGATTCCTATGAAAACTAAAATTTCGCCAAGAAGGTGCTGTTTTCTGTCTTTGAAGAATATAAATGCTGGGATCGAAATGAACAAAACTACAAATAGGACCACAAAGAGATAAACCGGAGAAGGAGCTATCGAAATTTGGGTACTGTCACTCGAACGTGTCAACTGAGCAGCGAGTGCCATGATGATGGCAAGTAAGCTCCAGCCCAAAAACATGACCAATGCGGAAATTGTGATCAGATTCGAAACGTTGGACTCTACAGCGCGTTCGGCTAATGCTTTCGGCGGGCTGTAAACGAGTAATAACGCCATATGGGTGACGAATATCATTCCCATCAGAGTTCCGCCAATCATGCCCGCGATTACGGTGCGTAGTGGTTCTTCCATCTAAGCTACCGTTTCTTCCGAAATAGCAGGGGCAGGGTCGATCAAGAACGAACGTTTGTGATGAACTGTCGATAGCAACAGATGCCACGCTGTGCCGAGTTCCTTGGATAGGGGAACAGTAAACAGCGACGGTCCAGCGCCGCACAACATCACATCCCGAGCGCCAAACGACATAATCAGATCACGATCGTTGTTCCAGCCGGGGAAAAGCTCTTCGGTGATAGTGCCAAACTGGTTGAAGAAGAACTCAGGTGGGCAATCACCACCAGATCGTATACGGGCAGCGAGTTTATGAGTGAGGCTACCCCGAGTGAACATCGATTCATTCACCTGAGAGAAAACTGAAGCCGTCTTAGCGGTCGGATTCTCTAGATTAACATCAGGAGTAAGAATCAGAAATTTTGGCACTGCGGCGGGGGGGATCGGAGTCACATCTTCTCCCCTACCCTGAACTAACGATGTTCCACCCCGTACTAAGAACGGAACGTCTGATCCTATCTCCGCTCCGATCTCAGTCAGTTCACCTAGTGAAAGGTCGAGCTTCCAGAGCTTGTTGAGCCCTCTAAGAGCAGCAGCAGCATCGGTCGACCCACCTCCAAGACCAGCGGAAACCGGAATATTTTTTATGATGGTCATCGTCGCGCCGTTCGTAATTCCGGCTTGCTGCTTAAGTACAGATGCTGCTTTGGAAGCGAGATTAATTTCTGGAGTGATTTCTTCGTCGTCACAAGTAACGATTACTTCATCAGACTCGGAGAATTCGATCGTGTCGAACAGATCTACGGTCTGCATAACCGATGCGAGGTTGTGGTATCCGTCGCGTCGTCGTCCGAGAATCTCAAGGGTGAGATTTACTTTGGCGAATGCTTTTTCTGTAAATGAAATCTGATTGCTCACTGAAAGCTAGTTGGTACCCGAACTACGACGTTCTGTTCTCACGGTTCTGACGTTTGCGGCGAACCGATCCTTGGACCTGGAGTGGACGTCCGGATCCTACCCAAACATCGTAAAGAATCTGCCAGTCGGAAAGTGAAAGTGTAGAAGGTCGACGAGAAGACTCGAATCCAGTTTTCTCAACTAGCACCCGTGCTTCATCCAGGGAAATAAATAGACCGTCGGACAGCGAATTGTGAAGTTGCTTACGAGGACTTTTGAACCCGCAGCGTGCGAGCACAAAGAAATCATCCTCAGATTCAAAAGTTATTTGAGTTTCATGAGTCGGAGTCAGTTTGATGACTGTGGAGTGAACTTTTGGGGCCGGATTAAAACATTCGGGTGGTGCGTCAACAACGTGCTCTGCTGTCGCGTAGATCTGAATCGCCAATGAAAGCAGGCTCATATCGCCCGGTTTCGCCGACATGTCGTTGGCAACCTCACGTTGGATCATGATCACCATTGAAGTCGGTTTGCGTGTTGACCCCAGAAAGTTTCGAGTAATAGGGTTCGCAGCGTAGTACGGAAGATTCGCTACGACTTTGTAGTCGCCTCCTCGCGTCCACAGATCGACATCTGAACCGAAATCTCTGGCATCTACGTTCAGTACTCGCACGTTTTCGTTGGAGGCGTACTTCTGGGCCAGACGGTCAGCAAGTTCTTCGTCGAACTCTAAGAGAAGAACACGCCCTGCTTGCTCAACGAGTTGACCGGTGAGTGCGCCTCGCCCTGGCCCCACCTCGACAACGGTATCGTCGTTGCTCAGATCAGCGGCAGTGATAATCGAGTTAATTACATCTGTGTCTTCGAGAAAATGCTGACCCAGCCGTTGTGCAGACACAGGCTATTCCAACCCGGGATTGTTCTCACAGACCATGGAATGATCGGTGATACATCTTGTGGCGTGCAGTGCAAAAGAAAAATATGATCGTGCATCTCCGTTTCGGTTGCTGATTGAAGCATAAATGCCAATACCGACTCAAACCCGGTATTCCCACGGCACCCGAGATTTATCGCTTACCGCTGCTACCTTCCGGTCCTGACGGAGTTCACGAGGTCTCGCCGCGCAGGACCAGGCTCTCAATATCTAAATACTGACTCCAGAGGCCACATGCGAACAATCTCGACAGAGCATTCAGTCTCGCTAGAGCGGATTACGAGTACAGGGCACCGCTAACGCCCCACCTAGCACGATCATCCTAATCGTACTACCCACTCGGCAAATAGTCGCTGAAATACAACACGAAAACGGCTGCGATTCCCGATAGAATCCCAATATGTCTAACCAGTCACTCAATCTTTCAAACAAACACCCGGCTATAACCAAAGCGGTCATACCGGTCGGCGGACTCGGAACTCGGTTCCTTCCTGCAACCCGTGCAGTGCCCAAGCCACTGCTCCCCGTCCTGAACGTTCCGGTGATCGAATACGCCGTTCGTGAAGCAGCCGAAGCTGGTGTGACCGACATCGCCATCGTTATGTCGCCGGGCATGGAGTCAGTTGCAGATTACTTCGGAAATCAGGAAGTACTTGAACTTGAATTGAAGTTGCGAGGACGTGACGCGCTATTAGAAAAGCAGTTAGAGATTGTGTCGCTCGCCAGGGTGACGACTGTTTACCAGCACAATCCAAAAGGTCCGGGGCACGCCATATTGCAGGCACGAGAATTCTGCGACGGAGAACCGTTCGTTACGATTTTCCCCGACGACGTCATCTTCAATGATGTTTCGGCAACGGAGCAACTTATGCAGGTGTATCGAGAGCACGGTGGCTCTGTGATAGCGGTGAACGAAGCTGCTGACGAGATTATTCACACCAAAGGCGTGGTCAGTGGAAAATCTGTTGGAGCTGGTGTTCACGAAGTCGATGCTCTAGTCGAGAAACCTGCGCTAAAAGACGCTCCGAGCAATCTGGCAATTGTCGCCCGCTACCTACTCGACAACGCAGTCTTCGACTATCTCTCAGAGGAACACGAAGGCGTCGGAGGTGAAGTACAGATAACCGATGCTATCGCATCGCTTCTCGGTAACAATCCAATTCACGCCAGAGAAATCAATGGATTTCATGCCGATACCGGGAACCCCGGCGGAATGCTGGAGGCGGCGATTCATGTTGCGAAACAGGATCCTGAACTAGCGAAGATCGTAAAACAAGCGCTTATCGACTAGCGATATGGTCGCTAGATTCGTCTCATCGATGGTGAAAACAAGTACGCAGCGATGCCAGTGATCACGACGATGATGCCGGCACCTGCAAGTGCCGTTTGAACACCAACCGCTTCTCCAACTGCTCCCATACCGAGATGCCCGATCCAGCCGAAACCGATAGCGAACACCCAAGCACCTACAGCGCGACCACGCATTTCATCTGGAACGTTCAACTGAAGCAGAGTCCATTGCATAGCGTCGAACGCAGCTGCCGATGCGCCGACTCCCATAATCAGCACTAAAGCTGCTGCATATGAGCCAGGAGCGGAGAACGTGGCCAAGAAAATCCCATAGGCGATCGCAATGCCGATTAGCAGCAAGCCCTTGCGGCGGAAATTGCCGAGAGCCATAAGGAAGACCGAGCCGATCACCGAGCCAACACCCGCCATCATGGTTAGAGTTCCCAGTCCTTCCGAATCGACGTTCAGTGCGTTCTTCGCAACCGCTGGCATGACCGCACCGTAGGCGAACCCGAATATTTCGACTAGGACGGCGGTGATCAGAATCATCCTCACTATGGGCAATGTCGACATCAGCTTCAGCCCGTCAACAACATCTCGCACAACCGAGTCGGTTTTGACCATTTTTCGAGTCTGCAGTCCTTTGTTCGCAAATAGTGCCAGAACTCCTCCGACTACGAACGTGCTCCCTGATGCCAGGAACGTGACTGGAACACCAATTGCACTGATAGCATATCCTGCCGCCAACGCTCCAAGTGCCCCAACGGCACGCATCCCAGTCGACTGCACAGCCACAGCGTTCATCCGAAATGCTCTAGGCACTGAACTGGTAACCATGCCCTGAATCGCCGGTAGTTCGAACGATTGCCCTACTCCAGAAAAACCAAGGATCACAAACACCAACCAGAGCGGTTCAAGACCGTTCGCAGCGATTATCGCCAGAGCTGTGAGGATCAATGCTTTGTAAATGCTGATCAAAAGCACAATTTTCCCGCGAGAGAATCTATCGGCAACAGCTCCACCGATAGGTGCAAAAATTAGTTGCGGTGCCTGACGTACAGCGAAGGTTGCGGCCGCCAGAAAGACATCATCTGTTTCATTGAGAACTACCCAGCCTGTCGCCAGACGCTCTCCCCAGTTACCAAGAGAGAATATGACTGAAGCCAACCAGACTCGCCGAAACTTAGGGAATGCGAAAGCGGCGAGGGGGCCACGAGGGCGAGAAAATGTTGAACTTGTCGGGCTAGGAATCATGATGTGCCCGTCATTCTGTGCACACTCTCGTGATTAGTCGAGGGTCAGAACTGCCATAAACGCTTCTTGTGGCACTTCGATGGAACCAACCATCTTCATTCGACGCTTCTTGCCTTTTTTCTGCTGCTCAAGAAGCTTACGTTTACGAGTGATGTCACCGCCGTAGCACTTCGCCAAAACGTTCTTGCGGAGCGCTTTAACGTTTGTACGAGCGACGATCTTGCCACCGATAGCAGCCTGAATTGGCACAGCGAACATCTGTCGAGGAATAAGATCCTTCAACTTCGACGTCAATGCACGTCCAAACGGAGCAGCATTGTCTCGGTGTGTAATCATCGAAAGTGCGTCGACCGGCTCATGGTTTACGAGAACGTCTAATTTAACTAGATCAGCCGACCGATTATCGATCCTCGAATAGTCCATCGACGCGTAACCCTGAGTACCGGACTTCAGTTTGTCGTGAAAATCAACGAGGATTTCTGAGAGTGGGATATCGTATTCGAGCAAAACACGAGCGTCACGAATAGTACCGCCGTCGGCATCATTGGAAGCCGGCTCTAGGTACTCCATTTTCTTGTACTCGCCACGTTTGGTTGTAACCAGTTCCATGATGTTGCCAATGTAGCGTCCCGGCGTGACGATCGTGATATTCACCCATGGTTCAAGAATATCGGCAAGGTTGTTGTGATCTGGCAGTTTTGACGGGTTGTCGATTGTGATCGAATCACCGCTCTTAAGCAGAACTTCGTAACTTACGCTAGGTGCAGTTGCGATCAGACCAAGTCCGTATTCACGTTCAAGTCTCTCCTGCACGATGTCCATGTGCAATAAGCCCAAGAAGCCACACCGGAAGCCGAAGCCGAGAGCAGCAGATGATTCTGGCTCGAACACGAGTGCAGCGTCGTTAAGCTGTAATTTATCGAGAGCATCACGAAGTTCAGGATAGTCTTCACCCTCAGTGGGGAATATCCCAGTGAACACCATCGGACTCTGTGGAGCGTAACCCGGAAGCGGTTCGATAGCAGCATCTGTCGAAACTGTCATCGTATCGCCAACGCGTACGGCCTTCACATCTTTCAAACCTGTGGCTACATAGCCGACTTCACCTGTTTCAAGTCCCTTGGTTTTTTCTAAAACCGGACTAAAGAAACCTGTTTCGAGAACTTCTGCCTCAACGCCAGTGCCCATAAGTCTTACGCGATCGGAAGATTTGAGCGAGCCGTGCATCGCACGGATATAGGCGATAACACCTTTGAACTGGTCGTATTTCGAGTCAAATATAAGTGCGCGGAACTTGTCTTCAACTTGACCGACAGGAGGGGCAATTCGTCCGACGATCTGCTCGAGCAACTCGTCTACACCGTCTCCGGTTTTTGCCGAGATTTTTAGAACCTCATCTTCGCCATAGCCGAATGTTTGTTCGAGCTCGGTCATCACACGTTCAGGCTGAGCGGCTGGCATATCGAGTTTGTTGAGGACAGGGATTATCTCGAGATCGTTTTCCAGCGCCAGATAGACGTTAGCAATCGTTTGCGCCTGAATACCCTGAGTAGCATCGACTAATAGCACAGCGCCTTCACAGGCGGCTAGTGACCGAGATACCTCGTAGGCGAAATCGACGTGACCGGGAGTATCGATCAGATTGAACTGATATTCGATCCCGTCTTTTGCTTGGTACTGAAGGCGAACTGCCTGCGCCTTAATAGTTATGCCGCGCTCCTGCTCTAGCTCCATCGTGTCGAGGTGCTGTGCGGTCATTTTTCGTTCTGACACAGCCCCGGTGAGTTCGATCAGGCGATCGGCAAGCGTTGACTTGCCGTGATCGATGTGGGCGATTATGCAGAAATTACGGACGTTATCTTGCGACATGTATTCAATAGTAGTGGTTAATCACGAAAATACCTTGTGCTGAATCACCCAGTTCAGCGCAAGTTGCGAGTCTCAAGAGATCGTGAAGAATAAGTGAGCTAGAGTTAGTGCCCACGGCGTAAAGCACGACCCGGGGTAGCCCCAGTGTTTGTCCCGTTCTCGATTACCACCTCACCATTAACGATCACGTAGTCGATTCCAACCGGATAGTGCTTCGGATCATCCTTTGTCGCATCTGTTCGAACAGTGTCGGGATCGAATATCACGATATCGGCTCTAAAACCGTCGCAAAGAACTCCCCGGTCTGTGAGTCCGAGTCTCTGAGCCGGGAACGATGTCATTTTTCGGATCGCCTCGGGGAGTTTGAGATGCTTTTCCGCTCGAACGAACTCAGCTAGCACGACCGGGAAACAACCGTATGTTCGAGGATTTGGATACTCGCCAAAGAGAATAGCGTCCGAAGCGATCATACCGAACGGGTGTGACACAAATGCTGGCAGTGTGTGGGTGTTGGTTCCAGTTCCAACCTCGCTAATTCCGAGTCGCTCTTCCAAAAGCAAATCGAACAAAGCATCGGCGGGATCTTGTTCTCTCATTTCAGAAATGTTCAAGATCGACTTGCCATCATATTTTTCGTTTTGCGGTTGCCTGAAGTTATGCAACCAACGTTCTCGCCAGATCGACTGAATATCCGAGCGTGAATTCAACTCACGTTTCATCTTTGCTCGATCATCCGGATCAGCGAGAGCCGCCATCGTTCGCTCAGGACCGCCGTCTTTCGCCCAGAAAGGCAACTGAATCGTTACCGAAGTTCCGGAATACGGATACGTATAGCAATCGAACGTAACGTCGATTCCCTCTGCACGAGCGTCTTCGACTAGCCCAAGATAATCGTGATGCGAGCCTTCACCCTGCTTCGGCTGTCGATAGTGCGTTAGGTGAATCGGTATACCCGATTTACGACCGATCTCGACTGCCTCTTCCCAAGGTGCATAAGTGCCTTGTTCTTTCAGCGAAGCACGGGCATGAGTATGGTAAAAACCACCCATCGCAGCGGCCTGTTCCGAGATCGCGATTAGTTCTTCCGTGGATGCAAATGCGCCAGGTGGATAGTCGAGTCCGGTCGAAATCCCCCAAGCTCCTTCTTCCATCGACTCGCGTATGACGGCTTTCATATTCGCGATCTCTCGTTGTGTTGCCGGTCGATCGTCCCAACCAGTCGCCCAGATCCGCACAGGCGAGTTGCCGAGAATGTATGCGATGTTCACTGCTACCGTGCCGTCGTACTTATTGAGCAACTCTTGTGTCGTAAGCCAATCCGGATCAGGCGGATACCAATTCAAACCCGCATCCATCCAGATGTATCGTTCTAACTCATCGCGTGTTTTGAATGGAGCATGGGAGATGCCGTCGATACCAACTAACTCGGTGGTGACGCCTTGTCGTACTTTTGGATCGTGATGTGGGTCGGCAAGAATCGTGAGACCGGCGTGCGAGTGGAGATCGACAAAGCCAGGACAGACCACTTTATCCTCGGCATCGATGACACGTTCCGACTCGTATTCAGTAGGATCGAACGCCCCGCGCTTGATCGATATCGTGTTGTTTTCGACCAGCACCGCACCCCTAAACCAAGGAGAGCCGGTACCGTCGATAATTCTGGCATTATGAATGAGTAATTGCAGCATGAGCCAGATGATAGACGATTGCTGTTCACTCGCCATACTATCTACCCTAAGATTGGCGTCTGTATCAATGAATCGACGTTTCATGACAGCAAAAAGAAAGACTCCCAATTGAGCGACAATAATTTCAGAGTGGCAGTTGTGGGTGCTGGCGGAACGGGTGCGTACTACGGCGGAGCACTAGCAAGAGCCGGGGCGCAGGTGACGATGATCGCCCGAGGGGCGCACTTAGACGCCATCAACAAAAACGGACTTCAGTTGCAGTCAGCCCTACTTGGCGATTTCGAAGTTGAGTGCGCCGCTACCGACGATATGTCGACCGTCGATAGAGCCGATCTGGTGATCTTTGCTGTGAAGAGCTGGGGCACCGACGCCGCAATTGAAGCTATGGATTCAGGTGGGATGGTCGGCGAAGGCACATTAATTATTTCGATGCAGAACGGTATCGACAGCGAGCCTTTACTAACTAAAGCGTTCGGTGCGGAACATGTTCTCGGCTGCACGGCCACTGTTTCAGCATTGATATCGGAGCCGGGAGTTGTGAAACAAGCTGGTGGCCCGGGTTCGCTAGTGATCGGTGAGTTGGGAGATCAGCAGCCCAACAACGGTAAAACATCAGTACGGGTGGCCACGCTGGTTGAACAATGCGTTGAAGCTGGTCTCGCTGCCGAATCCCACGAAAACATCGAAATGGCTCTGTGGATGAAGTTCACTTTCATCTGCGCTCTAAGCGGAATGACCGCCCTAACCCGCAAACCGATTGGCGATATATTCGCCCAAAAAACGACAACTAAAATGTACCGTCAGGTGCTATCTGAAGTCGCAGCGATCGCAAGAGCAAAAGGCATAGAAATTACGCAGGAACTTGTGGACATAACGCTCAAGACGACACAGGGACGTGAGCCGTTCATCATCGGCTCGATGGGGCACGATCTAATCGCTGGTAACCCAATCGAAATCGGACTTCTCAACGCCCGAGTCGTCGAAATGGGCAAGGAACTAGGGGTCCCAACCCCAGCGAACTTCGCCATCGAAGCAGCGTTACGTCCGCACGAGGATGGGGATAGGAATGGCTAAGCTCTAAAACGACAAATTGGTTTGGTCGTTAGTCTTTAATTGTCTGCACAACTCACCTGTCACCAGCCATCCCTGGTCTAATCCAGCAACCCATCCTGCGGGGTTGTCCATGGAGCACGTGCTGACCACTGCTTCGGTCGAGGTACTCGTGATACTGGTACGTCGATAAACACTGGCTTGTTCATCGCCAGTGCTTTAGGCAAAACGTTCTTCACGTCGAGCGGGCCTTCAGCCCGAATACCAACTGCGCCATACGCTTCGGCAAGTTTCACGAAGTCGGGATTCACGAAATCTGTCTCGTATGTACCACCGAAGTCGTCGTCCATGTCACGTGCCACGTTTCCGTAATGACCATCATTGTAGATCACTGTTACAAGGTTGATTCCGTACTTCACAGCCGTAGATATTTCCGACGAGTTGTACATAAATCCACCATCACCTGAAACACAAATAACTGGCTTGTCAGGGTTTCCTACCTTGGCTCCCAACGCAGTAGGGAACGCAAATCCAAGGTTTCCCGAGTACCCAGAATCGATGTACGACTTCGGGTTCTCAGTGATCCATCGGGGACGTGAGTAGTATCCAAGTTGAGTCATACCGAAGATCATAATCGCATCGTCGGGAGCACCCTCTTGTAACGCTCGAAGGTAGTCCTCTTGCGGCTGGTTGATCTCTTCATCGCTGTTCGTGAGATTTTCTTGAATCTGAGCGACTTCAGCAGCTGGAGAGTTCCACTTTCCACCGCCGGCGGCTGTAATCGCAGCACTGAGTTTTGACAGAGACACCTTCACATCACCGATTACGCCAAGAGAGTTCTCGTGTACGTGACCGATCATTTCAGGGTCGACATCAACATGAATTAGTCGAGCATCAGCTGCTGCCTGATTACGCATCGAGAAACGAGTTCCGATACCGATAACAACATCAGCATCCTCGATGTAGTCCTTCAGCTGACCCGTTGGCCCGAGTGATCCGCCTAGTGCCAGAGCGTGTCGCTCCGACATCGTTCCTTTACCACCTGCAGAGGTTAGAACGGCGATCTTGTGGGCTTCGGCGAACGCTACGAGTTCTGCCTCGGCGTCAGATCGAGCGATACCACCACCTGCGTAAATAACCGGCTTCTTAGCGGCAATGATCTCTTTTGCAGCCTGTTCGATAATCGAGTCGGCAGGAACTTTGCGTTCGATCTTCGCAGGCTCTAGAAGTTCAACTTCTTCACGTTCGACCATAGTCTCAGGGGGAAGTTCAAAGTGAACTGGCGAAGGTCGATCCGACTGTGCCTGTTTAAATGCTTCGTGGATGCCTTCTGGAACCTCGTTAGGACGAAGAACCTGCTTCTGCCATTTGGTAACCGGATTAGTGATTTCCTTTTGGTCATTCACTTCATGAAGTCCACCAAAATTCTTGCCAATACCGTCTCTGGGAATCTGCCCCGCAATCAGCACGACTGGTGATGATCGTGAAAATGCAGTCGAAAGACCACCGCCAGCGTTGTAGATACCGGGACCGGGGACAACCATCGCAACACCGGCTTTACCAGTGGTTCGCGCGTATCCATCTGCCATGTAGGTAGTAGATGTTTCGTTTCGAGTAACAACGAACTTGATGCTTGGCTCATCTCGCAATGCAGCGACGATGCCGTACATCTGAACTCCTGGCAAACCGAATATGACTTCGACTCCCTCACGAACCAAAGATTTTATGAGGGCTTCTCCACCCGAGAGCTTTGCCATGTATTACCTCTACCGCAGCACCAATGGTGCGAAAATATTTTCTGAATGTTGCAAGCGAACGCAGACTACCGCTCTATTAGTCGGTGTGCCAGCGTTTTTGATCTAGATAACGATTAATCGTGTGGGCCGATCATGTACTTCACACCACCACCCTTTGCCGATATCTCTAACGCCTTCGACGTTTCTTCTAGAGAGAATCGTCCGCTCACGACGCCTTTTAGGTTTAGCTTCGGCAGTGTTTCTATGGCTTCACCAAATGCATCACCAGCACCGAACGCACCGCTCATAGTGATTTCCTTATAGTGCAAATCGTAGAGGTCTACTGGCAACGCTGAACCTTGTGGCGACACGCCAATCAAGACCAGATTTCCGCGAGGCCGGATTAGCTTCGAAATATTAGCTACCAACGCCGGCACCCCAACTGCCTCGGCACCGATTTTCACACCGTATCCACCGGTGACTTCATTCACCAACTGAGTTAGATCGTCTTTAGTTGGGTCGTTCAAGTGGGTTGCACCAAATTGCTTGCCCATCCCAAGCCGCTGTGCGTTTGGTTCAGAGAGGATGATGTTCTTTGCGCCGCGCAGCTTGAGCATCCCGACTGTCAGCAGTCCAAGCAGACCTCCACCGACCACAAGCGCATCGCAGTCTTCTTCGATTTCGATCATGTTCAGAGTCGAAATGACACATGCCAGAGGTTCAGCCATCGAGGCAGTTTCGTGGTCGAGACCATCGGGAACAATGTGCGCTTGACGGTGATCGACAAGGACGTACTCGGCGAATCCGCCTGAGTATCGTTTGTTGCGTTCGCAGTGCATTGCCGACCACGTGAGACATCCCTGACACTCGCCACACGCAGGATTAAGCGTGCAGCCAATAACTTTGCCAATCATCGATTCATCGACACCCTCACCGACTTCAATAACAGGACCAACGAATTCGTGCCCAAGAATGTCAGGGGGAGTGGCAGGAAATAATCCTTGAGTCTTGTGAATATCAGTTCCGCAAATTCCCGATGAAAGAACCTTCATCACCAATTCGCTCGGTCCCGCCTTCGGAGCCGGAACTTCATCGATCGTAATTTCAGTTCCGCCGCGCCACGTCGCTACTTTCATTTTGTCTCCATTTCGATCGAGAAAGAATTTCTGGCACGAATACTAATACCTATTTAGGCGAGCCGCCCGACATTCGGACTCCTATGGAAGTATCTTCGTCCGATGACGCCTGTAAAAGATGATCCTCTTCAAAGTGGCGAAGCTAGAGCGGGAGGGGCTGCGACGCGTGAGTGACTCGTTCAACGACGATGGAACTTAACGAGACTACGGCTTGGATTCGAGTCGTCAGATGACGCCCAGAGCTAATACGTAATTGCAGCTCTCGTAAGTTAACGATAAGGATATTCATACGATTTACGGTCCCTTCTCTCTGATCTGGGCATAGAATTTCGGACGTATTTTCAGTCAACATTGCAGTGAACGATTCTTATTCGGAGCCAACTTATGAAGATTACCGACCTGAAAGTTGCCATCATCGGCAACGCACCCGTCGTCCGAATCACGACCGACGAAGGCATAGATGGTGTCGGCGCCGGTGAAACTGCCAAGCCTTACCTAAAGCCAATGATCGAGTTCTATCGAGACATGGTCGTCGGCAAGGATCCAACGGACGTCGAACGTGTGATGCTGGGAATTCGACGTATGGGTTCGTTCAAGCCTTGGGGCACGGCGGTAAGTGCGATCGAGATGGCGCTTTGGGACATCGCCGGCAAGGCAGCCGGCCTTCCGACTTACAAGCTTCTCGGCGGCAAGATTCGAGATAAGGTGCAGGTCTATAACGGTAACGTGCGCTACGAGATGGAAGGCGATGGAAGAGAGCCGGAAGACTTCGCCAAGAACATGCAGAAGATGAAGGATCACCCTTACAACTTCTCGATCATCAAGCAGGCAGTTTCGTTCCACGGTGGTATGCAGAACAGAGAAGGCTTCTACTACGGAACGCCGGTCACGCAGGGACGTTATCCGAACCGCGGCACGATTACTCCAAAAGGTTTCAAGTACCTCATTTCTGTTGTTGAGGCAATGCTCGATGTACTCGGCGATGACGTCGGACTCGCCCTCGACTGTGGCCCTGGCATGACTGTTCCAGATGCTTTGAAGTTTGCAAAAGAGCTTGAAGGTTCGAACATCATGTGGCTTGAAGACATGGTGACAGGAGACTACTCGCCGTTCGTTCTTGCCGATTTGTACACGCAGATAACGCCGTACACGAGCACTCCGATCCACACTGGAGAGCAGATTTACCTGCGCCAAAACTTCGTAGAACTAATCGAACGAAATGCCGTGAATGTTCTCGGACCCGATGTCGCCGACGTTGGTGGTATCGCTGAAATGAAATTCATTGCGGAGTACGCCGATCTCCACGGAATCCTATTTGCACCACACGGCACGTTTGACGGACTTATCGGGCTCGCTGCGCAGACTCATCTAGCCGCAGTGCTTCCAGAGAACTACATTGCGTTCGAACTTCCTCAAGCCAAGCCTGAATGGTGGCTCGACATCATGGATGGTGGCGACCAGTTCGCTGTAACTGACAGTCATATCGATGTGCCTAGCACGCCAGGTCTCGGACTCACGTTCATCCCAGAAGAGACGAAGAAGTACCTGCGTGAAGAAGACGCCGACTTCTTCGACAATTAGACATTCTAGTCTCCAATACATCACTAATTACCAAAAAAAACCAACTTTGACTATGACGAGTAATTTCGCCGCTATCAAGAAAACGCCACAGTGTGGCACGGAGCTGAAATGAAAATTACCGACCTGAAAATAGCAATCATCGGGGGACACCCAGTGGTGCGCGTCACGACTGACGAAGGCATCGACGGCATTGGCGCCGCCGAACTCGCCAAGCCTTACCTGAAGCCCATGATTGAGTTCTATCGAGACATGATTATTGGCAAGGACCCAACGGACGTCGAGCGAGTGATGCTCGGAATTCGTCGCATGGGTTCGTTCAAGCCGTGGGGTGCTGCTGTAAGTGCGATTGAATTCGCACTATGGGACATAGCGGGTAAAGCTGCGAATCTTCCTGTCTACAAGCTGCTTGGCGGCAAAATTCGAGACAAGGTTCAGGTCTACAACGGTAACGTTCGGTTCAAGATGAACGGTAAAGAACCTGAACACTATGCCGAAGTTATGCAGAAGATGAAGAACAGTCCTGAGAACTTCTCGATCATCAAGCAAGGCGTAGCGTTCCATGGCGATATGGCAACCGAAGTTCCTGATTTTTACTACGGAACGCCTTCGACTGGTCTGGGCGGTCGACATCCCAATCGTGGGTTGATGACGCCAAAGGGCTTCAAGCACATGATCAAGTGCATCGAAGCAATGCTCGATGTACTGGGTGACGATGTTGGTCTTGCACTCGACTGTGGACCCGGATTCACTGTTGTAGATGCCCTGAAGCTTGCCAAAGAAGTTGAAGGCACGAATGTCATGTGGCTCGAGGACATGCTTACCGGTGACTACACGCCGTACGTTCTCGCCGACCTGTACACGCAGGTCACGCCTTATACATCGACTCCGATTCACACCGGTGAGCAGATTTATTTGCGCCAGAACTTCGTCGAGTTGATCGAACGAAACGCCGTGAACGTTCTGGGTCCAGACCCAGCTGACGTTGGCGGATTGCAAGAGATGAAGTTTATCGCCGAATACGCTGATCTTCACGGAATATTGTTCGCACCACATGGAACGGTCGATGGCCTTATTGGTCTTGCAGCGCACGTGCAGCTTGCGGCCGTATTGCCAGAGAACTACATCGCCTTCGAACTGCCAACTGGCAAGCCTAATTGGTGGTACGACATTCTCGATGGTTCAGACAAGTTCGGTGTTACCGACAGTCACATCGATGTGAACGAAGCACCGGGACTTGGAATCACCTTCATTCCTGAAGAGGCAAAGAAGTACTTGCGAGAAGAAGACGCCGACTTCTTCGACGACTAAAACTTTTTAAGTACATACGAAAAACGCCCCGGTCGAATTGCTCCGCCGGGGCTTTTTTTAGTTAGATCTTCAACGATTAGTTCTTAATACGAGCGTTGCCAGCGATCTCGGTTTGGTTCACGCAGTACGGTGGCCAGTCGCCCGCCACGGCTGCCAGAACGTTCTCAACCGACATCATCGCCATCTTCATCCGAGTGTCGCCAGTAGCGCTCGCCACATGCGGCATGATGAGGCAGTTGTCGAGCGTTAGCAGCGGGTGGTCAGCAGGAATCGGCTCAGGCACAGTGACGTCCAAAGCTGCACCGGCGATTTCGCCGGACTTCAACGCTTCGTAGAGTGCATCTTGATCAACTACAGGCCCACGCGTCGTGTTGATGAGGATCGCCGACTTCTTCATGAGTTTGAATTGATCGGTGCTCATCATGTTCGTCGTTTCAGGCGTCAGAGGATTGTGCAACGAAATGTAGTCAGATCGTTCGAGAATTTCTTCTAGCGAATCGACGTACGTAGCGCCAAACTCTTCGTCACGTTTGTTTCGATTGAAATACAGCACGTTCATGTTGAATCCAGCGGCACGTTTCGCCATCTCGGCCCCAATGTTGCCCATGCCGACAATTCCAAGCGTCTTGTGGTGAATGTCGGTTGCGAGATATCCCAGCGGGTCGAAATCGCCCCACTCGCCGCGCTTCCCCATCGCTGGTAGATCGTGGGTGCGTCGAGCCATCGAGGCCAACAACGCAAACGCCTCATCGGCCGTGCTATCGGAAAGAATTCCTGGGGTGTTGCAAACGGCAATACCTCGTTCGTTCGCCGCTGCAATTTCGATGTTGTCGTAGCCAACACCAAATTCTGCAATTACCTTCAAGTTCGGCGCAGCATCCATAACTTCAGCGTTCACTTGATTGGTAATGTGAGCGTAAAGACCGTCGACGTCTGCAATAGCCTTGATCAGGTCAGCCTGAGACGGCGCATCTGCATCTTCCCAAATCACAACTTCTGCTCCGCTTGCACGAAGTGCTACGGCGGCTTCCGGAAATGTACGTCGTGTTACGAGTATTTTAGTCATAGGTTTTCTTTAGGTTGAACGATTAGCGGGACGTTGCTGCGACTTGAAAGTCGCGCCGTCGACCGGTGATTGTACGAAAAATAAAATGGTGGGGAAGGTGGGAGTCGAACCCACACGCCGATTAAGGCACATGCTCCTAAGGCATGCGCGTCTGCCATTTCGCCACTCCCCCACTGAGGTGAATCACTCACTGCTGACTTCTATCCATTCTAGCCAGCGAAAAGCGAAATGGGCTAGCCCCGTTGCTCCCAACCAACGGCGAATTTGTCCCAACGTGCGTGAAGATCAGAAACCGTAGCCTCGGTCACACCAAGCGGCTCGGAAACCATCTCTAAATTCGACTTCATGTGATGCGGACGTTGGGTTCCCACTATGGTCACGTCGACCTCAGGATGAGCAAATGTGAATCCCAAAGCCAATCTGATTCGGTCGTTCGGGTCGTCTTCTAATAGACCTGCTTCGCCCATCACCCCGGCGCGCCGAGTGTACTCCATAGTGTATTCGGGAATGTGTTCGTAGGGTCGAGGGTCGGCATCAGCACCCCAAACGGCGTTACCGATCGGTCGTTTTACGATCAAACCCATATCGTTTGCTTCGACATCTGCGAACAGATTCGTTCGCGCTGATTGATCAACTAGGTTGAAGCTGGTCTGAAGCGTGTCGAACAGGCCGCTGGTCACCGCCCATTTGGCGTTTTCGTTGTCGCCGCTGTATCCGATGAACCGGGTCTTACCTGCTGCTTTAGCGTCCTGAAGCGCACGTATTACATCACCACGCTCCAGCACTTCGATCACGCATGAGTGAAGCTGGACGATATCGACATGATCGGTTTTCATCAGTTCGAGCGAACGGTCGATCGACGAAATAACTAGGTCGTAGGTCCAGTCTTCTCCGTCGCCTCTGGGGAGGAAGTGACCGGCCTTGGTGGCGAGTACATATTCGTCGCGTCGATCGGAGGCTACAACGCCGAGAAGTTCCTCACTGATGCCGTAACAGGCGGCCGTGTCGAGGAAATTCACGCCGCTATCGAGTGCCTGATTAATGATGGCCCTAACCTGATCGACATCGGACATTTCCAGATTGAATCCGGCTTCCGAAAGACCAATACCAAGGCGTCCAACCTCAAGATTTGTTTTACCCAGTCTCTTGGTTTCCATCGGCATGTGTATTCAATCCTTTCGGCTGGCCGGTCTCTGGCATCACGAATACGATAACCTATGGCGTCAATATTCGACATCCTTGAGAAGAAATTAAGGGGGGAATGTTGCTGCGTTTAATGTTAGTCCAATCTAAATCGTTTTTTGAAATGTGAGACATAACTATGACCCGCCCAAATATTGTTCTGATGGTTGCTGATGACATGGGCTACGGCGATTTCGGCCTTTACTCAGAAGGTCGTGTCCACACCCCGGCACTCGATGAGTTGGCGTCCCAGGGAATTCGCCTGACTCAGCACTACGCTGGATCGGCAGTTTGCTCACCGTCAAGAGCCGCACTATTGACGGGTCGGTATCCGATACGAACTGGCGCGGTTACACCGCAGGAGGTTCTCGGCAATGACCGTATTGCATTAGAAGAGGCAACGATTGGTGATTCGTTCAAGGCGGCCGGGTATGCAACGGGAATGGTTGGAAAGTGGCACAACGGTGCGATCGATCCGCGTTTTCACCCGAATGCTCGCGGATTCGACGAATTCGCAGGTTTCCGCGGTGGTTGGGCTGATTACTACCGTTGGAATCTCGACAGAAACGGAGCTCTCGAGAAATCGGATGGCCGTTACCTGACCGATGTTCTGGCCGACGAGGCTTCGAGTTTCATCAGTCGGCACAGGACAGAACCATTTTTCCTGATGATCACCTGGAATGCCCCACATAGTCCTCTGCAGGCGCCCGAAGACGTCACCAAGAAATATGTGGATGCTGGTTTTGAACTGGGTACCGCAATTATTTATGCCATGATCGAGGTGATGGACCGTGGAATAACCCGAGTTCGCGAGGCGCTGAAGACCGCGGGTGTCGAGGATGACACGTTGCTCATGTTCACCAGCGACAACGGCCCGGCGTTCTCTCATAGACCCGATCAGATTCCAGAAGGTGTTTCGCCGGCTGAGTCCAGATTCAACAACGGATTCGCAGGCGCAAAGGGTTCTGTCTACGAAGGTGGAATCAGGGTTCCTATGATCGCTCGATGGGCAAATGGTTTACCGCAGAACGTTGAGATTACTGATCAGATTTGCTTCACGGATTGGTTGCCGACATTATTGTCGATGACAGGTGCATCGCATGTAGGTGAAAAGCCGATCGACGGGCATGATGTGTCTGCCGTCTTGAAGGGCGAGTCACCAGATGAACAGCCGAGGCGGTTCTGGCAGTGGAACATGGACACGCCGATTGGAACTACTAACGCCGCGATGCGTCACGGCGACTGGAAGCTCGTACGCCCTGCTCTCGATATCGCTTTTGCGTCTGATGCCGATAAGAAGCTAGCCACTGACTATGTAGAAATGGACATCGAGTACAAGTACCACCCCGAGAATTTTACCGAGGTGTTCGACTGGCCGGATCCGAAAAAGATCGTTCCCGAACACGCGGCGCCCGAGCTGTACGACTTGTCAGTTGATGTTGGCGAGACGAACAATGTCGCTGCCGAGAATCCGGAGTTGGCAAGCAAGATGCTTGCTGAACTTGAAACGTGGTTCGAAGAGGTTGAATCAGAGCGACAAGCGATTGTCGAATAGCCACCGAAACAGGATGTTCGACCCTCCCATTTTATTTAGGCGTTCCTGTGCAGTCGCGATCCAGACGATCATGACGACTTATCGCATCCGGCGGTCAGAGAATCTGAATCAAGTACAAAATGACGGGATGAAGTGCTGAAACAGCAATTCAAGCAAGTTAAAAGTCTAGATACGGTTCGTCCTGGATCTGCACGAAATCAGTAGGTGGATATTTCGCCAGTGCTTCGAGTTTGATATCCGCTCCCCAGCCGGGTCCGTCGGGTACAGTGGCGATCCCGTCGGTGATGTCGATCGGGTTCGTCAAGACATCTTGATATCGATCGAAGAACGACACGAATATCTCCTGCATGAACGAGTTGGGGATACTCATTTGCAGATGCAGACTCGCTAAGGTCGAAAGAGGGCCGTTGGAGTTATGCGGCGCGACCGGCACGTAGTACGCCTCGGCCATGCTGGCTATCTTGAGAATCTCGGTAAACCCGCCACAGTGGCAGATGTCAGGTTGAATCATCCTCACAGTGTTGGTTTCGAGCAGAGGTCGGAATTCCCAGCGGTTGTACAACTGCTCGCCCGTCGAAACTGGCACATTCACTGAACGAGCAAACTCAGCCATAGCATCGACATTGTCGTATAAAATCGGCTCTTCCATCCAAGCGATGTCGAACTGCTCCAACTGTTTTGCAGCTCGGCCCGCACTCCATGGATTTAGCCGCGCACGCACGTCGATCCCAATCTCCATATCTGGGCCAACTGCTTCTCGGACCGCACGTACCAATTCGATACCGTGACTTATCTGCGCAGGTGTGGTTGTCTGCGGACCTCCAAACGGGTAGAACTTCAGCGCAGTCCAGCCTTCGTCTTTGAGTCGAAGTGCCGCTTCGGCATGCAATTTGGGCGACGCCTGCCTTGCCACCAATTCGGCCGGAACTCCCGGTACTGGTTCAGTCAGATCTTCGAACCATCCGTTGGCGTAAACGCGAACATTGTCACGATGCTTACCCCCAGCGAGTTCCCAAACTGGAATACCAAGCGATTTCGCCTTCAAGTCCCATAGTGCGAGGTCGATAGCGGCGATAGCCGACATCGAAACAGGGCCACCAGCCCACGTAACGCGCCGGTAGAGCGAGGTCCATATCCAATCGATACGTCGTGGGTCTTCACCTTCTAAAAATTTCGCAAAATCAAGGATTTCGGCTTCGAGAGCGGCGTCCTTGTACTGAAGCGAACCTTCCCCCCAACCTGAAATCCCCTCATCAGTGTCGATACGTACGAACAGCCAATTTGTGCCGGCTGTTTTGTGAACCGGCGTTGCCATTCGAAACACTTTTACGTCAGTGATTTTCAAGTCGAACTCCCTTGGTAACCCGTCCTTCCCAGTACAGTACAGAACAGGGCGGTCAGTATTGATTGCTAGTTGATTGCCAGAAACTGGAGGCAGACAGGCGCCGGAACGCTTATTACCGACCCGGTAGGAGTCAGAGTGCCATCATCTTCTCGTTTGAACGAAACGATGCTGTCTGAGTCTTGATTTTCGGCAACCAAGAATTTGCCGTCTGGAGTGATAGCAAAGTTTCGCGGTGTCTTGCCTTGCGTCGACTCATGACCGACGAAAGTCATCTTCCCTGTCGACTGGTCGATCGAGTAGATGACCAGTGAATCGTGTCCGCGGTTAGATGCGTAAACAAATTCGCCATCAGGAGATGTGTGAATGTCGGCCGTAGTGTTATCGCCGTCCCAGCCTTCAGGAAGTGTTGGAACCGTCTCCATCGGCGACAACGTACCGTCATCGCCAAGGTTGTACAGCGTGATGGTGCATCCTAGCTCGTTCAATACGTAAACTTGTTGATTAGTCGGATGGAACGTGAAATGACGTGGACCTTCGCCCGCAACTTCATCCACGGTCGATGAAAGCGATAGCTTGGCGTTCTCGACGTCTATTGCGTAAGTAAGCACCTGGTCTTTACCCAAGTCACAAACGAACGCGAACCGGTTCGTCTTGTCGATATTGACCGAATGAGCATGGGCCTTTTCCTGACGACTTTTGTTGATCGATGAACCTTCGTGCTGAATGAACGTGGTGAGTTCACCGACCGATCCATCGGCATTGATCGGATGGGCGGAAACACTTCCGCCTGAGTAGTTGGTAACGATTACCATCGAATCTGTCGAATCGACCATCAGGTGACACGGACCAGGACCGCCGGTCGACTGCTGGTTGATCTGGCTCAGTTCACCAGTCGAGCGGTTTACGTTGAACGCAGTGATGCCCCCGGAACCATTGAAACCGCTGCTCTCAGAAACCGCGTACAGGTGATCGCCTGAAGAATCGAGTGCGACGAATGAGGGGTTCTCAAGACCGCCAGCGACCGACAATTGAGTCAATTCTCCGGTCTCGCCGTTTAGTCGCAGAGTGTAGACCCCCTCGCTTCCGAGTCGTGTGTAGGTTCCTACGAATGCAAATTGATCGTTGGACATTGAATGTCCCTCCTAAAATTCGGTTTTCAATTATTGAATTCTAAAACTAGTTGTTGATGATTAGGTCTGGGTCGATTTCGATTCCGATTCCCGGTTCTGTTGGCAGAGGCATAAATCCTTGAGAATCGACCTCTGGTGCGTTAACCATGATCGAGAACTTGTTCTTGTAGTGACCAATCGGCGGGTCGTGGAGTAACTCCATGAACGGCGCGTGTCGCCACGATGCCACGAGGTGCTGGTGCGCAATCACGCCGATGTTTCCTCCACCATGGTGCGGAACGATTTCCTTGCCGTGTAACTCAGCCAAATTACCGATCTTCCGCAGATTGGTCATTCCATTCATGACCATGCTCTCAGGCTGAAGCAGCTTGTAGGTGTCCATCTCGCACATCTGAACGAACTCGTGCAATCCCGGGTTGTTCTCACCACCAGCGATTCGCATTTCAACTTTGGCGTTTAGCTCTGCGAGTCCTTCAAAGTCGTATCTCTTCAGCGGTTCTTCCAACCAGTACACATCGAGATCCTGCAGTTCGACTGCTGTCTCGTAGGCCCGCTTGAAATTCCACATCACTCCCGGCTGCCACGTACCGCTGCTCTGCGCCTGATTAGCATCGACCATGATCGTGAAATCTTGGCCCACAGCATCTCGGACTGCTTCAATAATCTTAATATCATCGGATATCGATTCATTGTGTAGGCGAATCTTCATCGCCTGCCAACCTTCTTCTTGCAATGACGACGCCTGCTCGGCTCGCTCTTCAGGTGTAGATAGTGCAACCATGCTGGCATACGGGATGATCTTTTCTTTTTCGCCTCCCCAGAGTTTGTACAGCGGAAGATTCGCAGCCTTGCCAATGATGTCCCACAGTGCCATGTCGACACCAGCAGTTCCCTGATAGTGCAGATTCTGTACATAATAGTTCAGAGCAGCAGCATGATCTTCGACAGCAAAAGCGCTTCGGCCCACGAGGTACTCTTTCACGGCTTCGAGAAGCATCGGATGCATTCCCGGACCGATTCCGGTAATCCCAGCGTCGGTATGAACCTCGGTAAAGGAACCTCCACCGATGTCGAAAGACATGTCACGCCCGGGACTCCACGCTGGTTCGATCTTTCCGACGTGTTTGACGGTACGGAGGTTTACGATCTTGACATCGGTTACTTTGATATTGCCGTTCAACTGATTCTCCTGTTAGTTCATCTGAAGCTGGCAAATCATACATCCGTCGTTAGTGTTTTAGTGGCGAACTAGGGCTTTTTACATCGCTCGTAACACGCGTACACTGCCACTCATAAACAAATCTTGACATTCGCTATGCCACTGATCGCCATTTCAGGTTCTGCCGAGTCTCGTTCAGCCAATCAAATAACGCCAATCAAAGTCAGAAAGCCCATATGACCATAAGAAACGAATCTTCTAATGAAACCGTAGATATACTTGTGATTGGCGCCGGGGCCTCTGGTGGAGCTGCAACGGCTTGGCTTGCCGAATCAGGATTCAAAGTAAAGTGTCTTGAACAGGGCTACTGGCAAGATTCTTCCAAGTACGCTTCAGCTTCTGAGGACTACGAGTTCGAGATGCTGACTAATTGGGCTCCCGATCCGAACGTGCGGCAGCGCGCCGAAGATTATCCAGTTAACGATTCGAATTCTCCGGTTACGCCGGTGATGTTCAACGGCGTTGGCGGAAGCACGATTCTATGGACAGCGCATACTCCGAGGTTCCATCCTTCCGATTTCAGGGTGAAAACACTCGATGGAGTGGCAGACGACTGGCCTATTTCCTATGACGAGCTTGAAGAGTTCTATGATTTGAACGATGAGGTTATGGGCTGTTCAGGCATTAATGGCGATCCTGCGAATCCACCTCGAAGTCCGCGGCAGATGCCACCACTGCCGATCGGTAACGACGGCAAGAAGCTAATCAGCGGATTCGAAAAGTTGGGTTGGCACTGGTGGCCATCTGACAGCTACATCAATTCCCAACGATACGGCGAAGGCCGAGACGCCTGTAACTTCTGTGGTCACAACCATATGGGTTGCTACCAGCGAGCCAAATCCAGCACAGATATTACATACTGGCCACGTGCACTCCGAAGTGGTGCCACGATCGAAACAGGTGCAAGGGTCAGACGGATCATCATCGACGATTCTGGGCGTGCGACTGGCGCTGACTACATAGACTCCAAAGGTAACGAGCAACACCAAAAGGCACGGGCGGTCATCATGGCTGCTAATGGCATTGGCACTCCGCGTCTGCTATTGAATTCGACATCGGATTCGTACCCAACCGGTCTAGCAAATTCGAGTGGCTTGGTCGGCAAAAATCTTATGTTTCACCCGTTCGCCATGATCTCGGGAACATTCCCCGAAAAGATGGATACGTGGCAGGG
>JABHBJ010000046.1 GCA_018673955.1 Chloroflexota bacterium | reverse complement strand
GAAGCTGCAAAACGCGGCGATCGTTTCAAAGTGGTCGTAATGGTCGACCCGGCAGACCCTGATCCTCTCGGAACTCTCGAAATTCTGGCTGAACAGGGTGCTGCAGGGGTGAGAATAGCACCGGATGGTGCGTTCAATGCCTTGGCCTATGTGACGGATATTTGGCGCAAAGCGGGGTCGTTGGGCTTGGTGATTAGTTCGATTGGTGATGACAAACGGTTTGCCAGTGACAGCTTCAAAAAAATCATCGACGAGTGCCCAGATACTCAGATCGTAATTGAGCACTTGGCAGGTGTCGGCATCACGGATGCTCCTTACACAGATTACGAGTCGGCACTCGAATGCGCAGAGCGACCAAACACGACGATCAAGGTTCCAGGTCTTGGAGAAATTACTCCTCGACCACCGATTCTTCTGCCTGACTTCCGTTTCGACAATATTCCGCCTCTATTCGAAATGGCGTACGACGCGTTCGGGGCCGACCGCATGATGTGGGGCAGTGATTACCCGCCCAGTGCAGGACGCGAGGGTTACGGCAATAGTCTCGAAGGTGTTCGTAGTCATTCTGCGTTTGCGAACGGCGATGATATTGATTGGATACTAGGCAAGACGGCTGCTCGAGTTTGGGGATTCTAGCTACTGGCCAGAATTCGAATTTTGGCTACTTCGTCGACTAAGCACTCCGCCAAGCACGCGTCTTATGGACGTGTTTATGACAACAGAATAATCGTCCCGTACTTAGATTGACAGATTCGCAAACTACACGGTTCACGGTCTTAGCAGCAAGGCAGTTTAGGAAAACTCGATTACAATGAGCCGCTCTGAGTCGAAAACCGGCAGAGAAATCGCCCATAATTAACAGCACGATGACTTCTCAATTTGAGCCCATTCGCCGGCTCCCCAATATGCAAGACATAGGTCCGGCTGCCCTAGCAGAACGTGACGCTGCGATTACGACGTTACGTGAAATTTTTGGTCTACGTGGATACGACCGAGCCGAAACTCCGATCCTAGAGCAAACAGAGCTTTACATTCGAAAATCTGGAGGAGCTCTCTCGTCTAAGCTTTATGGATTCTCGGAACCGGGTGGACTCGACGTTAGTCTTCGGCCTGAATTTACTTCTGCCATCCTCAGGCAAGTCGCTAACACTACTGCGAGCGACAGCCAGATTCGGATCATGTACGACGGTCCTGTTTTCCGGTATGCCAGGCTTGAAGATGCGGATGGCGACAAAACTCGCCAGTTCACTCAACTCGGTGCTGAAATGATTGGTGCCCCTGCTCCATCTGCTGATGGTGAAATTATCGCGATGGCCCTTGAAGGTCTCGAAGCACTGGGAATTACTGGCGGACGTGTAGTCGTTGGGCACGTTGGCGTTGTGCTCGATGCTCTAGCAGAGTTCAAACTTTCAGAACGAGCCAAGTTATTTCTTATAAACAGCATTGGCGAACTGAAGAGCGGTGAAATCGAAGCTGTATCGAACAAGGCAACTGCTCTCGGATTTATCACCGAAGTGGTAGTCGACGATGCCAAAGCGGCGGCGGATCGTGAACGTATCGCTTCGACGATCGAGCAGGTGCTGGCTGAAGGAATGGGTGTGCAATTCGGCAAGAACACCGGAGTGCGAACGCCCGCAGAGATCGTTGCAAGACTCTCCCGCAAGATGTCACAAGTGGACAATCCAGATGATTTCAAGAAAGCGTTTGAGATGCTGGCGAAACTTTCACAGGTGAGTGGTCCAGCTTCGATTGCCCTCGAACAAGGCGCAGCAATTCTTTCTGCGGCTGGAATCTCAGCCAATCTGATCACCAATTTGAGCGAAATTCTTAAATCAGCTGAAATAGAGGGAGTTTCAAATGATCGTTTGAGCATCGATTTCGGCATGGCAAGAGGCATCGCTTACTACACGGGGATGTTGTTCGATATTTATCTAGATGATGATCAGTCAGAGACACTCGGTGGTGGAGGTCGATACGATGGCCTTACCCGAGCTCTCGGCTACGATTACGACGTTCCTTCACTAGGATTCGCGTACAACCTTGACTCAGTGATAGCTGTGGTCGAGTCGAGCGGCGGTCCGTCCCAAACGACCACGTTGATTTCACCGGAATCAGGCGAATCTATCGCCTCAGCGGTGGCTAAAGCCAAAGTACTTCGAGCGAGCGGACAGCGAGCCGCTATTGAATTCCAAAATTCTAGCGAAGGGCAGGGAGCGTAATGAGCAATTTGCGATTTGCTCTGCCTTCTAGTGGAGCTTTGTTCGATGGAACGTCGAAGCTATTGGACGAGTGCGGTCTTTCTGTAAGGCGCGCCAATTCCCGACGTTACACGGCAGACATTCCGTCTTTACCGGGTGTTGATGTGCTGTTCCAGCGACAGTCAGATATTACGATCGAGATTGACGGCGGCAGTGCTGACATTGGCGTTGTTGGGCTTGACCGATACTACGAATCACGGCTCGAACGTGGCGACACTGTGTTGTTGCACGACGGACTTGGGTTCGGTCGTTCAAAGCTTGTGATCGCAGTTCCTGATGCGTGGCTCGACGTGACCAGCATGGCTGATCTTGCTGATATCGCTCT
>JABHBJ010000020.1 GCA_018673955.1 Chloroflexota bacterium | reverse complement strand
CAGGTGCTTAGGGTTGGCTTACCAGAAACCATCCGTAATCCGTTTCCGCCAACTGCTGAATCGGTTGCACTTGGTGCACCGGTTTACGCCACTGCTTGTGCGGCGTGTCACGGTGTTAATGGTCTTGGTGATGGGCCATCAGGAGCGGGACTGCCGAAACCACCCGCCGATCTGATTATTCACGTGCCCCTTCACAGCGACACGATCCTGTACGAGTTCATTCGAGATGGAATCGCCCCGACTGGGATGCCGGGACAAGCCGGTGTTTTGACAGAGGACGAGATGTGGCATCTCGTGAACTACTTGCGAGCTGAATTCGACAACCGTTAGGAGCGCGATAGTCGATCAGTTTCACGAGTGACTTGCTAAATGTCGTTCGTTACGGCAGCACCCGATTCGACGAGATTCGCTATTTCTTCTTCCGAATAACCAGCGCCGGTCAAAACTTCACGGGTGTGCTGGCCGAGCAAAGGTGCCGGTTCGGTAATTCTTCCGGGTGTTCCGTATAACTTTGCAGCGACACCTATGTTCTTGGTAGTCCCTGCAGTTGGGTGTTCAAGAACGGCTTCCATGCCTCGATCCTGCACTTGCGGATCAGCCCATATTTGCTCCATGTTCAAAATCGGACCTGCTGGAACGCCTGCTTCTTCAAGGATAGCCAGCCACTCGTCTGTCGTTTTTGTAGTGGTGCTTAACTGGAGCTCTTCTTCAAGCTTGGCGCGATTAACCAATCGGCCTGCGTTGTCGGTGTACTCATCACGTGCGATGAGATCTTCACACCCAAAGGCGATTGCAAGTCGTTCCCAGTTCGGTTGGTTCGGTGCACCGACAATGATGTGACCGTCGCTAGTTTCTAGAGCTTGATAGGGCGCTGAATTACGGTGGGATGATCCGAGTGGTCCCGCCACTTCGCCAGTAGCAAAGTAACCGGCAGACTCCCAAACGGTGTAGGCAAGTGCCGCTTCGAGGAGTGATATTTCTAGATACTGCCCGTTGCCCGTTTTTAGCTTATTGATGTAGGCGGTAAGGATGCCGTAGACGGAAAACATTCCTGCGTTCATATCGGCGATCGGCACACCTGCCTTCACAGGTGGAGTGCCCGGAACGCCAGTGAAGCTCATAATTCCGCTCATTCCTTGCGCAATCAGATCGTATCCACCGCGTTTGGCGTAAGGACCCGTACGACCGAACCCGGAGACCGAGCAGTAGATGATTCCGGGGTTGATGGCTTTAAGATCTTCGTAGCCGAGTCCTAGTCGTTCCATCACGCCCGTGCGGTAGTTTTCTATAACGATGTCAGCATCTTTGACGAGCTTCTTCATCGCTTCGACACCCGCTGGTTCTTTGAAGTTGAGTACCATGCTGCGTTTGTTGCGGTTCATCGCTAAAAATGCAGCCGATTCAGTTTCGATGAAGGGAGGTCCCATTCGGCGAGTGTCATCACCGCCGTTCGGCTTTTCAATCTTGATCACATCGGCGCCCATGTCAGCGAGCAGCATGCTGCAGAACGGACCTGCGAGGATCTGTGAGCAATCGAGAACGCGTACTCCTTCGAGTGCTTCGGGCATGCCATTGGGATTCGGGAGGGATTGCATAATTTTCTACGAGGTGTCTGCATCTCTATGAGATGCCGGTGATAGCGATAAAGCCGATGAGAGTAGATCGATACTGACTGTTCGAAATTCTATTCCCAAAAACTCTGAGTTGGTTACGCTCTGATGTGAAGAGCAAGTAAAAATAATCTCTGAGATAATCCATGCGTCACTCCGGGCGCCTGAGGCGGATCCTCCCGCCAAAGTTGTTTAAGTTACGGTGGTCGCTTCGATGTTTCTTCTACCTTCGGGAGGGAGTTAGAGGTAGGGTAGATATCTGCCCAAGTGCGAAGGCACGCCCGGCAGAAAAGGAAAGTTCGTATGTTCAAGTTAGATGGCAAAGTAGCGTTCGTAACCGGCGGCAACGGCGGAATTGGCCTAGGTATGGCGAAAGGTTTTGTCGATCAGGGCGCTTCGGTTGTGTTGGCTGCTCGAACAGTTTCGAAGCTCGATGCCGCAGTTGCTCAAATTACCGCTTCTGGTGGAGGCGACAAAGTTCTCGCCGTTCAGTGTGATGTGACCGACCGATCTTCGATTCAGACTACTCTTGATGCAACTGTCGAAAAGTTTGGCGGACTGGACATCGTGGTCAACAACGCTGGTACAAACAAACGTGCCGAAGAACCTCACCTTCTCTCAGAAGAAGATTGGCAAGATGTCATCGACACCAACCTCACGAGCATGCACAGCGTTACTTCACTGGCGTTCCCGTTGTTGAAGACCCGTGGCGGCGGGAAGATCATCAACATTGGCTCCATGATGTCGATATTTGGTTCGCCGTACGCTCCCGCTTACGCTGCGAGCAAAGGCGGGGTTGTGCAATACACAAAGAGCTGCGCTATCGCTTACGCCAAGTACAACGTTCAGATAAACGCGATCTTGCCGGGTTGGATTGTGACTGAAATGACCGACGAATTTGGTCGGTTATTTCCAGATCGATACGCGGCTATCGAAGGTCGTACGCCGGCAGGACGTTGGGGGCAGCCTCAGGATTTGGCAGGAACAGCGATATTCCTCGCTTCCGACGCATCGCAGTTCGTTTCGGGCGTATCTATTCCGATCGACGGCGGTTACAGCGTCGCTTAGCTACGGGTGTCGTCAGTCGCGGTCGTCGTCATACGACTCGACTCTAGCTGCGGTCCTCCTAGCCTAATCCTTCCATACGGAAGGTGACTGACGTTTGCTTGGGTTCTATTTCTCTTCAACTGCGTCTTTGAAGATGTTTTCTCGGTACCAACGAAGTTCTTCCACGCTTTCTTTGACGTCGTTCATCGCCAAGTGTGTTCCCTTTTTTAAAAGCGGGCGGATGCCTTTCGGGTACCACCGTTCAACAACCTCTTTGAATGACGACACATCTACCATTCTGTAATGAAGGTAGTCTTCGAGAGTCGGCATTTCTTTATGAAGAAACCGTCGGTCGACCCAGATCGAATTTCCGCAGAGAGGTACTTTGCCTTTTTCGGTCCACTTCTTCAAAAACTTCAGTGTTTGGCGCTCGGCTTCTGCGATATCTATTTTGGAAGCCTCGATTCGGTCGAGAAGTCCAGATATTTTGTGCTGTTTGGCTGGCCAATCTTCCATTCGTGCCATTTCTTCCGGCGTACGATGAATGGCGAGTTCTGGTCCTTCGGCGAGAACGTTGAGATCGGCGTCAGTCACAAGCGAGGCGATTTCGACAATTACTTGCTCGTCGCCGAGTCCTGTCATTTCGAGGTCGACCCAGAATAGATTCGTATTTTTAGGCATCGGACGATTCTAGTGCAGGAACCCGGCGAGCGGGGCACCGTCGTAAGTGATCATGGAAGGGTTCCTTCGAACGACACTGTGCCCGCCTTTGGCAAGCATCGTCGTAATGCCCACAGTGTTACGTTATGAAGGTATTTATTTTGGCAATTTAGGAACACTATGAAACTCCTTGCTTCAGCCGCTCTCGTTCTCACAGTTTTTGTAGGTCTGGTCGCGTGTCAAGGGGCGATTGGCGACGCGGGAATTCAAGGCAATCCTGGTCCGCAGGGTGTTCAAGGAGTTGCTGGCCCTGCTGGAGCACTTGGTCTTACCGGGCCTGAGGGATCGACTGGACCTATTGGGCCTCAGGGCGAATCTGGTCCCGTTGGACCTCAAGGCGAGGCGGGTGCCATCGGAGAAACAGGGCCTCAGGGCGAATCTGGTCCCGTTGGACCTCAAGGCGAAGCGGGTGCCATCGGAGAAACAGGGCCTCAGGGCGAATCTGGTCCCGTTGGACCTCAAGGCGAAGCGGGTGCCATCGGAGAAACAGGGTTGCAAGGTGAACCCGGGTCTG
>JABHBJ010000053.1 GCA_018673955.1 Chloroflexota bacterium | reverse complement strand
ATATTGCCAATCGCGCCGTTCGCAAATTTCATCGTGCCTGAGAACGTAGTGTCGATGCCCCAGTTTCCTGAATCGTTAGACATTCCAACGACCTGCACTGGTTCTGCAGACATTACAAATCGAGTGGCGTAAACGGCGTAGCAACCAGCGTCCCAAAGCGCACCACCAGCAAGTTCCTCGGAGAACCGCACGTTGCCTTCAGGTTCAGCGATAGAGAAACACAACACCGAATCGACGGTTTGAACATGTCCAATTGCACCTTCAGCGATCAGCTTTCGTGCCATTCGCATGTGGGGGTTCCAACGGTGCGTGAATGCTTCGACTAGAACGACATTGTTTGCGTTCGCTGCATCGATCATTCGCTGGCATTCTTCTGCCGAAACGGCCAACGGTTTTTCACACAGAATATGCTTGCCTGCTTCGGCAGCTTTGATCGTCCATTCGCAGTGCATACCGTTTGGAAGTGAGTTAATCACAGCATCCATATCTGGATCAGCAAGCTGCTCTTCGTAAGATCCGTACCAGCGACCTATGCCATGTTCTTTCGCGGCAGCTTCAGCTTTTGCTGCCGTGCGGGACGAGATGGACACGATTTCTGAGTTCTTAGAATCGTAAGAAGCTTTCAGATGGGCGTTGATTCCGATCTGAGCGGTTGACAATAATCCATATCGAACGACATCTTGCGGCATGTATTTACTCCGTAATTAGAATGCAAATTAACTTCGGTGACGAATCATAACGTTCATCGCAATGACACGCGACGCTTTGTAGCAGCATCGAACCGGAATCTACTCACCGAACAAGTATGATTTGGCGGGGTCGATCGTAAATCGCCCTCGCACCGCCGACCTCCCCAAAATCATGCGATACGCCATCAGATGACGATTCGCCAGCGTCAGTTCGGCAACAAAAGCCTCACCACCCAAAATCATCGTCGTTTCGATTACCGGTCTAATTTCACTTTTCCCGTTCGAACTGCGGATACGTCGACGAGTTTTTACTTTTGCCCGTACACGGACCGCGTCTTTACGACTCCGGCGTCGAGGGTGAATCTCGAACGACACCCACTCTTCATCGTCTTTTTGGCTGAACCTTGGACGAAATGCGTGAATCGAAGATGTTTGTGCCCCCGAATCAACCTTCGCTTTAACACCGGTTATATCAAAGTCTGGAAACGACACGCGTTCACGCCAACCAATTGATCTTGGCGAACTCGCTCGAGATTTTCTGGTGTTAGAAGCGATTAGATCGATGTCCTACGATTCGATTTTATTATTTCTAGCTGATTCACAATATGATCGACCATCAACCCTGCGACATCGACGCGGGTTGCCGTCTCGATACCTTCAAATCCTGGCGACGAATTCACTTCGAGAACAAGCGGCCCTCTGTTTGATCGCAAAATGTCTACTCCCGCAGACTCGAGTCCGTGGGCTTCAGTTGCCTTCACTGCGTAGTCGATCTCAGTTGGAGTTAACTCGACTTCGTGGACCGTACCACCCAGATGCAAATTAGCTCGGAATTCTGTGCCATCCGAAACTCTTTCCATCGCCGCTACAACTTCCCCCCCGACAACTAAGCAACGAATATCCCGGCCGTTGGCTTCTTTGATGTATTCCTGAATCAAGATGTGAGCTTCAAGCTGCCTGAAGGCGTCGATAACCGACCTAGCAGCAGATTTCGACTCAACCAGCACTACGCCAACCCCCTGAGTACCTTGCAGGAGCTTTACAACGAGCGGTGGCCCCCCGACTGCTTCAATAACACCGTCAATGTCCTGTGTTTCTTCTGCGAAGCCTGTACGTGGCATTTGCACATCAGTCCGAGAAAGAATCTGTAACGATCGCAATTTATCTCTGGAACGGCTTATCGCCTGAGATTCGTTGGCTGTATAGACGCCTATCATTTCGAATTGTCGTACTACTGAGGTCCCGTAGAACGTTCTGCGTGATGCGATTCTTGGAACTACAGCATCGAAATCTAGTGATTCGCCTCGATACAGCACTTGCGGATGTCGGGAAGTGATATCCATGTAGCAACGCAGATAATCGATTACTCGCACATCGTGCCCACGCTGTTGAGCTGCCTCAATCAGACGTCGAGTCGAGTAAAGACCGGGACCGCGAGAGAGAATTCCTAATTTCATTGTCTAACTCGCGTTGTGCGCTTTCATACGGGATCGATCAACCGACGTTAGATACGGTTCGATTTTTTTTACGAATTCTACAATTGTGTCTTCTATCATCCCGCTATTATCGATTTCTATTTTCTTCGTGAGAACCGACCAATCGACCAACTCAGAGAATCTTGATTTCACTTTGTCGATATCGGGTTCTGAAATCACCATGTTGTCGTGAGGGTCATCGTTCAATCGTTGCGCTATCACTTTGGAGTCGGCTGTTACGTGGACAAGCACCGTTTCATCGGTGAAATGCAGAATTGTCCGTTCCCACTCGTGCTGAACTGTTTCTCGGTCCAGCCTGTGGCCTTTCCCTCCGTACCCGAAGTACATCGGCCCGTACACACCGTCCTCAATCGCTCCGCCAATGACCATGCCATCGTCGTGACCATTGAACGTGTTGGATTGCACGTGGTAGTACAAGCTGTGGCGTTGATGCATTTCTTTATATTTGGCAGTCGCCGCCAGTAACCAAGCCTGTTCTTCAGGAGTGGAGTCATCTGGGTGACCGGAAGTATGAGGAATCTTCCAGTGATCGTGAATTAGAGAGAACCGAACGCCCATATTGGCGTTCATCCAATCATCGATAGCGTGAGCCAAGGTTGTTGTGCCGACGTACTCACACCCAACCAATAAAACTCGCATAATTTACTACTCCATTGATCGGTATTTAGACCAAATGATCGCTTCTCAAGCAGGGTTTCATCTCGCGGCGCTAGCCCCTAACGATCGGTGAATAATACGCTCGTTACGAACCGTCGACTAACGGCAATTGATCCAAGTTCGACAAACAAGTTCCAGCTTTTGAGAACAGAAAAAAAGACCTCTCCAGCGCTGGAGAGGTCTTTTTTTCTGTTCTCAAAATGGTACGCCCGGAGGGATTTGAACCCCCGGCCCTCTGGTTCGAAGCCAGATGCTCTATCCACTGAGCTACGGGCGCACTAGACGGGTTCGATCTGTCGTTCCCGCACTAAGTTCAATTCTATCGAATTTCGGCGCTGTTTGTACGCCTAATTCTCAAGAAAAATACTGACCGATATTGCTTCGATAATACGGTCGATTGAACTGAAAATATGGGGTGAGCGGAGGGAATTGAACCCTCGTCTCCAGGGCCACAACCTAGCGTGATAACCTCTTCACTACGCCCACCACAGACCTTAAACGCTAGCATCGGTGCAACAGGTGGTCAATTTGAATCCGTCTGAATTTCAACCGCGATTGCTTAACTAGCGAGACGAGCGATACTGCATTTAGCGTCATTCTATTTTTAGCGTTGTAATTTGATATACACGCTCATGAATTACAAGTAATTTATTTGCCAAGCTTCATAGCTAATTCGATCAATGAACGAGTCGGAACGCCCGTGGCCCCAGCGGTCATCCAACCTCTTGTGCTGTCCAGCATGGACGTTGCGGCAACGTCTATATGTACCCATGGAGTATCACCAGCGAAATCGGCTATGAAATGAGCAGCCGTGGTCGATCCACCACCACGCCCTCCCGTGTTCTTCAAGTCAGCTATGTTCGAGGCGTTCTGGCGTTTCGTTACTGAATCGAGAGGTAGTCGCCACATCGGCTCGCCAACAGTCTCGCTCGTTTCCAGAACTGCGTTCAAGAGTTCATCGTCGTTACCGAACACTGGGCTTACGCCGTCTCCTAGAGCAACCCTAGCGGCGCCAGTTAAGGTAGCAACATCGACAATCCGAACAGCGTCCTTAGATTTCGCGTATCCGATAGCATCCGCTAGGGTCAGGCGACCTTCAGCGTCCGTATTGTCAATCTCGATGGTCATGCCGTTCATTGCGGTAACGACATCGCCAGGTCGCTGTGCCGAACCGCCGGGCATATTGTCGGTAGCAGCACAAACCACGTGCACATTCAACTGAGGCTTCAGGCGAGAGATAGCCTGTATGGCGGCTATGACTGATGCTCCGCCACCCATATCGCCTTTCATCTTGCCCATTCCAGCACCAGGCTTCAGCGAAATTCCGCCACTATCGAAGGTGATTCCTTTGCCGATCAGCCACAGATTATTCTCTGCGTTCGGCTTATCACCTTCATAGGTGAGGTGGATGAACTTGAGAGGGCGCGGCCCGCCTTGAGATACGCCCAGAAAGGCTCCCATTCCGAGTGCCGTCACGTCGGCTTCTTCGAGAACGGTGCACTCAAGGCCATTTTCTGTAGCGACGCGAATAGCAGTGTCCGCTAGATCCGACGGAGATAGCTTGTTGGCAGGCTCGTTCACTAGATCACGCGCAAGAACTTCAGCTTCAGAGTACGCAATTCCCCTATCTACACCGACCTCTATCGATGAAATTTTCGCTGAGTCAGATTCAACAACGATGAGATGAGCCAAATCGGATTTTCGTTTTTTGTCGGTTGTGCGGTACTTGAGGAATCTGTAAGCGCCTAGTAATACACCTTCGACAACAGCCTGAGCGCTCGACGATGCGTCAAGATTACCAATTCCTGCTCCATGAACGATCATCGCTGCATTTTGAACACCCACCACCCTGAGCTTCCGTATTACTGCTGCTGATACTTTACGAGCGCTATCAGTGTTGAATCCTTTATTCGAACCTAATCCGGCGATCAATACTCGAGAAGGCTTGAAGTTCGGGTAAGCAGAATTTGGCGTATGAATTAGGGTCAACTCACTTGCCGACCCGGAGATTTCACCATCGGATATCAATTCAGATATCAGCCCTCCAAGAGCCGAATCAACTGCCCCAGTGGCTCCTCTTGGAGAGGTGACGCCCTCAAATAGGTTCACAACCAGAACATCGGCTTCTATCTCGGTTACATCGCTTTGTACGACTGTGATTTTCAACTGATCCATCTCCAAATTTTTCTTTTTACAGCGCCTGTCGCGTCTGCACCAGCGATTCGATTGATCTAACTGTCCTGCAGGCGACTGCTCACATTCTCGAATATCAGAGACCTATCGTAAACAACGAATTCGGTTTGACAACGACGATGACACGCCATGTGGTGTGACTGCACGGAAATGGTATTTGCCCCATGTCAGCAGCGGCGCCACTACATCCGTTCAGCGCGTAACTACGCGTAAGTGCTCACACTCATTTGAACTCAAATTTTATAGCAAGTTTTGAACTTGTTCGGAACAATAATAAGGCATACACTAATAAAAGAGTACCGACGTACCTTGTGTGAAATACCAAAAAACTAATACGGTTCCGTGTGTCGAACAGCTTGATGGCCTACACCGCTATCGAAGCTGCAGGGATTCCATGAATTCCAGTTACATAGCCGTTAGGCTCGGGCCAACGGCGCCAAAACGCAACGAGTGTCCGCTCTTGCATAGATTTGAAATAAGACCAGGTGTGGTCTTGGAGGCGTCAGAATGACTACCAACAACAACAGTGTTGCAGTAAAGCTTGTGAGCGATGGCACGTTCCTATTGGACGGCGGTCCTATGTTTGGGTCCGTTCCGAAGATCCTATGGGAACAGGAAGCAAAGCCCGATCGCAAAAACCGAGTACGCCTCGGCCTAAACTCTCTCTTAATAAAAACTCCCGACGCTAACATTCTCGTCGATGCCGGAATTGGCAACAAAGAGCCTGAAATCACTCGAGAAATCTACGGCCACTCATCATCTAAACTGCTCCGAAATCTACGCCACCAAGGCGTAAGCGCACGAGAAATTGACTTTGTGATCCTGACCCACTTAGCGTTTTCACACAGTGGTGGCGCCACTCGCTTGGACCGTGAAGGCACAATCATCCCTACATTCCCTAAAGCGAAGTACCTTGTACAACGCAACGCATGGGAAGAAGCTTTCGCACCTAACGAACGATCAGTTCCTGTTTATGGAACTGGCGTTGAGCACCTGAAGACCCTTGATGCCAAGGGAATGATCGTACTTCTCGATGGAGACACTGAAGTAGTACCCGGTGTACACACAATCGTTACTGACGGATACTCAGCAGGTCACCAAGTTGTACTGGTAAACACGGGTAGTGAACGAATCATCTATCTTGCCAACCTGATTCCAACTCCAAACCACCTTCCTCTCCCTTACATCACGGCGTTTGATCGATATCCAGATCAATCGCTTGCGATGAAGAAAGAACTTCTCAATCGATGCGAGAAGGAAGGCTGGCTCATGGTCTTCGCACATGGTTACCACGAAACTGCTGGCTACCTTGAACGCCGACACGGAAACATTGAACTACGTCCAGTCGACTTCTAACCTGCCTTCCCGCAGTTAGAACGTCTTTCGGTAAAGAGCCGTCCCGTCGCCCAGGGACGGCTCTTTCGCTTAACCGGAATGGAAATAGATGCACTTCCCAATGAAAATCCAATACGATGCCCAGTACCCCCATTTGGGCAGTAAGCTGACCGGCTGCGTTGCTATACTCGCTTGGTCGTATTTAAGAAATTGGCGGTTCGTGAACTTGAACTGCTGAATCAATGAACCACGAAGACAATCGTTCTGAGTGGATGCTTAGAGGTCACTAAATGACAGATCGTGTCGTTGTCACAGGAATCGGACTTGTCACCCCAGTAGGTTCTGATCGTAAAACCACATGGGACAGCCTTCTCGAAGGCAAATCTGGAATCGACTATATTTCACTGTTCGATGCTGAAGGCTTCGAGAGCCGGATTGCCGCTGAAGTCAACGACTTCGACGCCGCTCCGATTCTGGGACGGAAAGATGCTCGACGACTCGATCGATTCGCCCAGTTCGCTTGCGTCGCAGCCCTCGAAGCGCTTGAAGACGCTGGAATGGATATGGCAACTGAAGATCCCGATCGCGTCGGCGTGCTGATCGGAAGTGGAGTCGGCGGAATCATAACGATTTCCGAACAGCACAAAATTCTTCTCGACAAGGGACCTAAGCGAGTAAGTCCATTCCTCGTACCGATGATGTTGGGTGATATGGCTTCTGGTCAGGTTTCGATGATGATCGGTGCCAAAGGCCCGAACTTCTCGACCGTATCTGCTTGTGCAACTGGAACAGACTCGATTGGTGAAGCACTCGAAATGATCCGCAGAGGTCGGGCTGACGTAGTAATCGCAGGCGGAACTGAAGCTGCTGTCTGCGAGATTGGAGTAGCGGGATTCAATTCGTGCATGGCACTCTCAACTCGAAATGATGACCCACAAGCAGCATCACGCCCGTTCGATACTGGTCGAGATGGATTTGTTCTTGGCGAAGGTGCCGGACTGGTAGTATTAGAGTCGCTGGAACACGCAGAGAAGCGTGGAGCGAACGTACTTGCTGAACTTGCCGGGTATGGCGCATCGAGCGACGCACATCATGTCACTCAGCCGCATCCTGAAGGCGAAGGCGCAGCAAGAGCAATGAAATGGGCGATTCAAGATGCCAAGCTCGTTCCTGAAAACGTGGACTACATCAATGCACACGGTACTTCGACACCCCTGAACGACAAGTTCGAGACTATTGCTATCAAGCGAATGTACGGCGACCACGCCTACAAACTGAAAATCAGCTCGACAAAGTCTATGACGGGTCATCTGCTCGGGGCTGCTGGTGGAATCGAAGCTGCTTTCTCAGTACTCGCCATCAAAGAAGGCATAATTCCACCGACTATTAATCTTGATGATGTTGATCCAGATTGCGACTTGGACTACGTACCAAATAAGGCAGTTAAACAAAAGGTCGACGTTGCGATGTCGAACTCATTGGGCTTTGGCGGCCATAACGCGAGCCTCGTTTTCAAGAGCTTTCAGCAATAATTCCAATTAGTAGATCGAGGTATTCCAATTGACGCTCGATCGAAAATGGCAAATAGCTGAACCGCCTCCTCCCGGATTCCGTTTAGACCTTGGATTTCTAGGTTCTGGCGTCCGAGGTCCGCTTCCGGCTCTCCTGTTGTGGAATCGCGGCATACGAACAAATGCCGACGTAGACGAGTACTTTTCGTCAGGCATGGAAGACTTTCTCGACCCGCTAAGTCTTCCTGACATGGGAATAGCCGTTAAGCGTATTCATATTGCGATCAAGAACGGTGAGACTATTGGAATATTTGGCGATTTTGACGTTGACGGGCTAACTGGCACTGCCATCATTCTCAGGATCGTGAGATCGTTCGGCGGCAACGCGATTCCTTATATTCCTAACCGAGAGACTGACGGTCACGGGTTATCAAGACAAGCCATCGATTCATTCGCAAAGGCAGGGGTAGCCCTGATAACGACAGTCGACACTGGTTCTACAGCTGTTGATGAAATTGCCTACGCCAACTCCCTCGGAATCGACACGGTGGTCACTGACCACCACCTCATCGAAACCGAGAGACCAAAAGCGATTGCGATCGTAAATCCTCATCTCGAATCGGAAGGATCGGAGAAGTCGGTCGACTATTCCGGTGCCGGAGTAGCGTTCAAACTGGCACAAGCGTTATCTGATGCCGCAGGGCGACCGTTTCCAGCCGAACTTCTCCCGCTAGCAGCACTCGGCACGATTGCAGACATCGTTCCACTTGAATCAGAAAACCGAACCCTTGTAAGAGAGGGTCTTCGAATACTCGGGCAAACCGATTTGCCAGGCCTCCGTGCTCTCTTGGACATTTCCCGAGCTCCCGGTGCCTCAGGTAGACCCACGTCTGAGTTGATTTCGTTCTACGTTGCCCCTCGACTAAACGCACCCGGTCGAATGGGAGACGCAGAGCCAAGTCTTCAGATTCTTTCAACTGATGATGTATCGGAAGCTCGTGCCCTCGCTGACCGTCTTGATGCGGACAACAATAAGCGCCGTTCACTTAGTCAAGATGCTTGGGAACATGCATCTACGCAGTTCGACATAAACTCGGATGATTCGATCGTCGCAGTCAACTGCGATGGCTTCCCAATGGGGCTATTAGGCCCGCTGGCGGGACGCCTCAACGAACTCACCGGTAAACCAGCTATTGCTTACCAGTTAGTAAACGGCCTCGCCCGCGCTTCATGCAGATCGAACACGGTGCTCGACCTTCACGCCGCACTTTCAACACACGCCGATAAATTCGAACGATTTGGCGGTCATGCCCGAGCAGCTGGATTCTCGATCAAACACGAATTATTGCAAGATCTACTTGATGATCTTAGGAAACATGCAGCATGGGGCGCTTTAGGAGCACCAGCCGTGCCAACACTCCACGCCGACGCTGAAGTGAGATTGGAAGATCTCACTGTTTCCACTTGGAACTTCGTTTCAGCGATGGAGCCGTTCGGAGAGGCCAACCGCGAGCCAGTATTGGTAACGTACGGTGCAATACCGCTAGACGTCCGTACGGTCGGCATAGATGGCAAGCACTTGAAGATTAGCTTTGATGCTGATGGTCGCCGCGTCGAATCCATCGGTTTTGGTCTTGGTGACCGACCTTTGGGCACCGGAGCCGTCGATATCGTTTACCAGCTTCGCACCGAAGTTTGGCGCGGGAAGACCCGCCACCAACTTGGTCTTCGAGATATCCGACCCGCCGCCAATAAATAGGTAACAGCCCTAGCGACGCTCACCAAAAGGCTAGCAGCCACTAACCCTTCGCCTGTTCTCGTTGTCGATCACGCTTTCGACGCCCAGCACCGCGATTGTCCGTATCGGGATTGATGTCCAAACCAGAATCAGCCCAGCGAACTTTCATAATCATGAATGGGATCGTGAATGCCAGAACAGCTATTGCAATTAGGTGAGCTTCCTGCAAACCCCAGAATTTCACGTCGTCCAGTCGCAAATACTGAATAGCGAACCGTCCTACCGAGTACCAGGTGATGTACACCATCCATATCGCACCAGAGGGCCGTAATTTGCCTTTTAGCTTGGTGATAATGAACAGACCAATCATGTTCCAGATGATCTCGTACACAACTGTAGGGTGCACCGCACGTTCAGGGTCGCCGAAGAACCGTTCAGCACCTAAACGAGCCGGACTATTCGGGTGCGTGAAATACCAACCCCAACCAGCATCCAGTGCACGCGACCAGTGCTCACCGTTGATGATGTCGCCAATTCGACCAATCGTTTGCCCCACCAACATCGCAGGAGCTGCGATGTCCATGTATTTACCGACCGGAGCTTTGGCGAAGTAGGCATAGATCGAACCAGCGATCCAACCACCCAGAATTCCGCCCCAAAGTCCGATTCCACCAGACCAAATAGCCAGAATTCGTCCAGGGTCGTCACCATAAATTGCCCAGTTATCGAATACATGAACCAATCGTGCGCCGACGATACCGCCAAGAATTCCAAAAATGGCAGTGTTGTAGACCAGGTCCTGATTGAGATTGCCTTTCAGGGCAGCCTTCCCAACCATATAGATTGCAGCAGCCACACCTACGAAGCTGAGGAACCCATGCCAACTAAGCGAAAAACTGCCGCCAGCGACGATATTGGGATTGAACGGGATTTCGATAGCTAAGATCGGCATTTAACGGTGCCTAAGCCTTTAGTACTGGAGAGTGGCGACGAAAATCATGCACGTACTGAGATGATCATTCTTCAAATAAGATTCATCACCGACTAATGAGTGTACGCACTCCGACGATTCTAAGTTCCACCGATAGACCATGCAATCGACAATATTGAGGGAAATAATGAATAAAGAAGATGGTCACGCTTTAAATATCAGAATTTCAGAACAATATCGAAATAGCGGCTTGAATTGCGATTCGAGTAAAGTTGATTGACTGTCGTGATGCGTCATTAGGCCGAAAGCAGTCGAATTGCTCGGAGAACTCGAAACGTTCGTAAATTACCTTTCGGTTGATCGAGGTCATTCGGTCCATACCCTGTCGGCCTATAGAAACGACCTCGGATCGCTCTTAGATTTCCTCAGCAAAAGCCCCAATCCACCCTCAACTTGGAACGATGTCGGTGAATCCGATATCAGGAAATTTCTCGACAATCTCGAAGAGCGCGATTACGCCCCATCTACTAAATCACGCAAAATTGCTTCGGCAAAATCGTTCTTCAAATTTCTAAAAGAAGAACAAATCATCAAGAACAATCCACTCGTAGACGTTCGACAGCCACGATCCGGACAGTCGTTGCCAAAAGCTCTGAGCATTGAAGAAGTTGATCGACTGCTCGAAATGAGCTCGACCACAACAAATGCCGAAGAAGTCCGTGATTCGGCGATGGTCGAACTCATGTATGCAGCGGGACTGCGTGTATCTGAACTGGTGGGACTTAACCTACGAGACGTTGACCTGGATACCGCAACGGTTCGCACGATTGGAAAAGGATCGAAAGAACGGATTGTTCCTATTTACGAGAGTGCCGTCGAATCTGTTTCGGCATACATCGCTCACTCACGACATAAACAAGTTCGACTCGGTACTGATACGCAAGAAGCCTTATTTTTAAATCGTCGCGGCAGTCGATTAACGCGTCAGGCTTACTGGCTACGACTAAAAAAGCTCGCCACTAAGGCAGGAATATCGTCTAACATCACACCACACATGCTGCGGCACAGTTTCGCCACTCACCTATTACACGGCGGTGCGAGTCTACGGCACGTGCAGGAGTTGCTTGGTCATTCGAGCATAGCGACAACTCAAATATATACTCACCTTACGAGCGAACACGTTCGGAGCGAGTATGCGAAGGCTCACCCCCGAGCGTAATTGTTTATTGGAGATCGTATTGACTGTAATAACGATTGAAGGACGACTTGGCGCAGGCGGCCCTGACCTAGGTCGCATGGTTGCCAAAGACATGGGTCTCGATTTCGTAGATCGCCTTATGTTGGCTGATATTGCGAAAAAAATCGGAGCTACCGTCACTGCACTAGCCGATCAAGAAAGCCGTGTGCCGTCGCTCACCAATCGTTTCGCGCAGTCGATACAGCGCATGCTACATCGGTCGGCAGTTGCGGGAATGGGTGGCGATCCTTATTTCGGACCCGGAATTGAACAATTGTTGGCTCGCCCTTATTCTGAAATGGAAGAGGCGCCCCACACGAGTGCCGAAGAGGTCGACGAGCAACATTTCATCGACACAGCAAGCGAAGTAATCAACGATCTTGCCGAAATAGGAAATGTAGTTCTACTCGGCAGGGGAGGCGCTGCGATCCTTCATCACAACCCAGCCGTACTTCGAGTTGGAGTAGTCGCTAAAATGGAAGATAGGATTAGCCGCGTTCAGCAACAGATGCGATTCGAGTCGCCAGAACAGGCGGAATCACTGATAGAACACGCAGATTTAGCCCAACATCGCTACTTCGAGCGTGCATTTGATTCAAGCCCTATCGATCCATTCTTGTATCATTTCATGTGGAACACTTCCGACGTCTCCCTCGAGTACGCCACTCAAGTCACTGTCGATGCCGCAAAAGTGATGTCCAAAAATGGTTTGAAATGGGCGGAATCAACTTTCGCTCAATCTGTCCTCACATCTGAATAAACTATCTAAGTTATCTGTACGAGTTAAATGCCAAAAAATACCCGAAAAAACCGCCGAACCACGAAGCCGAACGTATTTGTACAGTCGGAACAACCTGAAGCCACTAGTGACGCCGAGACAGCCGTTGCCGAGTCATCACCGCTGGCGAGTCCCACGCGAGTTCGAGCACGAGTCCAACAGACATCACAGCGCGCCAGTGTGCGATCCGAGATATACACACGGTCGCTCTCAGCTGAACTCAAGAAAATGGGTGCGCTTTCAAGTGCAATAGTACTCGTACTCGTAGTTCTCACCTTCACCCTCTAGTTCAGATTCGCCGGGTTATTGTTCTTATTCAAGAAGAACGAACCCGACTTTCTGAACTAAATAATGAGTTACTCGAAACAGCCGCCCTTGACCAAACGGGCCGAGGACGGGACAGCGTGTTTTTAAATTGCCAGCAGAACCACGAACATTTTCGACTCGACTCGCAGCGGTTCCCCTGAAACCAGGTGTGTACATTCACCGCGACTCTGAAGGAAAAGTTCTCTACGTCGGCAAGTCGGCATCACTACGAAACCGGCTCCGCTCTTATTTCGGATCAAAAAATAATCTAGATGCGAAGACCACTGAGCTTGTATCTAGAATCGCCGATTTCGAGTTCATAGTTACCGAGTCTGAGCAAGAAGCACTTCTGCTCGAAAACTCGCTAATCAAGAAGCACAAACCTCGCTTTAACGTCCGACTCAAAGACGATAAGACCTACCCGTACATCAAGGTCGATCTCGCAGAAGAATTTCCGCGAGTCTACGTAACACGGCGCACTGCAAACGATGGTGCTCGATATTTCGGCCCTTTTGCATCGGCTGGAAGCGTGCGAAAAACCCTCGACCTTCTCAAGAGACTCTTCCCCTACCGCTCTTGCACGAAGGCGATTACGGGCACCGACGATCGACCATGCCTTGAATTCCACATCAAGCGCTGCGTCGCTCCCTGCACTGGATATGCTTCAAAACTCGACTACTCGAAGGTGATAGATCAAGTTCTGATGTTTCTGGAAGGGAACACGAAAGAAGTCGTGACCGAACTAGAAACAGCGATGCTCGAAGCTTCGAATCAACTTGAATTTGAACGAGCTGGAGCACTTCGGGATCGTCTCAAAGCAATCGAACGCGTGTACGAAGGGCAAAAAGTTGTCGGACTCGGCCGAGAAAATCTCGATGTGATCGGCGCAGCCTATGGCGGAGAAGAAGCATGGGTTGAGATCTTCTTCGTACGCCAAGGGAATCTGATCGGTCGTGATCACTTCACGATGAGCGGAACTCGGGATGAAACTGGCAACGAAATCCTCGCAAGGTTCATCGAGCAGTTCTATACGTCGGCGTCACACGTGCCAAGGCGAATCCTCGTCCCAGAATCAATAAATCGAGTTGCAACTATTAACCAGTGGCTGGAATCACGCAGAGATGGTCCCGTAGAAATAACGATTCCGCAGCGAGGTCCTAAACGTCGGTTGCTCAAGATGGTGAGTGAGAACGCAGAGCAAGGCCTTGAACAGCTGAAGTTGAAGTGGATTTCAGACTCCACACGCATGGAATCGGCGATGTCCGAACTTCAAGAGCAACTTAACTTGCCCACGTTACCCAAGAGAATCGAGTGCTACGACATATCGCACATTCAGGGAACCAACACGGTTGCCAGCATGAGTGTGTTCCAAGAAGGAAAACCGCTTTCGTCCGACTATCGCCGTTTCAAGATCAAATCGCACGATCGCAACGATGATTTTGCGTCGATGAAAGAAGTCCTAACTCGTCGATTCAAACGACTCAAGAATGCAAGAGAAGGTGGAGAAGAAAACGCCAGTTTTGCAGCCTCACCCGATCTCGTCTTAATCGACGGCGGAAAAGGACAACTTTCTTACGCTGTAGAAGCGATGTTGTATCTCGGACTGCAAGATATTCAACTTGCTTCAATCGCAAAACGTGAAGAAGAAATTTTCCTGCCCGATGCTGCTGAACCCGTAATCATGCCCCGAAATTCTCAAGGCCTATTTTTGCTGCAAAGAGCTCGAGACGAAGCCCACAGGTTCGCAATTACATTCCATCGCAACCTTCGAGGCAAGTCGTCAGTAAAATCCGCTCTAGACAACGTCCCGGGCATCGGCCCCAAACGACGTAAAATGCTGATCCGCACCTTCGGATCAGTAAAGGGAATTCGAGAAGCATCTGAAGATCAGATTGCAGCCTCGCCCGGAATGACTGAGAAAACGGCCCGTCAGCTCAAAGAACACCTGTAGGCCTCAATGCAAGCCCTTTCATTCCCCGGCTACGGTCGTGTCGAAATTATCGAAATCCCTCGACCAGCTCTACGCGAGACCACTGATGCGATCGTATTAGTAACAACTGCGGCAATAGGCCCTTGGGATATCGAACACTTTTTCAGTGCTGGTGAAGAAGCTGTAGTGCCTGGCGGCGAATTCGCTGGAATAGTAGTCGAGACAGGTTCAGATGTTTCAAGGATTGACCTAGATGATCTAGTATCGAATACAGTTCGCCATCTCAGTTCGAACGGCACTAGTCAGTTGTTTGGCTCGGCGTCTCTTCCGGGGGGACACGCTGAATATGTTCGAGTCCCCAACGCCGACGCTACTCTCACAAAAATTGCCGCATCAGGCGAAGAACGTGCCGTGCTGACGGGTGGGACTGCTGGTCTTGGCGTGAACGTTGCTACAGCCGCTATGAGCAAATCACCCGAAGGTTCATACGCAGTCGTTGGATGCGATCCAATTGGATTGACTGCGTTGATCGCACTAAAAAACTCTGGCAATTCGAAACAGATAATCGCCATCGAAGATCACACGGCGCGACTAACGCTGGCTTCAGGATTCGCCAATCAGGCACTGAGAAGCAACGATGCATTACCGATCAAGCAAATGGACGTTGTGATAATCGGATCCGTTCGAGAAGCCCCGGAATACGAAACGGCTGTGAGTTTGGTTCGACCGGGCGGCTACATAATTTTCTCTGAACCCTACGGCCCGGTCCGTTCGACCGAGACTGGCGTGGTGCTGCCGGAAGGCCTCACCATATCGGCCGCCACTTGGCCAACAAATGAAGATGCGAAGAAGATCGTCACAGCGATGCAGATCAAGCGATTAGATCTCACGCCAATCGTTTCGCACGTAATTCCGCTCGATGAAGCCCAAGAAGCCTATGAAGCTGCCGCCGGACCGGGTCAGGGTGTTCAAAAAGTGCTGCTGAAACCGTAGAACATCTGATGTATGCGATTCCGTAGGTTCCTATTTACGCCGTTGTGCCGAACCAGAGAAATCTCTAGGCGGCGTAGGCGTGGCTCGCCCTTCAGCCGCATCAATAGCAGCTACCAACTGCCTTCTCGCCCACAGAACGGTTAATGCTGCATCTAAGTTCGAAAGAGTTTCAGGAAGCGATAGTTTGCCATCAGGTAAACCAAGTTCTATTCGGTCGCCGACCGGAATATCCCGAGATACTTCGCCGGCACTCGGTGCGCTACTCGGAGCATTTGCAGCGAACACAGGTTCATTACTGCCCAATTCCCGTTGAGTCGGAGCCGCATATCGTGATGCAGAACCAAGTGGATTCTCAGATTCAGCGACCGGTACTGACTGATCTTTCGGCAGGTACGGGCGTGCTTCGCTAAATATCCGATCGATTAGTGCCAATCGTCGAGCGACCTCGGTTCTATTAGCACCAGAAAGCTCTTCCAGTAAAACGGCGAATCGATCAGCGGCATACGGCTGGTCTCCAAGACGTGTCGACATTTCAGTAAATAGGGGGACGTTGCGTGCGAGTTGAATTCGCGCATCTTCACTCTCTTTGACCGAGAGCGGCGTTACAGCACGTAAACCATCCCTAGTTACTCGAACTCGGCTCCGACCACCTGCTACACCCCACATGCGAAGAGCACCCAGACGAGCCGAGAAAGCGCCGCCACGTTCTGACATACCCAGCGAACGAGCTAGTCCTTGCCGAGATACTTCGCCTGCAAATTCACGAGCGATCTTTTGACCAAGCTCGATGCTTTCGACGAGCCCTATTTCTGGGAACTCGTAATCACCTAGTTTTGCCATACAAATAAGCCTCACTACAAAATTGGACACGCCGGGGTTGACCACAGAGGCGTTTGAGCCGAGATAGATGACTTCGAGTCACCACAGAGCCCACAAACACTGCTTACGACCAACCTAATTTTTATCAACAGAAGCGTTATTCCGACAAACACGCCGCCATGACGTTCATTACGCTGTACGTTACGCCGCTACACAGCCGCACCGCAAGCAGTTTTGGAGCGCATCGCACATTAGTTGTTCTTGTTACCTGTTCTAGTGTTGTGTTGAGATTGTCTGTCGATCTGGTTCAATTGCCGTAAACAGTCACGTATGAGCATTCGAGGTTCTGTACGGCGTGTCCGGTGATCCATCTGCGGCTACAGCACTGTTTTTATGGATCCGTGAGGGGTTACAACGGAGGTACGTGAGTTAACTAGCGGCGTAAATAATCATCGGCACCGGATCTTCGTTTGTCCGAGTTGATTCGCTGCCTATCACTCAACACAAGTATTTGCACACGATGTGAAACATTCCTGTCCAACTACGGACAGTACGATTTACTCCAAGGCCACTTGATAGCACTACGCGAGCGGTCAACCAGTGCTTCGACTAATTACTCACCGAACTACCGTATTTCGACGTCAAGCAGCGCAAAGTTTTCAGTGCCCAAATATGCGCCGTCTTCACGTTCGCAGTTTGGGTCGTTTTTTGTGCTGATTGACGACAACTTGCGCCGGTCAATGTGCGGCGCAGTATCGCACAACATAACGGATTATTTACCGTTTTGTTTAGCATGTAATCCGGATGTAAGAAATGGGTTTTTGAACTCAACCAAGTGCCGACCGATATTTTTACTAAATTTCCGCACAGGTTGTCGATTTCAGCTGATTTTGGTCAAAAAATAGCCGGGCGCAGAAAATTCTGAGCCCGGCTATTTGGACCAAATCCCAGGTCGATTATTTATCTATTTTCCGACCCGAATTTCGGTCACGTTTTGATTCGTTTATTTTAGTCGTCTTGCGACGTGAAACTACCAAGTCCACCTAGCATTTTCGTTAGCTCAAGTGGTAATACGAATTTGGTTGATTCGCCTGCAGCTAGTTCCTTCAGTGCATCAACGTATTGGAGCGTCATTGTGTTCGCATCTACGCCCGAAGCTACCTTGTGAATCGCCGCAAGCGCCTCGGCATAACCGCTGGCTCTAAGAACGGTCGCTTGCTGATCACCTTCAGCCGCAAGAATCTCAGCCTGCCTGTCACCTTCTGCCTTTAGGATCGACGATTGCTTCTCACCTTCAGCAACCGTAATAGCTGCTTGTTTGGTACCGTCTGCCTCGAGAACAACCGCACGGCGAATGCGTTCAGCAGTCATTTGGCGGTTCATCGCCTCTTGAATGTCTCTTGGAGGATCGATCTCACGAATTTCTACGTTGGTGACTTTGATGCCCCAACGCTCGGTTTCGGAATCCAATCGTGTTCGAAGGACCTCATTGATCTTGTCTCGCTGAGAGAACACATCGTCAAGGTTCATTTCACCGATGACCGCCCGGAGGGTCGTCGTGGCAAGTCCAACTACAGCAGTTGTGTAATCTTCAACCTCAAGAACAGCCTTCTGTGCTTCATTGATATCGACCCGGAGATACACCAAAAAATCGATTTCTATCGGCGCATTGTCCTTGGTGATGTTCGTTTGACGCGGGATATCAAGAACAGTCGTACGTGTGTCGATCTTCTGGATCTGGTGGATGATCGGGAGCGATATTACGATTCCCGGCCCCATCATCCCTTCGAACGTACCCAGTCGGAAACGGGCAACACGCTCGTAATCTCGAACGAAGTTAATAAATGCCATTAGTACCTCCCAATACGGAACGGGGATCCCCGAACCTAATTTGTTTCAATCTTTACTCGATACGTCATCTGTACCTGTTTCGGTTCGCAATAGTCTCACTTTCAGATGAATACCATCGACCGAAACCACTTCGACTTCTGTGCCCACAGAGATGCTTTTTTCGCTGTTTCCTTCATACTCGCCAGACCAGATCTCACCATTTACCAGAACCTGACCTGAAGGTCAGATAATTCTGCCGACACAACACCTGCCCCCCCGACCATACTCGCTACTAACGTTGGACTTTCGTACAACAAAATATCTTTACTTTTACGAAGCTCCCAAGCAAACCACAACACTAATGAACCAATTGAAACTCCAACGATCGCCAGCAACCATCGATTCACGGTTGGGTCAGCCCCAGTAAAAGTCGGATTACCGAAGAAACCAACCATAAATACTCCACCCAGAATCAAACTCACAGTGCCAGCAACTCCGAAGTACCCAATCCCCGGAGCGGTCGTTTCGAGATAAAACAACAACATCGATAACAGGATCAACGCCACTCCTGCCCAAGAGAACGGCAACTGTCCAACGCCAGCCCACCCAAGAACCAAGAACAAAACGCCTAACGTACCTGGAACCCAAAGTCCCGGATTCCAAAGTTCCACGATCACGCCAAGCCCACCAAGTGATACAAGAAGGAAAGCAATATTAGGATCTGAGATGAACGCCAGCACACGCTCTAGCAAACTCAAATCGATCTGCGATGTAATAGCGCCACTGATATCCAATTCCACACTTTCCCCATTGATATCGACGGGATAACCATCCAACTGTTCTAAAAGAGATTCGTAGTCAACTGCGATCAAGTCAGCAATCCCCAACTCGACTGCTTCTGAAGCTGAATACGCCTTAGCCGACAATACGGTCGCTTCAAGTGCCGACACGTTTCGACCTCGCCTTTCAGCGATGCTTCGAATAAACGCGGCTGCGTCTTGGGACGCCTTTCGACTCAACGTGTCTGGCAAATCATCGCCATCTACTCCAACGACCGATGCAGCGCCTATGTTTGTGGTCGGCGCCATCGCCAATATGTGTGCCGCCGCGCCAACAAACGTTCCAGCACTTGCCGCCTGTGCGCCGCTAGGAGCTACGTAGACAGCTATGGGCACCTCAGACATTAGAATCGATCCAATAATGTCTCTGGTGGCGTCTAGGAGACCGCCAGGGGTGTTCAACATCAACACAACAAGCTGTAAATCTTCTTCTTCAGCTCTGTCGAGGCCCCGTTCGATAAATCGTGAAGAAACACCATCTATCGCGCTATCAAGTCGAATAAGAAGGACGTTTGATTGTTGATTCCCCGACTCGGTCGACTGTGCCTGAGCAGATTCTTCGAGCGAGGGCAGCAATATCCCAATAAGGCCAGCCAGAGTTATCAGCACTGCGATTAGTACTCGAATACCCCGTACCACTCCCCTGAAAGAACGATTTGGCATAGCTGAACTCCGTTCGGGCATTTTATCGAATGAATTTGGATAAAAGTTGACCAATATCGTCAACCTGTCAGAATACTGCAGCGATAACAGTGCGTCATTGCTCTGCGCATTGTGATGAAACTCGATCAATAGCTACAGGTTCAAGATGAAAATTACCGATATCAAGACGTTCCATGCGAACGACGGTCAACGAAATAACATCTTTCTCGAAATCGAGACTAATGCAGGGATCGCAGGAGTCGGTGAGGCATACTCAATTGGTCCTGACCGAAGCGTAATAGCGATGATCGAAGAGATGAAATCGTGGTTCATAGGACAAGACCCAGGACGAATCGAGTGGCTAATTCGTCGTGCGAAGAACACGCTGCGCTTCCCTCTTGGTCAGGTAGCGTGGTCTGCCATTTCCGGTATCGATCTCGCACTTTGGGATATTGCAGGTAAAGCTGCCGGGCTTCCCGTTTACAGCTTGCTAGGCGGTAAGACTCGAGAACGCGTCCGGGTTTACCACGGCATTTACGGAGATTCGCCAGAGGAAGTCGGCGAACATGCAGTACGGCTAATGGACGAAGGCTACTCAGCGTTCAAAACCAGCCCACTTCCTTCGAATTGGCGTGAAATTCCGTGGCGGCAGGCGTTACGCGAAGCCGATCAGCGAATGTCGGCTATTCGAGATGCGATTGGCGATAGTCCTGATCTAGCAGTCGATGTACACGTTGCCATTCGTGAAACTGCTCTGTCACTAGAGCTTGCAAGGGTCATCACGCCATACCGACTTATGTTCATCGAAGAACCGGCACGAGCTGAATTCATCGAATCAAGCGCTGAACTGCGGCGTGAGTTTAGAGTCGCCCTCGCAACTGGCGAGAATCTGTACGGTCTTCACCGATACACCGAACTACTGAACGCTGATGCTGTCGATATCATCCAGCCTGATTTGCTTTGCTGCGGAGGCCTCCTCGAAGCTAAGAAGATAGCCGCCGTGGCTGAAGCACACTATGTCACCGTCGCTCCGCACAACCCATTGGGATTGATCTCAACTGCGGCAGGTGTTCACCACGCTGCTTCCATCAACAACTTTGCGATTCTTGAATGGCACGGCGATCACAAAAAGAAGAAATCCGAGTTCATAAACGAATCGTGGGGTCCGGTTAATGGATATTTCGAACTCCCAACACAGCCGGGACTTGGAATGACGCTGAATCACGATGCCATCTCTGCGAATCCTCCTGCCCAATGGGATAGAGGATTCGCAACGTACAGCGACGGGTCACCCGGCTTCCTCTAACCCGCCTTCAATTCCAACTTCAACTCGTAATTTTTAAAAGACGACCGATATGAAAATCACAAAAATAGAAACACTAATCGGATCCGACCCAGCAGCCGGAAATCTTATCTATGTCAGAACACACACCGATGCCGGCATCTATGGCGTAGGCGAGGTGTACCACGTTGGTCCCGACATGGCATCGACCGTGTGGGTTGAGTACTTCGCCGAGCAGCTTGTCGGACAAGACCCAACTGAGATCGAACGAAACTGGGCACTTTGTTATCAAGGAGCTCGGTTTCCTATCGGATCTTCCGGATTAGCAGCACTTTCGGCGATCGATGTCTCGCTTTGGGACATCACTGGTAAGGTGCTCAATAAACCCGTTTATGAACTGATGGGCGGCAAAGTCCGAGACAAAATACGAGCCTATTGGGATATTCACGGCAGCACGCCTGAAGAACTAGCCGAAGACGCACGCAAGTTCGTCGACAAGGGCTACACAGCGCTCAAAGCAAGCCCACTATCTCCAAATTGGCGAGATCTGCGGTGGAACGACGTGATGATCGACTCGAACGCGAGGTTCAAGGCGGTACGTCAAGCAGTCGGTGATGACATCGACGTTGGATTCGACGCACACGCGGCAATTTTCGAGCCAATTAGGGTTCTCGAACTCACAGATGCCCTAATGGAATTCAATCCGTGGTTCATGGAAGAGCCGATTAGGATGGAAAATCGCTACGAAATGGGTAAATTGCGCGAAAAAATGCCGTGTGCTGTAGCAACGGGAGAATGTCTTTACACGAAGTTCGAGATGTGGGATCTAATCCGAGAAGGTGGGGTCGATATCATTCAGCCCGAGGTCTGCATCGTTGGTGGCTTAACCGAAATGCGAAAAATCGCCTTCATGGCAGAGGCTCATGACTTGGTTGTAGCGCCCCACAACCCAATGGGACCATTGGCCAGCGTCGCTAATCTCCACTTCGATACGGCCACTTCGAACTTCCTTGTTCAAGAGTCGAGGACGTTAAAGCCGTTCGAAATCGCATCAGTAACCAACATTGTCGAACCTGTTGACGGTTACTACCCGATTCCGGAAGGTCCCGGACTCGGTATCGACGTCGTTGAGTCAGAATTTACAAACCGACCGTATTCAAAATCATGGCACCGCGGTGACCGGGTCAACCCTGACAACTCGATCTCGTACATTTAGCGTTCATTCGGTGTGACTTCGTTGCTTCGTTTCGATCGCGAACTGGGCTAGATTTGCCCATGCTCTGCTTTGAAAAGACGATAAGTCACAGTTCAACAAAGGGTAAAAAAGGACGAAGTCCTAATCGAACGCGTATCGGGGCTTCTCTCGATGGCTCCTGTTCGAAGCAAGAGAATGTTCGGCCCTACTACTTGGTTCTTGGAAACTAACGATCTGATGTTCGCTGGTGCAAGGGGCGATGGGGTCATGATCCGAGTAGGCGCCTAACGAACCGCCAATTGGATCGAATCTGGTTATGCCGAACCGTTCGATCCAATTGGCAATCACAAAGCAATGAAAGAATACGTGCTATTAACCAGCGATCGCATTGGGGAAGATGAAGATCTTCTCAACTGGCTTGGTGAAGCCAGCGAGTTTGCAGGGTCGCTGCCGCCTAAAAAGCCCAAATGTCCTAAGCAGCAAAACGACCGTGGCAAATAACCCCCTACTTACTCTGAACCTGCGGCGCCAACAGTTGATGCCCACGCACCCATCGCCATAAGTCCACCATCGACGTTGAAGTACGATCCAGTGACGAATGATGCCTTGTCGCTTGCAAGAAACAACACCATGTTTGCGACGTCGTCTGCTTGACCGATCCTGCCAATCGGATGCGCCTGACCAGTTGAAATCAGCTCATCTTCGAGATCACCACCAGTACCAGCAATCGCATTCCGAACCATGGGAGTATCGATGGCACCCGGGTTCACGCATACAACTCGAATATTGTCGGGAGCGAAATCCAACGCCATCTGCCGCATAAGTGATAGGTCACCACCCTTAGAAGCAGCATAGGCAGACACCCCGCCCATTGACTGAAGTCCTTGAACACTGGCTGAAGAAATAATCACTCCCCCACCTGCTTTACGCATGTGAGGAATCGCGTACTTCGCCATCAGGAAGCGGCTTTTCAAGTTGACCGCGATGATCTTGTCCCAAGTTTCTTCAGGAAGCTCTACGGCATCAACATACGAATCAGGCGGTTGAATACCGACATTGTTGAATACAACGTTCACCCCACCATATTCTTCGACCGCTGCATCGACAGTCGATCGGCAGCCTTCCGAAGTACCCGCATCACCATGAACAAACTGTGCCGTGCCTCCTCGGGCGGTGATTCGACTAACGATTTCGTCACCAGCCTCGGTATTCCAATCGAGGATCGTTACACTAGCGCCTTCTTTGGCGAATGCTTCAGAAGCCGCCCCACCAATGCCCAGCGCACCACCTGTGACGATTACGGATTTTCCGTCGAATTCACCCATTTAAAATCTCCACGAACTATTTAGAACACAAAATCATTGCCACATTGAAACCCACATGGCCACTGCCGAGCAAATTTATCATCACAATCAATGGTCGAACCGCCCCGAATGTCGCAAGAGCGCACAGAATTGGCAAATGTGAGTGCGCCTAAATATCGGAATCGAATCTATTTAGTTACTCATCAGGAACTATATGCAACTCCCAAGAATCAATCGCCTAGTTCTACTTCTGACATTGGCTTCCCTATCGATCATTATCGCGTCCTGCTCAACTAGTGAAGCTCCTGGCGATGGTGATTTCGTTCTCAACTTGTATACGGGAGCTAATGAGGTTGGGGCGAATTCCATATCCTTCAACGAACTCGTCGCAAACGAAGATCGCCCAATACTTCTCAATTTTTGGGCAGGAAACTGTCCACCCTGCAGAGCCGAAATGCCAGCGCTCGAAGAAACATGGCGGGAATATGGGGATAAAGTCTTGTTCATTGGAGTCGATATTGGGCCATATGTTGGGCTAGGAACTTACAAAACTGGTCAAGCACTAGTCGATGAAGTAGGCATTACTTACGTGACGGGCAACACACCTAACAGGACCATAATCACCGATTGGAGAGTGCAAAACATGCCTTCCACGTTCTTGATCGGAAAGGACGGGCGAGTCCACGACATTGTCATCGGAGCGATCTCTGGTTCACGCCTTTCACAAAAAGTTCGTGAGTTAATTGCGGCGAACGCCACTTAGTCGATCAGAAACCTGCTCTCGTTTGGTTGCTGGGGCGGTGTAAGATGCCGCAATTCACTACCCGGCTAATAGAAACCTAACTTGAAATCGAACGAACCTGAATCTCCGTCTGCTGATCCTTCACCCCCAGAGACAAGACCACACCGAAAGCAACTACGGCCGTGGTCATCACTAGCATTTCGTGACTACACGCTGCTTTGGCTTTCCGGCATGGGAATGCTAGTTGCAATGCAGTTGCGGCTGTTCACCAGCACACAGTGGTTATACGACGAAACAGGATCAGAACTTCAGCTAGGCCTGCTTGGCGCTGTCCAGTTCCTTCAGATGCCAGTAGTTGTCTATGGCGGATTGTTGGCCGATACCATCAATCGCAAGAAGTTGATGTTTTTCACTCAGAGTGTTTCGTTCATATCGATGCTTCTGCTAACACTCGCTGCATGGAACGATGTCCTCGCTCCATGGATGATTTTCGCAGTCACTGGCGTAACAGGCATCGTAAATATGCTCGGGAATTCCGCTCGACCAGCCATGCTTCCAAGAGTGATCCCTAGATCACACACGACCAATGGCGTAACTTTTCAAACAGCGTCGTTCCAAGTAGGACAAATCGCAGCACCACTTCTGTTTGGGATCTTGTTTACTCAGTTCGGGGTAGGCACAACCTTCTTCGTCGGAACAATTTTTGCTGGCATTAGCATGATCGCGCCAGCCATGATCAAAGCCAGTGGCGCTCCCGATCCCGACACAGTTTCGCAAAGCAAAGTTGCAGCAATCGTTGAGGGTGCTTCGTTCGTGAAGAGACACCCGATCCTACCGGGTCTCTACCTGCTCGATATCGGGGTAACGGTAGTCAGCTTCTACAGAATGCTGTTCCCGTTATTCGCCAGTGGGCTTTATGGGATGGGTGCAGAGGGCACAGCCCTACTAGGTTCAGCCAACGCCTTTGGGGGAGTGGGTGGCTCAATGCTGGTGTTCTTCACTGAGAAAATTCGCCATAAAGGTCGAATCGTTCTCGGCGCAACCATGGTTTATGCAGTCGGACTCATCGCTTTTGGGCTGACACCAATCTTCTGGGTTGGGCTTGTGATTGTTGCCCTACTCGGGGCTACCGACTCTGTCGGCATGACCATGCGACAGGCAATCGTGCAGCTAACTACGCCCGACCGGCTAATAGGAAGAGCATCTAGCGCCCATTCGTTTGCGGCAATGAGTGCGAACAATATTGGGCAGATGGAGGTAGCGTTCGTATCAGCGGCAATCGGAGCAGGCGCGACGATGGTTTTGGGCGGTTTCGTTGGGATAGCAGTTGTGGCGGTTATCTGGGTGGTAGTGCCCGGTGTACGTCGCTACGAATACACTGATGCTCCATCAGGTGGCGCTGTAGACGAGCCAGAGAACAATGATGCGAACCAAGATCTAAGGAAGATCAAGTGAAAATCACCAAGGTCAAAACATTTATCGTCGATGGCGTATTCAGACCTTGGACGTTCGTGAAAATCGAAACTGACGCTGGAATAGTCGGCTGGGGTGATTGCACCGAATGGCAAGCTGCGTACTCGGTGGCAGCAACGGTGAACCAGCTTGGCGAAAACATGATCGGCAAAGACCCGATGGCGTCAGAGGCAGCTTGGTGGGACAACGCTTCGTTCATGGTTCGCCAACGAGGGGGAATCGCTTACAAAGCGATGTCGGGCATCGACTCAGCCTTGTGGGACATTCGAGGGAAAGCACTCGATGCGCCAGTTTGGCAATTACTTGGTGGCAAGATGCGCGATGAGCTCGAACTCTACTGGTCACACTGCGGGTCTGATCGAGGACGGTACGCTGAACAGCTCAATGTACCGAAGCTCTCGACACTAGACGATGTACGTGAACTCAGCCAAGAAGTACTCGATCAAGGATTCACGGGTATAAAAACCAACATTCTTGCTCTGGAAGATATACACGATATCCCTCGCAAGAAAAATGGCGTCGGAAACAGTGGTCAGATCACATACCAGCAACTTGAGAATGCAGTGAGTGTGATCGGAACATTCCGAGAAGCACTTGGCCCAGAAATCGGAATTGCGATCGATACGGCTCTTAGTTTTCGGCTGGGTGGCGCCATCAAGCTTGCAAGAGCACTCGAACCGTTCGACATGATGTGGCTTGAGACTGAAACGTGGGACCCGGGTTCACTGCGCACTGTTCGAGAATCGACCACGACTACAATTTGCCATGGTGAAAGCCTGATGGGACCCGAAGAATACCGACCGTTCTTCGAGTCGCATGCTCAGGATGTGATCATGCCTGACTTCGCCTGGAACGGCATCACAATGGGCAAGAAAATTTGCGATTTGGCGCATCTGTACGACACCGCTATTGCGCCACACAACTGCCATTCTCCGATGAATACACTCGTTTCTGCCAACATATGCGCGGTTATCCCAAACTTCATGACGTTGGAATTTATCAACGACGACGCTCCTTGGCGTGACGACTTGATGACCCATCCGTTCGAGATTGAAAACGGGAAACTCCAAGTGCACAATCGACCAGGCCTCGGATCTGATTTGATCGAATCAGAGCTAGAAAAGCACCGGTGGACCGGCGGCAATAACCTGTAGTCGGCCGATATTCGGACGGAATAACTTGAAAATCTCTATTTTTCAGATCGATGCGTTCACAGATCAGCCGTTTTCAGGCAACCCAGCTGCCGTCTGCCCACTGGATGAATGGCTGCCTGAAGCAGATATGCAATCGATTGCCCCCGAGATGAACCTGTCTGAGACAGCATTCTTCGTGCCGAGCGAAAAGCACGATATCGACTACGACATTCGTTGGTTCACCCCGAAGATCTAAGTCGATCTGTGTGGTCACGCCACGCTAGCATCGGGGCATGTTGTCCTGTCCAAACTGCAACCCGACCTCACTCAAGTGGCATTTAGTTCCCGAAGAGGTCGATTAACAGTTGAACATCGGAACGACATGCTCGAACTAGACTTTCCCGTAAATCCACCCCGACCGCTAAAAGATGCGAATGAAGTCGCTGCTGTTCAATCTGCACTCGGAGCGTCACCAGTCGAGATTCTGCATGCGAACACGACCGTTGCCGTATTTGAAACAGAATCTCAAGTAGCCGAACTCAAACCAAATTTCGCAGCAGTGGCAAAACTCAAAGAGCCTTGGGTTGCAGTGACGGCACCTGCAGATGCCGGTGAATTTGACTTTGTAAGCCGTTTTTTTGTGCCTACCGCGGGAATCAATGAAGATCCCGCTACCGGATCGTCACATACCGTCCTAATGCCCTATTGGGCGGGGAAATTCGGAAAGACCGAGCTGGTCGGTCGGCAGATATCAAACCGCGGAGGAACGATGTACTGCAAATTAGTAGATGATCGAGTGAAGATCGCAGGTCACGTCGTTGAAGTAATGACCGGCGAGCTAACTATCGATTAGGGCGGACGAATGAATCGCCAGTTACTCCATTCCGCTCTGGGACAGGTGATAATTGGGCTCAATCGTCACCTAAATCCTCAACCAAAGTTGCACATGCACCAAGTCGAATCGAAATTTCTAGAGTCGTTACGAACAGGAACCACGCTCGCCGATGGCGGTATCGGTTCGCTCATATTCCAACTGACTGGGCGGCTCGCATCGCCCGACTTCTTATACGAAGCCATCAACCTTCGAAATCCCAACTTAATCAAAGGGATCTATGCGTCGAGCTTGGCAGCAGGTGCGACGGTCCTCACCACTAATACGTTTTCGGCTAACGAATCCGAGCTAACGGTCGCCGGAGCCGGAGATCAGGTGGACCAAATAAACAAAGCAGCAATCACAATCGCACGAGAAGCGATCGAAGAACATCTGGCCGAATATCCGGACGATAGCAGTGTTGTTTTCGTAATCGGATCGATTGGACCTGGCGGAACAACAGTTGAATCTTATTCAACTCAAATTGATAGTCTAATCGAGAACGGCGCCGATGCGATTCTTCTCGAAACGTTCACCAACACCGACCGTTTATTGGCACTTACGCGAGATATCTCGTACCGAGACAACGCCCCTCCGGTGCTCGCTCATGCAGCGCTCGATCCAGGAGTTGGCGAAACTCAGGTATGGCCGATCGAACCGGCACAATTTGCTTCGATGGCTGCCAGCGCAGGAGCTTCAGTAGCAGGAATCAACTGCGTCGCGCCATGGGTGGCGGCTGAGTTCATTCAAAAGGCTCATACTGCACCAGAGGTCAAAAATGGTGATCTACTGCTCTCTGCCATGCCCAATGCTGGCGGATTCGAGCGCATCGGCCATCGCTTCCTTACCCGTTCGAATCCTGAATATATGGGGACACTTGCAAGGCAACTTGGCGATTCAGGAGCCGCCCTTGTAGGTGGATGTTGCGAAGTTCATCCTGAACACGTCCGCGAAATGTCGGCCTATCTAAAATCTCGAACGTCTTCAGTTGGCGCCGATCTAGCAATGTCGCCGGAGGCTCGGCAACGGCGTGAACATCCTGCCGAAGATTCTCGCAAGACCAACGGCAGTTTCTCGCGAAAGATTTTTGACGGAAAATTCGCAATCAGCGTGGAAATGGTTGCACCAACCGGTTCCGATCCCAAAGCTTTAGATCTCAGAGCCCGAATGGTTCAAGAGATCGTCGGTGAGGGATTGGCTGATGCCGTAGACATCACCGATGGCTCAAGAGGCCTCCCTTTGATCCCGCCTGGAGATCTGGTAGAACTGATCAGAGCGAAGCTAGATTGGCGAGACCACGATAAGTTGGAGTTCGTCGCCCACTTTGCGGGACGGGATCTGAACACGCTTGCTGTTCAATCAAGATTGATGGGTTACCACCTACGTGGCATACGAAATGTGCTATTTATCACTGGCGATCCGCCAAAAATGTCACCGACATACCCTCGTTCATCAGCGGTATTCGATATGAACTCAATTCAGTTGATTCGTGCCACTGCCGATCAACTCAATGTCGGGAGGGATTTCGGCGGCAACCCGCTCGGTGGGAATCTCGATAGCGGCACTAAATTCACGATCGGTACCGGTTTCGAACCTGAGGCACTAAACATCGATGCTGAAATAGAACGTCTTCGAGCAAAAATTGATGCTGGAGCGGATTACGTGATGACTCAGCCGGTTTTCGATGACGCCTCGATGAAAACTATTGCGCCCTTCAGAAATCTCGTTTCAGTTCTGCCAGGGGTGATGGTTCTCAAATCCAAATCTCATGCCCAACGAATTGCTCAAGTCCCTGGAGTCAACCTATCACAAAGCGTGATTGACTCCCTAGCGAAGTACCCCAGTGGCAATGATCAGCTGAAGGCTGGGATCGATTTTGCCGTGCGTCAGGCTCACGAATACCGTTCCCAAGGCTGGGCGGGGGTGTATCTCATGTCTCCGGCGTCGCTAGGTGCCGCAAAACAGGTACTAAAAACCCTGGCCGAATAACGACCAGGATTTTTAGTTATTTCTATCTCAGCCTCCGTAAGGCAGGCATAAAGCATTGGCACAACTTAGAACATTCAGCTCTTCACTGTCCAGATTCTCGTAAAGGATGATCGGCGTGCCATCAGCCCTCATGACTGCGGAGTTCTTCCGACCGACCACACCTTCGCCGATAATCTGCCGGGCCACCGATGTTGCGCAAGTTACGTCCAGGCGCTTGATCATTCGGAGTGCTGTTTTGTTCCTATTTCCGAAGAAGACGGCAGGAATGATCTAGGAAAGCCGACTGAATTTCTTTTAGTTAGTTTTGAACTGAACATTTAATACCTCTTATCCGGTAAGTTTCCGACCTAACCGCCAGTCATCGCCTAGGCCTGTCACTACCAGATTTGGCAGAAGTTGAAATTCAAGACAAAAACAGACCGCCGAAGAAAATCTCCGGCGGTCTGTCAAAAGTTCTGTTCAGAGCCAGTGATTAGCTCCAGACACGGTCATGTGCATCGAGCTCGTCCCACTCTGACGTGTCCTCGAAGACGCCAGCGGGGTAAACCCCGGCCCGAGTTTCGCTTGCCTTGGCAAGGTTCTCGGCGACTGCCTCTTCGTTCAATTCGAGCCCCAGTCCAGGAGCGTCAGTGACAGTGACATATCCGTCCTTGATCACATCGCCCTCTTGACCAACAAGATCTACAAGGTCGTTCCACCAAGGGTTGTCGACCGAGTGCATCTCCAGCGCGATGAAGTTCTCCATCGCCATTGCAGAGTGTGCGTTTGCCATCGCAACAACTGGTGAACCAGCCTGATGAAGTGCAACACCTATACCTGCATCTCGGCAGTAGTCAGCAATCCGCTTGGTTTCGATAATTCCACCTGATGTAGCGAGGTCAGGATGAGCAACCGAGATTGCCCGGGCATCTACCAGAGGCTTGAATCCGTCTAGGCAGTAAATGTCTTCACCTGTGCAAACAGGAGTATCAACACCGGCTTTGAGTGCCTGCCACTGGTCGACGAATTCCCAAGGAATCATGTCCTCATACCAAGCCAATGTGAACTGGTCGAGAGCCTTACCGATCCGAATGGCGTTCTCAACACCCATGTGACCGAAATGATCAGAGGCGAGAGGGATTTCGTAGCCGATAACGTCACGAACAGCCCCGACGTACTCCTGCATCTTGGAAATGCCGTAGTCGGTAACTTGAATGCCGGTGAACGGGTGCTTCAACGTGTTGGATTCTTTGGAAACCTTTTTATTGATTACTCCACCCTCGAACTCTTCAGCGATCCAAGTTCCGATGTCCATCTTGAGGAACTCGAATCCTCGATCCATCCGACCCTGGAGCATCTTGCCCATCTCTTCAGGGTCTTTCTTGAGCGGCGTGTCGGCGTATACCTTGATCTTGTCATCACCGTATTTGCCACCAGCAAACATGTATGCGGGCACGCCGAATGCCTTTCCTGCGAGGTCGCATAGGGCCATTTCGACTCCGCAAACACCACCACCGAGACGACCATGACCACCGAACGGCTTGATCTTCTGGAATAATCGGTCGATGTCGCACGGGTTTTCGCCGAGCAGCCGGCTCTTGAGCATAAGAGCGTATCGAGCCGAGGCACCGTCTCGAACTTCACCGATACCGACTAGGCCTTGGTTTGTTTCGAGCTTGATGATCGGCCATCGCCATCCGCCGCCACCGACGACTGCGATTCGCATGTCGGTGATTCGGAGGTCAGACGGACTAGAGGAAGTCTTTACCTGATCTACTGCGCTTGTGTTTTGATCTGCCAAATTACTAAATTTCCTATTTCTAAACTGAACTACGTGAAAAACCGACTACTTCAAGCGGTTGGCTTTCCATTCTCCAAAATCTTTATCCATATCTTCAGAGAACTCTCGGTCTACTTCACCAGGCGTGTAAACACCTTCTCTGATGCGCTGTTGACCGAATTCGTCCTTTAGTCGAATCGATTCGGATCGCTCGACAACTTCCAAAGCAAGATGAGGTGGAATAAATACCACTCCCGTCCTGGTTCCGAGAACAACGTCGCCCGGAACACAAGTTGCTTCACCTATACGAGTGATACCGTTTATCTCCGGCATGCTCACATCAAGAATCGCACTTGGGTCAACACCGCGAACAAGCGCGTTGAAATCGTCCATTTCCAGAATTCGTTGAGTATCACGAATTCCACCGTCGATCACCATCCCGGTGCCCGACCGTGACTTAATCGCTGTGGCGAGATTATCGCCAGCAAATGTCCCGTTCAACACCTTGCCAAACAGATCAACAACGATCAGATCATTCTGTTCCAGTTCATCGATAACCCATGAGTTCTGGAATCCAACACGGTCGTCTTCCTCACCCTGCTTGTCGATTGAATCGTGGATATCTGGTCGACGTGGAACCCATCTGCAAGTCACTGCCCGCCCGACAATTACACGATCTGGATGAAGGTTCATCCAGTTTCCGGCGAACTGAAAGTGGTAATTGTTACGCTTGCAAGTGCCCCACGCCTCTTCAGATGTGACCAGTTTCATCCGTTCAAGGATGTCTGACGGCACCAACGGTCGACCGTTTGCATCTCGATCACCGTCCCATTTGCTGGTTACGGCGCGAATCATTTCGGGATTAGTTAATTTCATAAATTCCTTAGCGAAATATCCATTGAAAACTTTACACCTAGATCTGAGGTGCGGGTGTTCCATCCTCGTTCATAATTCGAGCTTCAATCAATGCCTCTTTCATATCGAAAACTTGAGATTCAGACAGTGGCAGATTTGGTTTACGAGGCACTGTGCCTTCATAGCCCATTAAGTTGAGACCAGTTTTCTGAACCCCTACACCCCACGACATGCCAATAGAATCGATGTTATTGATGCGTTCTTGCATCTCACGAGCTTCAGCGTAACGACCGTCCAGGCAAGCCTGAATTATGTCGCGAGCAATGTGTGGACCCCAATTACCAAATAGCAAACAAGCACCGACAGCACCGATCATTCCACCAGGCATTAGAAGTGTCCCATTGCAGGTCCACAGCTTTACCTTCTCATCTACAAACTGTGCCATTCGGCACTCGTAGCGATAGTTGAGAGACATGATGTAAGCGAACACGTTGTCAAACGCCGTCAGATCTCTCAATTCTTCCTTAGTTATATCGGTTCCCATCGCAGTTTTAGGCTGGTGGATGATGACGACAGGAATGGGGCTCTCTTTTGTCACCTGCGCAAAATAATCTTGGATAGGTGCTGTGTTTACGCCTCTGTTCGCAGCCGGAACCCGAACCCGAATCATGTCGGCTCCAGCTTCGGCATACAAGTTCGATAACCGCACGGCCTCAGTTGGTGACAGGGCATCAATTCCTGCAATTACAAACCTACGTCCAGCATGGGCTTCCACAACGGTCTTAATGGCTGAAACTTTCTCTGGCTCCCCCATGTGAAACTCTTCACCACCATAGCTGCCCACGACAAAACCAGACAAAGCAGTGTTCGAGAACTTATCTACGTTTCTGGCAAGCGCATCGAGATCAAGAGATTCATCTGTGCGGAACGGCATATTTGTTGGAGCAACGATTATTGGGTCGGAAGACGGAATTGCCATTTGAAATCCTGCATGAATTATGTAATTTGTTATCGAACGCAAAAAGTCTACCGCTCAAAGTCAAACGGATGTTTCCGCACGCGCGAAAAAAACTTCATGAATGATTCACCCGCAGCAAACCCCAATATGACTCCTGAACGTCTATCGTTATCGACTGATCGTACTTCTACCGTCGGGGCGCCACGTATCTCCACTTCTACTCTGCATTCGTGAGGATTGAATCGAAATTGAAAAAGATCGCGCTTATTTTGCTAATCCTTGGGTCACTTTTGTCCGTTGCACTAACTGGTTGCATCGAAAAATCTGAGTCAGTGCAGCTCGTAGTTTTTGCTGCTGCATCTGACGTAGCTCTGGGTACTGCCCGAATACCACTCAATATTCAAGTGATCGGCGGGGCGAGATTCGACGACCGGGTAGAAGAGCTTGAAGTCACCTACACATCGCCCACCTCAAACGAAACACATGTGGTCGACGACCTCACCTGGCGAGCATGGCCTGTCCGAAGCGGCACCTACACAAGCACAATGACATTCGATGAAGTCGGCTTGTGGAGCATCAAAGTTCGAGTCAAGGCAGATGAAGGTTCGATTCCGGGAGGAAGCGGAATACTGGTCAAATCGGCCACAGACGCCCCCAACATAGGAGACCCGGCCCCACTTACGGCTACCAAAATCGAACCAGCCGACGGAAACCTGCGTTCGATAACCAGTGCGCCTGATCCGGACCCTGACCTTTATTCGATCAGTTTCGATGAAGCGGTCGCTTCAGGAAATCCCACGGTCATCACATTCTCGACTCCTGCTTATTGCCAATCAGCAACATGCGGTCCTCAAACTGAAGTTCTTTCGGCATTAGATGACACGTATAACGGACAAGCCAGCTTCATACACGTCGAAATATTCGACAACCCAGAAGAAATGCTTGCCGCTGGCGATCCGTCCCTTGGCATCGAATCTCCGATCATCCACGAATGGGAATTCCACACCGAGCCGTGGACGTTCGTAGTCGATGGCGACGGCATCGTCGTTGGGAGGTTCGAATCATTCGCCACTCAGAACGAGATTGAAGAGTACCTAGCGACGATATTGCGATAGGCCTAGTCGCTAATACTCACTATCGTCAGTACCCCAGACTCCGATACCTCGTAGACAACGGTTATAGCATCTTGTAGTGCTTTGTGCTCATTCAGATGTGATGGCGTAAAACCTGAGAACGTCCCAGACCCTTCGAATGTCCATTCCTTGTCGGAGTCATCGCGAATCGTGAGGCTGGATATCGTGGTTACTGAAGCTGACTCGACGCTCACGACTTGGCCGCGGACACCGGTCTCACCGCCCGTTATGGAAATTACAGCGAGTGTGATTGATATCAGTGCAGTGACGACGAATAGCACCGGAACAGCGGTTCTTGTCTTGTTCATAGATTGATCGTAGCAATAAACCTGACTGCAACTCGGTTTAACACTTCGGATTGACTCGCCGAGTCTCGGTGATCGTAACTTAGAGGCATGTGTGAGGATTCAGGCTTCTGGTACCTATGGCTCGAATTCTTCCAGAAACCCACTCTCATTGCGACGCAATTTTGGATTTTCACACCGAAATTGGGTCAAACCACTCGATCTTCCTGATTCGATCACGGGTTACATGATTTATTTCACACTGGTGAGCAAGAGTATTGAACCAGCGGGATTTTTTGGCGGAATTGATTTCATCACGGACATACCTGATTCCGATATCGCAACCCTAATCAAGGCCGGGCGACCTTCAAGCGCCCCGGCGAACACAACCGGAATCGACATGCCCTCTAAAGGACGCAACCTTGCTTTGAAAGACCAAAAGAATGACGGACTCGTTTCCTACATTCGATCGCTGCAGCAGAACGCCTGCCGCGTAGTAAAGTCAATTCTAAGAGGTCACGTTATTTTGAGCTGGACTTTTTTTATAGGTAGCATCCCGAATATCCATCGCAAATGGAGAAATTCTGGCTCGCCGGATGATATCGTCAACGACGAATTACTCGGGAAACCCTCTAATAGTAGAAGGTATCTATACCTAAAAACGTGAAATAGTCTTTTTTAGCGCCGAGTAGCACATCCTCTAACTTGCAGAACCCCTTCGCACCAAAACCAGGCGACAATGTCGTACGTAGACCGCGGCAATCGGAAATGTCGCCTGTATACGCGCACGTCGAACGACGCGAAGTTCCAGTTCGAGGTCCGATGTCACCAATGATGCTTGTTTACAGTTTTTTTGCTGTAGCAGCCATCGGTGCACTTCTGCTCTCACTGCCGATCTCAAACAGATCTGGTGAATATATGTCACCAATCGCGACTTTTTTCACATCAGTATCTTCAATGACAGGAACCGGACTAATACTTGTCGACACCCGAGAACATTGGACTGGTTTCGGCCAATCTGTAATCGCAGCCCTGATATTTATTGGCGGTTTGGGATTCATGACCGGTGCGGCTTTTTTACTTCTGATCACCGGTCGTCGTTCAAGCCTTGAAGGTCGATTAGTAGTAGGGGCCGGTCTCGACGACAATCGACTGGGAACAATCGCTACTCTCGCGCGAAACATTATTCTGATGGCGATTATCGTCCAGATTATTGGGGCGATATTCATATTTATCCGCTGGTACTTGGTCGCGCCAATTTGGGAAGGAATGGGATTGGGAGAAGGTGTATGGCAAAGCATATTCACCTCAATATCGGCGTTTAACAATGCTGGGTTTGAGATCCTTCCCGATGATCTTGTCGGTGGAGGCAGTCTCTTCGGGCTTAGTACAGACATCCCTACGCTCTTGATCATTGGGGCGATGATTATTATCGGATCGACCAGCTACGCAACGCTGGGAAACGTAGTGGAGATTCGTGGCTGGCACCGTAGAGCCTTAACTTCAAAGAGTGTTCTATTTGGAACCGGTGTGATCGCTCTGACTGGACTCGGCGTATTCATCACGATTATTGGCTTGAACCAAGATTTACAGTCGCTCCGTATATTCGGGCTTGTCATGGCCATTTTGCCGGCCTCTTACGCTGCCTTCGCCTATTTGATCAGAATTCGAAGATGGCGACATCTGACTCTAGATACGAAGCTCGTATTGATCGGAATCGGGGTAATGCTGCTTATCGGGTTCGTATCGTTCATGTCGCTTGAATGGAACAATGCCGATACGATCGGGAATGAATCCGCCGGAAGCAAAATCACGCAAAGCTTCTTTCACACAGTCAATCGAACCGCTGGATTTGCCACGATCGACTACAGTAAAGTTCATTCTGCGAACCTCACTGTTATCGAAGGGCTCATGTTCGTTGGTGGTGCATCAGCATCAACAGCAGGTGGAATCAAAGTGAGCACGTTGATGGTAATTGTTATCGCCTCATTCGCAATTTTCAGCGGTAAAGAACGAATAACGGTGTTCGGACGGGAGATTCCACGCGTAAACGTTCACCGGGCAATGGCTGTTGGAGCAACCGCCGCCGCGGCAGTGCTTGTGCTGGTGATTGCTCTGTTCATCGTTCAACCGGGCCTAGACTTCCGCTCAGGCGTTTTCGAGATCATTTCGGCATTTGGTACCGTCGGCTGGTCAGCGGGCGCTACGAAACATCTTAACGAAGGTGCGCAGATCGTTCTTTCTATCACGATGTTTGCTGGCAGATTTGGCCCGCTCACAATTGCACTGTTCATGGCAGGTCGTGAACGGCAAGACTCAATTCGATACGCCAGCGAGCGTATTCGAATTGGCTAACAAATCGCTCTCATTCCCCGCGTGAAGACTAGCAATATGCGTTACCGTCAACCCCAAGAACGAAGTCGGTACGAAGGTCGAATAGACTCGGATGACAATAAATTGGTGACTAATACGAAAAATCCCACAGCTGTCAGAACTCCGAGAATGCAGCATGTTAAAGAAAAAGAGGCGGACTCACCCGCCTCTTTTCAGTAAATGGTTCAGCAGCTTACCACTGAACAAACATTGGCATCACCACGTGTGTGTAGCCTTCGTGCTTCTTAGATCTGAATACTCCGGGACTCGATGGAGTCGTAGTCTCCAAATCGACGTCATCACCGTTCATCACGTTCAAAACGTCCATCAAGAACTTGCTGTTGAACGCAACCTTGGTCTCTTCGCCCTCTACCTTTGCGTCGAGTTCGTTCTCGTTTGAACCAACTTCTTCCGCACGGGAGATGACCTTCACAGCTCCTCCGCCGTCATCTTCACCCGGACTTACGATGACCCTGATGATACCGCTTCCATCTCTGGCGAAAATCGAGGCGGCACGTGTCGCCTGAACCATGCTGTAAAGATCAACTGTCGCTTTGGTTCCGTAGCTTGTTGGAATTAGCTTCTCATAATCTGGGAAAGTGCCCTGCACAAGTGCAGTAACTATTTCCGAGGTATCAAGACGGAACTTTGCAGATCGGCCATTGGCATCGATCGACAACTCCACACTAGAAGACCCGTCGCCCAACAGTCGTTCTACCTCAGTTAGAGTTTTTGCAGGAACGATTACACCAACTTCCGTTTCAACTGAAGTTCCGAGTTTTCCAGTTTCGACCGCAAGACGGAATCCGTCGGCAGCCGCTAGCGTGAACGAATCATCAGCGAGTTCGACCTTCACACCAGTGAGAACGGGCCGAGAATCATCGGTCGCAGCAGCAAATACCACTCGTTCGAGCGCACCACGGAACGTGTCAGCAGGAATTGTTACCGACGCCCCGCCATCCACTGTAGGAATCGGAGGGAACTCTTCAGCTGCGATACCATTGATCGTGCCGTTAAACTTGTCGCAAGTAACAATTACACCGATAGGGTCATTCTGGAAATCTATTTTTACTGTCTGCCCGGGGAGTGAGTTCACAAAATCGGTCAGCATTCTGGCGGGAATAGTGATGCTTCCCTCGCCTTCTATTTGCGCACCGATCCACGTACTAATGGATATCTCGGTATTCGTAGCGGTCAGTTTGAGCTGACCGTTATCACCTTCAAGAAGCACGTTCTGAGTTACAGGCAACGTAGCTCTAGACGCTACCGCCCGGCTGACATTTGCTAATCCACGGCTTAGATTTTCTCGGAGGCAAGTTACCTGCATGCTAATCCTCTTGTCACTCTCATATTTAGCGCACGCGCAATTCCACAATATAGGGGGTCGCAGTATAGGTACGACCACAAGGGTTGGTCAATTTACAGTGGCGTAGTTTGTGAGCCATTTCATGTAACCCCACCCCCAGATAAGATGTGTAACGTAAATTCCTAATACTTCTTAGAATAACCAATCAGCTCTCCACGTCCGCTCGATCGTCAATGAATAAATCTCAAATCAGCGAAATATTAAAGCTCGTAGCCGACGGCAAAATGTCGGCAGAGCAAGCTACCTCCGAACTAAGCCTAACTGCCCCCACCTCCGACCTAGGCTTCGCAAATATAGACCACGACCGCGGTGCAAGAATCGGCTTTCCTGAAGTTGTGTATGGGCTAAGCAAAACACCAATAGAGACTGCAGAAATAGCTGAGAGAATCTACTCGATTTCCAATGTCGTTTTAGTTACTAAATCGTCGGAAGAAGCGTTCGCTTTGTTCCAAAAATCTGTACCCGAGGCTGTTTGGGAAGACGGACCTCGGGCGATTTGGGCAGATCGACGAAATGAAAAAGATCTAGTCAAAGGTGTTGTCGTTGTAGCTGCAGGAACATCCGATTTACCGATAGCGCGCGAAGCTGTTTTGACGGCTTCGCTCATGGGCTGCGATGTAAATCTGATCACAGACGTCGGTATTGCTGGCCTTCACAGAATTTCAGGACGCATAGACGAACTGAACAATGCCCGAGTGGTGATCGTAGTGGCTGGAATGGAAGGCGCACTACCCAGCGTAGTCGGAGGGCTCGTTAAAGCGCCTGTTATCGCCCTACCAACCTCCGTTGGCTACGGCGTGAGCCTCGGTGGAGTTGCAGCACTCCTAGCAATGATGAACTCATGTGCGCCCGGCGTATCGGTCGTAAATATCGATAACGGCTTCGGTGCCGGGTATCAGGCCGCATCAATCGTAGGAGCCACCTGGTCGTGACGACGAGGTATCCAAAGCCAATATCCATGCAGTTGATGAAGACGGTAGAACCGATCATACACAAACGCTCCGGAGCTTACTGATGGCGTTTTTGTGTGAGCGAGATAAGCACTGACCAGTTAGTCGAGAGTCTTCAAGTACGCAATCAAGTTCGATACATCAGGTTCACTGAGGTAATTGAACGATGGCATGAGTGGCGAGAAGCCATCAACAACGAAAGCGCCGGGCTCTCGGATTGACTGCTCTAAGTACGCGTCTGCGTCGAGAGCAGTTCGATCCCCTGCCCTTGCGTAAATTCCGCCAAGACCAGGCCCGACAGCCGTACTGTCGTCAGTGTTGTGGCACGCACTGCAACTAACGAACAGGTTTTTACCTGCATCTGCGTCGCCATCGCTCGAATTTGAGTCCCCTGTCGCGGGTTTTACTTCATCACCTGAACTATCGGGGCGGTCGACCTCTGCAGCAGCTGTAGGGTGGAATTCAACTGGCTCTTGAGTAGGTATCACCTGTTCAGTGCATGCTGCGATCACAAAAAGTGTCACGATCGAAGCCACCAGTAGTAGATATATGCGTTTGCCCGGCACTGTTTCGTCCTTTTAATGATCTGACTTATCGAGAATGAAAGTCAGTCGGAAAAATCGTTCATCAATCCACGTTAGCAACAGTGCCAAACAGGGTCAATCGACAACTCGAGAGAATTGCGGACTGAATTTGATCAGAACGGCTACCGAATTCGAGTCGTTACCCCGAAATTCGCCTGATCTCGATTTCTTCGCCCGGGGCAAGCGCAACTCTACGGATCTCGATACCCAACTTCAGTAACCAATAGCTCAACGTGGCTTTACTAACCCCAATACGCTTTGCAGCACCGGTTAGGCCGACCTCGTTAACCATCTCAGGCAATGCACGCTCGAGTGGGCGCCTCAACTTGCGTTCAGCGAGAACCATCTTCTTAGTTTTAGAGCCTTGCATTCGTCCCCCTGTCGTTCGATCAAGTAACTGATTTGAATGTAGTCACTTAAGGATCCAATCGCCGTATGAATTAGCGACTGATTTTAAGCATTCTCGGCAGTACCAATGCCAACAACCCAGAACCCAGTCACGCCAGACGACACCGGTAAAGACTACAAAAAACCACCCGAACAAGTCAAGAACATGTTTCTTTTATGTTTAGTTTTTATTTTATACAAATTAAAAACTAGTTTAGAACTATCTTATACTTTGTACATAATATCTAGTATGTTTTGTTCTTGTACCGAATTGGCACATCGAGTGCGCATAACTTACATTAACTTGACGCTAATTGTGGTGATTTGGTGCAGTCGCATCACGGAACCTGCCCATAGAAACCGCATTGAGCGCACGCCGCCTGGTGCAGTCGCCTGGCTGTCTACACGGAATCGTGCCGGCACAAAACGCTCGTCCCGCTTCCCTATAGACATCAGCCGATCGCCGACCGTCATGCAAATAGTTCAAAGGTGAATTCCCCCACGTTTTACAATCGAACGCCCTCTCCGTCGGCCTTCCAGTTCAAATAGCCCTGCAGCCAGTGCTCGTTGTTAGCACCAATATCTACCGTTAATAAAAGCGGGCACTGTTAGAATTCGAGAGGTCATTTCGATCGCACAATGTCGAATCAATTCATATGTGTTCGGGCGGCCATCCACTTCTGCCCTTCTGCACAACAGCATCATCTGGAGAAATCCCCATAGAGCCGATGACCGATCTCATCCACGCGCTCGAAACTTTCGTTCTGACGTTCTCTACGGACGTGTACGACTTCATGGGATGGTTTGGCGTGGTCGTCTTGATGTCGATCGAAAGCACGGCCATTCCTCTGCCAAGTGAAGTCATCATGCCACTGGCGGGTTGGCGACTCGTGTTAGACCGCGGTCACGGAGTCGCTTACGTGTTCCTCGCTGGATTCTGGGGGGCGGTCGGAAGCTTAATCGGCTCACTGGCTGAATATTACGTAGCGCGGGCGGGCGGACGTCCTTTCATCGAGAAGTACGGTAAGTACGTCCTTATCACTCAGAAAGACCTTGAACGAGCTGAGCGGTGGTTCCGGACTCGAGGTGAGCTCACAGTGTTCGTTGCGAGGATGATTCCTGGAGTTAGAGGGTTTATCTCGATTCCAGCCGGAATCGCCAGAATGAATGTGCCGAGATTCGCCATTTTCACGTTCATCGGTGCCCTACCGTGGACACTCGGTATGGCTTGGGGCGGATTCCTACTTGGTGAGAATTACGATTCCATTCGCAACGTGTCGAAGCCCTTCGATATTCCTATCATCGCTACAGGCACGGTTATAGTCTCTTGGTTCTTGTGGCGACGAATTAAAGAAGTCCGAGCAGAATCTTCGGCTTCAAGTCCATCTTCCGATGAGTCGTAACTCATTCCATATCATTTGCGCATAGTCTCTAAGTTATATTTGACTGCAACCACAGTTACATCGTGATAGGCAACGAAGAACAACAGTTCATCCAATGACAACACAGGTCAAAAATAGACTGAACGTAGAAGTGAACGGAATCGCAATCGATTGCGGTACCGACGCTCGTGTTCTTGACGCAATAAGATCTGCAGGATTCGACGTTCCAACGTTGTGTTACGACGAGCGAGTTGGCCCTCAGGGCACCTGCCGTATGTGCCTCGTGGACGTCGAGGTAAATGGCCAAATACAACAGGTTGCCGCTTGCACCGCTTTTGCTTCAGATGAAATGCGGGTTGAAACACACTCCGATTCGATCACCGACTATCGCAAGACTATTCTTGAGATGTTGCTCTCTGAAACGTCCTCCCCTACCAACTGCCCCAAATGCGTCTCGTTTAAGAAGTGTGAACTGCACACAGCCGCCGAAGAATACGATGCGAAATGGGATGCGTTCCCTTCCTTAGTCGTACGAGAGAAAGCTAAGGACGACAACCCGTTCATCCAGAGAGACTACGACTACTGCATCTCGTGCTTCCGCTGCACAAACATCTGCAACGATTGGGAGCAAGCCGGAGCGATCACGGTCGAGGGGCGCGGACAAGAAAACTCGATAGCCACGTTCTTCAACAATAAACTTATTGAATCGCCTTGCACGTTCTGTGGCCAGTGCATCAATACATGCCCCACCGGAGCGCTCACGGACAAAAAGATCGTCGGCACTACGAAGGCCGAAAACCTCGAACGCACGAAGTCGATCTGTCCGTACTGTGGAGTCGGCTGCGGCATTCATCTGCTGACCGAAGATGGCCAATTAAAGGGAACTGAACCAGATTTCGATTCTCCAAGCCGTGGATCACTCTGTGTAAAAGGTCAGTTCGCTTCGTGGGAGTTCGTTAAAAGCGGTGAGCGACTCAAATATCCTCTCATCAAGGAGAACGGTTCTTTCAGACGTGCATCTTGGGACGAAGCACTCAATCTCGTTACAGAACGCTTCACCTCAATTCGAGATGATTCAGGTCCCGATTCCCTAGTTTGCTGGTCCTCGGCTCGCACAGTCACAGAAGCGAACTATCTCATGCAGAAGTTCGCCCGAATAGGTATCGGTACTAACAATATCGATAACTGTTCCCGCACCTGACACGCTCCTACGGTCGCCGGTATGGCGGTCATGGTTGGCAAAGGTGCCATGACTAACTCTATTGAAGAGTTAGCAGGAACCGATCTACTGTTGGTCGTAGGGTCAAACACGACCGAGGCCCACCCCGTAATTTCGCTGCGAATGAAGCGCTCTGTCAAAAACGGCGCAAAACTCATTGTTATCGACCCCCGTAAAATTGAACTGACCAAATGGGCGACTCGACATTTACAGATCAACATCGGCACCGACATACCGTTGTTCAACGCCTTCGCACACGTGATGATCAAAGAGGGTCTTTACGATCGAGAGTACGTCGAACACCGAACTGAAGGCTTCGATGAACTCGCCAAGCACGTCGAGTTCTACACACCGGAATACGCCGCTGAAATTTGCGGTGTCCCAGCGGAAGACATTATTGCCACGGCTCGAGAATATGCGGCTGCATCTGGAAAAGCAGCTATTTGCTACACGCTCGGAATCACCGAACATTCTTGCGGATCACATAACGTTCAGTCGGTAGCGAATTTAGGGATGCTCGGCGGGAACTTCGGGAAACCAAACGCCGGTGTGAACCCACTTCGAGGTCAAAATAACGTGCAAGGTGCATCCGATTCAGGAGCATTGCCTACCGACCTTCCCGGCTACCAAAAAGTCGAACGACCTGGAGTGCGTGAAAAGTTCGAAAAAGCATGGGGTGCGGACCTTCCAAAACGTCGCGGAATTACGAAAATTACAGCGATGGACCAGATGCTCCGAGGCAAGGTCAAAGGCGTCTACATCATGGGTGAAAATACGGTCATTTCCGACCCCAACACAAACCACGCCCAAGCAGCACTCGAAGCAACCGACTTCATCGTGGTTCAAGACATCTTCATGACCGACACAGCAAAGCTTGCCGACGTCGTTTTACCGGCCGCATCATTCGCTGAATCTGATGGAACTTTTGCCAACAGTGAACGGCGCGTTCAGCGCGTTAGGCCGGCAATAAAACCGGTTGGAGAATCGCGTACAGATGTCGACATCTTGTTCGACCTTATGAAGAGATTTGGAGTGGTCCAAAACCTGAACTCATCCTCGGACGTTTGGGACGAAATGAGGCAGCTGGCACCGATATTCACCGGCATCACCTACGACCGTCTCGATTCGGAAGGCGGAATTCAATGGCCCTGCCCGACTGAAGACCATCCCGGCACCCAGTTCCTGCACGAGCACGAAATGGATTCTGGCATGCCCGGCTACTTCGCCCCTGTCGATCACATTCCACCCGCGGAGCCAACCGACTCCGAATATCCGTTAATCCTCACAACCGGCAGGCGCCGTTCGACCTACCACACAGGCACCCAAACTGGCCGCGCTACAGGGTTTGAACTACTAGTTCCATCGGAGCTTGCGGAGATCAATCCGTTCGATGCGGAGCAAATGGAACTCGCCGACGGTCAGAAAGTAACCGTTAGCTCAAGAAGAGGATCAGTCGAGGTGCCAATCAAGATTACAGATCGATCGCCACACGGCACGGTTTTCATGAGCTTCGCATTCCCAGAACTAACTCAAACAAACAGGCTTACTTCGGATGCATACGATTTCATCACCGAAACGCCGGAATTTAAGGCGTGCGCCATTCGAATAGACACGATCGAAGCAGCACCACCACCAACCGACTAGGCTCAGTCCTGACGTGGACTCATTCGAGACGACCAAAAGCTCGGATCCCCAATCGTAGGGAAATCGACGGGCTCGTACACTCCGCGCACGGTCGATTTGCTTTTGAACGCTTCGACATTTGCAATTACGTATTTTGCGATCTGCTGAGGGGCGCCAATTTGATTCGTCAGCGGGTTCGTAGTGATGATCAACTTTCCTGAATCTGCCAAGGATTCATCAGCGGCGGAAACAACATCACTCGGGCAGTCAGTGGCGTAACCGGCGATTTCGCCGCGTTCCAGTGCTTCAATAACGGCTTCCCCATCTACAACTGACGAGTCTGAAGTGTTGATCAGAACCGCATCAGATTTCATAAGCCTCAACTCACGGTCAGAAATCAACGGCGAGGCCGTAGGTCCAGCGTGAACGTGAATTGTAATTACGTCCGAACCTGCCACCAGAAGATCCAATGAATGGCGCCGCACACCAAGTTCGGTCAACAATCCTGATCTAGGTGTTCGGATCTCGGCAATTCCAACTGATGAACGAGTGGCAAGTGCTTTTTTGGCTACCTCGGTTCCGACTTCACCAACACCGATGACACCCCAAGAGGGCATCGGACGAACAGTCAGCGGACCAGTAAAACCGATCACCCGGTTTGCGACCCTTGGAGCAATGCTTGGTGCGATTCCAGCAACAATAACCTGCGAATCTGATCGTGACGCAATGGAAAGAAGTACAGGCGAAGGCGTGCAACCGAGGTGTTGGATCATCCCTACCAAAGGCAAACCAGCTTCAGCAACCAATTCGCTCGATACCCAATTTTCTCCGAGGAGAAGAACATCATCAGAGCCAAATTCGATACCAACGAACTCTTGAGCCGTCAATCGTTGAAAGCCAGAAACGTCGGACAGAAGCGATTCGACAGCCTTTGCGACAGGGTCGACATCACCAGCTAACAGCAACATATTCATTGATTCACAGTGTCATTCCGGCGTTAGGTTAGCGCCAAATTAGGCTTCGAAAATCGTGGTAATTCAATCCTATAAGACCAGCAACTGGGATTACGACCACACGAACATCGCTTCAACGCTTATATGATTCAGCATAATTTACGCACTATTCGCTAAACGACAGTAAAAGAATCACACCCGTGAACGACCCACTCTCAAACCCTCGAACTCTCCTGTTCGTACCCGGCAACCAACCCAAGATGCTTGAGAAAGCTGTTGGATTCGATGCGAAATGGCTGATCCCCGACCTAGAAGATTCGGTCCCATCCGGCGAAAAGCAGGCAGCCAGACGAATCGTCGCAGCGCACATTCCGCTCCTAGCAAAAGCGGGAAAACTGCTTGCACCTCGAGTTAACTCGATGGCATCAGGTCTTGCCGAAGACGACATAAATGCCCTTATCTCGAACGACATCATCGGAATATCCATTGGGAAAATTGGCAACGCAGACGAAGTATCCGAACTTGAAGAAATCCTCGCAAACGCGGAACGTAGCGCGGGAGTGACAGTGGGCAGCACAACCATCCTTCCGTGGCTAGAAACCGCAGAAGCAGTAATCAACGCCTATGCGATCTGCAAATCGAGCGATCGTATTCGATGGGCAGCATTCGGTGCTGAAGATTTTTCAGCCGACATGGGAATCAGTCGCACCGTCGATAAAACCGAAACCAACACTCAAACTGCTTTCGAACCAGGACTCGCGTACCCCCGATCCGCCGTAGCCATTGCAGCCAGGGCAGCCGGGGTTCATGCGCTAGACACGCCATATACAAAATTTCGTGATCCAGAAGGACTACGAGAAGATGCCCTGCTCGCCAAAGCGATAGGCTACAAAGGTAAGCTCGCCATTCACCCGGCTCAGGTAGAAGTGATTGAATCGGTATTTAAGCCTACCAACGCTGAAATCGACCGTGCTCGCAAAGTCCTGGCAATCGCCGCCGAAGCTGAAGTCGATGGCCGAGGATCGATTTCGCTCGATGGAGAGATGATCGATATGCCAGTTATCCTGCGTGCCCAAAACATCCTCCGAGATGCTGGAATTTCGTAACAAATCAAATCAACAATCCCGATCTAGACCGAGATACCAGAAACAAAAGGCAAATAATAATGAGCAACGGACGCTATTTCGAAGACTTTGAAGTCGGTCAGGTGATTAAACACTGGCCCGGCAGAACGATCTCCGAGACCGACAATTCATGGTTTTCGCTGCTAACTCAAAACCAACACCCGGTTCACATCGATGCCCACTACGCCAAGAGCACCCAGCACGGTCAAAACCTTGTAAACGGACTCTTAGTCCTCGCAGTAGCAATCGGACAAACGGTCAACGACATCTCACTACGTGGAATAGCAAATCTCGATTACGAAACGGTAAAACACGAAGGACCGACCTTTCACGGCGATACCATCTACACAATTTCGACCATCCTCGAACTCCGAGTAACGTCGAAAGGCGATCGAGGAGTCGTTTACCTCGAAACCGAAGTAATGAACCAACGCGAAGAACGCGTAATGGTGGTTCGACGACACGTGCTTATTCCTAAAAAGAATCACGCAACTCTCGGCGAAGGCAAGATCACCCACGATTCGGAATCTTGAACTTGACCGACCAGTCGCAGCGAAAAGGCCCGCTACACGGCATCCGCATCCTCGCCATATCGCAGTTCGGTGCTGGACCTTTCGCTACTCTCAACCTCGCCGATCTTGGAGCCGAAATAATCAAGATCGAAGATCCCGCGGCGGGTGGAGATGTAGCGCGCTACGTGCCACCTGCAACCAACGACGCTGATTCTCTCTACTTCCAATCGTTCAATCGCGGGAAGAAATCGATAGCCCTTGATCTACGTAAGTCAGACGGCGTGAAGATATTTCATCGGCTGGTCGAAAAATCAGATGCAGTCTTCAACAATTTGCGCGGTGATCTCCCAGAAAAGCTCGGCCTAACCTACGAAACGCTGCGTTCCATTAATCCTTCGATTGTCACCGGATCACTTTCCGGATTTGGCCGTACAGGCCCCAGAGCATCAGAACCTGGCTATGACCCCATAATGCAGGCGATGGCCGGTTACATGTCGGTTACGGGTGAGCCAGAAGGGCCACCGGGGAAAGCTGGGGTATCGATAATCGACTTCGCAGGTGGCTACGCAGCTGCTCTTGGGTTAGTTGCAGCTCTGCTCGAAGCAAAAACAACGGGTGTTGGGAGAGATGTCGATGTGAGCTTACTCGATACAGCTGTGTCGATGCTCACTTATTTCGCTTCATGGCAACTGAATTCCGACTGGAAACCGGCAAGAACGCCCAATTCATCGCACCAAACTCTGGTGCCTGCTCAGAACTTTCAAACAAGTGACGGCTGGATCAGTATTTTTTGCGCAAAAGAACATTTTTGGCGCAAGTTCGCTGAACTCACCGACCTACCGGAACTAATCACTGATGAACGATTCGCTAGTTTCGCTTCACGCTACGACAATCGCGAAATTCTGATTCCGATACTTTCCGAACGCCTATTAGAAAAGACCAACGCAGAATGGCTAGATCGTTTGAGGGGAATCGTTCCGTCAGGGTCAGTGAATACGATCGAAGAAGCGTTCCAAGACGAACAAATCAAAGCACGTGGTCTGATAGTCGACGTTGAACATCCGTCTTACGGAACGATCAAACAAGTGAGTTCGCCAATATCCACGGAAGGCTCTAATCAAGCGGTTTCACCGGGACCCTCACTCGGTGAACACACCGATGAGCTACTGGACGAATTGCTCTTGCTAAATCCGAAAGAAGTTCAGCGACTCCGAGATAGCGGCGTAGTTGGCTAATTTTTGCAATAAACCGAATTGCTCTCTCAACCCTCGTTGCCCTTAGAATGGTTCAAGTGCCCCTGTAGCTCAACTGGATAGAGCAACAGGTTTCTACCCTGTAGGTTGTGGGTTCGAGTCCCGCCGGGGGTACCAAATGTTTATTGCCCAACCGACTGTTTAGGCAAAACAAAAAACGCCCTCATCGTGAGGGCGTTTTTCTTATTAGATCGTTAGTTGTACTTACGATGCGCGACGGCGGCGAACTATGTCTCGACGTGGTCGTCGGACCATACGAGCTGCTGGCTGAGGACGTCGTTGCGACCGATTTACATGCTGTTGAGCCTGTGCCTCTGCATGCTGTTCGAGAAGCTTGGTACCAAATTGAACACCAGAACGATCTACCAAAGAACTCATAGTGTTCAATCGACGCACAATGATGCAGCACCGATCTTTCACAGCCTGAGATTTGGCAGCAAGAAAAACCTTGTCTTACGCCAATCGATTCGCTTCTTCGCCGTAATCTTTCGCAAACTCAGCGATAAGATCATGCCTTGACTGGGCTTTCTTCGCCAGTCAAGCCGATCGAGCGCCACTGCCCGACATCGCAGCGGTCACAGCATCATATTGGGCTTCTGTGACCAAATCTGTATTGCGATTTGCCTGCTCTTCTAAGGCTATTTACAGTGACTCATCCACAGACTGCAGTTCACCAACTTCTTCTTCGACAACACCGAGTTCAGTACGAAGATTGTCTACATCTTGAGCATACGCCTGAATTTTTAGTGAGATCTTCGCCTGAACGCTAGGGGCACCGTCCTCGTCACGTTCTTCGATAAATGCGAGAACTTCTTGAAATCGTGGATCTAACATGTAATTAGAACTGCGATTACGCAGCGTTGAGCTCCACATCGGCAGATGGGCTGTTGTAAACGTATCCGAATCCGCGGCCGGTCGTAATCAACTTGTTCTTAGGATCAGTATTACCGATCTTCTTGCGAAGACGAGAGATGTACCACTTCACAAGATTTTCTGTCTGGTAATCAGGTCCCCAAACACGTTCTAACAAATCATAGGGAGGCACAGGCGAACCCGCGTGGTTCACATGTTCAGAGACCAATCGATATTCGATCGTAGTGAGGTCAATATGAATTCCATTGACCATCGCTTCGCTAGTCACGAAATTGACATCGAAGAAACCGTCCTGAAATCGATCGTTTATTGGAGTGGGAACAGCAGCGTACACGTCGCAAGTTCGACTCTATTCTCGTCATCAGTTCGGTAAGACTACCGCCCTTCACCACGAAATCGTCACCGCCAGCTAGCAACGATTCTATTTTCTGATCTATGTCTTCAAAACCGCTTAGAAAAACGATCGGGACGTCCGACATAGAACGTACATGGCGACAAACTTCAACACCGCTCATCATCGGCATCACGAGATCGAAGATCAGTAACTGTAGTTGAAACTCGTAGAAAGTCCGAAGGGCTGTTCACCCGTCTGGTGCAGAGGAAGTCTGAAAACCTGAATCGTCGAGAGTCGTAACTAGCGCCTCCAAAATATCTGGGGCATCGTCTACAACAAGGATTCTTTCACCGGCCATGCCGGCACTGTCCTTCCGAACACTGACTTACTTCTAATAATTGCTATATCTCCACGCTAGTCCAACCTCCATCACACTCACAACACGTGATCCCGCAATCGTTGATACGGGATTTCCTCAACCGCTATGACAGCGCTTACCTACCGAAAACAAACCTTTTTATTGATCTGATTACTTTCAACACACCTTCACAAAGTCTTGACATCTCTGAAGTACAACTTAGATAGGTAGATTTATATATCTCGTAAATCAATCTGACCGGTACGGATCACAAGGAAATTTACTGATGCTCAAACGCTGGGTGCCCGCAAGTTTTATCGCTGTCGCAATGGTACTGGCAATCGCCGGTGGAGCCGTGCTCGCCGTCGGAGGTGCCAACGACTCACGTAAGACCGACATATTTGACCGTGCAGCCGCTATTCTGGAAATCGAAGCCTCAGATCTACAAGATGCATATAACCAGGCCAAACGGGAAACGCAGGATCAACGCCTAGCAAACGCTGTAGCTGATCTCGTAGAAGCCGAAGTTATCGACCAGTTAGAAGCAGGCAGCTTCACTGAATGGATGGCCAAGCGCCCGGATGTCGCAAATGAAGAGATCATTTCGAAGCTCACGTCGTCTATCTTCTCGTCTACTGGCTCAAGACACTTGACGCAACAATTTGAACTACACAGGCACGACTTCGGAACCGATAGCAGCCTCACCGACCGTATCGCCGAGATTCTAGGATTAGATTCGGGTGAATTGACCGATGCTCTCAGCGCGGGTGAAAAACAGATCGAGGCACTCGACCGATTAGCGAAAATCTACGCTCTGATCGATGCCATGCTTGCCGATGAGACGATCACTAACGATGAGGCTACAAAACTCGGCGATTGGGTCGACACCATGCCGCAGTGGCTTCTCGATCTCGATATTTCTTCCCGATTTCTCTCAACTATTGAAGTATTCTCTCGAGACCAGCACGGGCGTGGACTCTTCGAAGGTTTACCGTTCGGGAAAGACCGTAACCGACGTGGACTGCTGGAACGTATGCCGTTCGGGCGTGAACATTTTGGCGACGGTGATGGAGAATTCAGATTCGAATTCAAAGGACCCGAAGGTCACTTCCAATTCGGCCCTGGTGAACACGATCTCCCGTTCGATCATGAAGATCTAGATGAACTACTCGAAAAATTCGATTTTGAAATGTTCGAAGGTCTAGAAGGAATCGAAGAGTTCGGTGGGCTAGAAGGTTTGTTCGAACAATTTGAAGGCCACGAGTTCTTCAACAGAACCTTCGAAGAGATTCTCCCCCCGACTATTGAACCCGATACTTCGACAACATCAGCCTAGTCACTGGGCAATTACCCGCAGCGAATATCATTGTCCCTCATGGTCACTACTCAACAACAAACCGAACTAACAGCACTTGTCGTTGAAGATGACAAGTCCGTCTCTCAGCTCATCAGGCTGTACCTAGCGCAAGCCGGGTACAGAGTGCTAGCGGCTGAAGATGGTCTGTCAGGTCTCCAGATGGCTCTCGAAGAAGCACCTGACATCGTGATTCTCGATCTCAATCTGCCCGGTATGGACGGCATTGAAGTTTGTAAAAATGTTCGGAAAGAGTCTGAAGTCCCCATCATCATGGTGACTGCGAGAGTCGAAGAAGATGATCGACTCTCTGGACTCGACCTAGGTGCTGATGATTACGTTTCAAAGCCCTTTAGCCCGCGCGAACTGATCGCCCGTGTGAACGCAGTGTTGAGACGTGCATCTAAAGCTACCGTTAAGCGACAAGAGACTGGCAGTTCAGTAACTGCAGGAGACGTAATTATTGATCTAGACCGTCGATCTGCAACTGTACTTGGCGATGAGATCGAACTCACTCCAACTGAATTTCGGCTGTTGGCGTACTTCATCGAAGGTTGTGGTCGCACGGTCTCGCGTGCTCAAATAATCAAACAAGTCTTCGGATACGATTTTTCTGGCTACGATCGAACTGTAGATACACATGTTTCCAATCTCAGAAAGAAACTCGAAGTAGCCAATCCGAACAAACAGCATCTGAAAACGATGTACGGAGTTGGGTACAGGTTCGATGTTTAGTTGGATATTCGGTCTTCAAGGAAGACTCACCATAGGCTTCGCGCTCGTGCTTGCACTATCGATTACGGCAGTCAGTGCTTACTCGGCTTACGCTACACAGCTCGAAACTGACCGTTTTGCAGCAGAGATCGAACTTGCACGTACAGAACGCGCCGAACAACTAGTGAAAGACACGTTCGAAGCAAACCAAGATTGGGACGAAGTTCAATACGCCGTTCAACAGGTCGGCAACTTGTTCGGCTGGCGAGTTGCTTTCGAATCTGACTCAGGAATGATCGTTGCTGACTCTCACGAGCTCGTACGAAACGCTCAAGGTCTATTGGAAACGGTTACACAGCGTTTTTCGAGACCTGCCCGTTTCACAAAGCGCCCCGTACTAGTAAATGGCGAGCTGATCGGCTACATGTTGGTCGACGAGCATCCCAGTCGAAAAGAACGGCCTCTTTCGATGCAGGAGTTCTATACGTCTCCTCTTGCTCGCCTTCTTAACGAACAAGCACCTCGACACGTCCTACCACCCACACAAGTACCGTCTCAAGCGACTGGTGACCTCGTGGCTGAAGTGCTCGAATTTGTAGATCCACCACTCAGCAATCTGCAAACATCATTTCAGCGATCACTTCTCATCGCAGGAATTGCTGCCGGATTCGCCGGGTTGCTGGTCGTAATGTTACTCACCCGTCAAGCATTAGCGCCGGTACGAAATTTGACGGCGGCGGCAAGCAGGTTGGGAGCTGGTGATCTTAGTCAGCGAGTGGCGGAAAGCGGAACTGACGAAATCGGCAAGCTCGCCAACACCTTTAACACTATGGCCGGTGATCTTGAACTAGCAGTCGACCATCACCGCCAGTTAACCGCCGATGTAGCGCACGAACTTCGCACCCCTCTAACAAACATCCAAGGTTATCTTGAAGCGATCAAAGACGGAGTGGTCGAAGCCGACGAAGAAACTATCGACACCCTCCATAGTCAGACAATCCATCTCTCGAACCTGATCGAGGATCTCCGTATTCTTGCAATCGCTGATGCAGGTGCTCTCGCTCTTAACAAATCACATGGCTCACCAATACCAGTGATTCAAGAGTCGGTCGCGCACTTCAGTCAACGAGCGCGAGAGCGAGAAATAGATCTCAGTATTTCAGCGACCGGCGCTGGCACTGTCGTAGATTTCGACGAAACTCGAATACGACAAATCATATCCAACCTAGTTGAAAACTCTCTAACACACACGCCAAATGGGGGGTCTGTCAACGTCGATATATTTGGTGGACAGGACGATATTAAAATACTTATTACCGACTCAGGAATCGGTATTTCCGAAGCCGATCTTCCGCGAATATTCGACCAGTTTTATCGTGCCGATCAAAGTCGAACCCGTACAACAGGTGGCGCTGGCTTGGGCCTAACGATCGTCAAGCGACTTGTTGAAGCTCACGGCGGCGAAATTTCTGTAACAAGTAACGCCGAATCGGGAACAACTTTCCGTGTCGTACTACCGGCAAGTCGAACCTAGCCTCTCTTACCTATCGATCAATACAAACCAATGCCGATGACGACTCCTAAGGAAAATCCGGTGGAACTTTCTCCATCTGAACCACAAACTATGCCACGAACAAACATAGATTTTCGTTCCCAACAGGGATTCGTCGGAACTTCTATTTTGAAGCTCGGTGTTTTCCTGGCGATTACAACCGTTATCGCAATCGGGGCGTATTTTGGTGCACAAGTATTCTTGCTCGACGATGACACCGTCGATGACAATCGTCGTCCCGTCGCTGTAAAACGCGGCACACTTCTCGACGATGTCACTGCATCTGGTTCAGTAACATTTCCTGAACTTGAAAGTCTACGGTTCGATATTTCAGGAACTATTGCAGAGCTATTAGTGGAAGAGGGAGAGTCTGTCTTTGAAGGTCAGTTACTTATTCTTCTTGACGACGTAACTATCGCCGCACTCGAATCTTCGGTTGCAAATGCCGAAATAGCACTACAAGATGCCAGTGAAAACCTCGCCGATCTACTAAATGGAGCATCTTCACTTGAAATAGCCGTTGCAGAATCTAATCTGGCGGATGCCAGAGTTAACTCAATCAACGCCGGTGAAGATCTAACCGATCTAATCAACGGAGCATCTTCGCTAGAAATAGCCGTTGCAGAATCTAATCTAGCGGATGCCAGAGTTAACTCAATGGACGCACGTTCGGCTCTTGCTGAATACACAACAGGCAGTAACACCGATAGCCCGGCTTTAATTAAAGCCAAAGACAAACTTAGCGACGCTAATCAAGCCTTGACTGATGCCCTATTAACCGCAGATGACAATGCGGAAGCACAAGACGAACTAGTAGCTGCAGCCCAAGAAGTATTGGAAGAAGCCGTAAAAGATTACTCAACACAGATTTCAGGTTGGTTCGGAAGCGTAACTACCGAGCTCGACCGAGCTCTGGAACCGGATATTTTGTTCGGAAATTGGGGCACGACAGTCGACAAAATTTTTAGCGAATCTACGGCAACAGTCGACAGCCCACCAGACGACCTGGAAACACCTTGGAACGAATCTATTGTGTGGGTTTGGACTCATTTGACGCCTTACCCAATCCTCACCAACTGCGAAACCACTTCGCTCACCGCCAGGTGCCCAAGCACGGAAATCGACGATGCATGGGATGTAAAAGTTGCAGCTGAAGAAGCACTTGCTGAAACGGTTGACGATGCATTTACCGCAGCGAAATCACAGCAAATTCTCGTCGACACAGCACAAGAGGCTGTCGAAAGCGCTGCTGATGAAGTAATCGACACGGTGAACGAAATCGATATTGATGCTCTTGCTGCGTCACTAGCTGAAAAGATTGAACTAGAAAAAGATGCTGAGGCCGCTGTTGAAGATTTGACCATAAGTGTGAATCACATCGACATCGATGCTCTCGCTGCGAGACTAGCTGAAAAGATTGAATTAGAAAAAGATGCAGAGACCACTTTGGCAGAGCTCGGTGTGCTCGATGCACTTCAGATCAAACTAGCAACAGCAGCTATAAATCAGGCGAGTGCCAATCTCGATAACGCCCGTACTGAATTGGCGGCAGCAAATCTATCGGCCCCGTTCTCCGGAATCATCTCCTCTATATCGGTGGCTCCGGGTGACCAAGTCAGCAGGTCCACTCCGACCATCGACATCCTCGATCCTTCCGTCATAACGGTCGACGGGACAGTCGATGAAATCGACGTACTATCGCTTCGACTAGGCAATCAAGTAGCCGTGACACTAGACGCTCTGCCAGATCAAGTTCTGGCAGGTGTGATCGATGAGATTGGTGACGGAGTAAACCAGCAAGGCATCGTTGAGTTTCCACTTACAATCGCCTTGACTCCACCCGATAGTGTCGAACTCATCGAAGGGCTCAGTGCAACCGCAACTATCGTTCTTAATCAGATCGATAACGCGCTACTTGTGCCGCTCCAAGCGATCGGCGGCAGCTTCACGCAACCAACCGTAGATGTCGTCACCGAAAGCGGCTTCATCACAACTGAAGTCACACTTGGTGCCAGCGACGATTTCTGGGTAGTTATTGAGTCGGGTCTTACCGAAGGACAAGAAGTCCTTATGACAATCGCCGAATCTGTCGACCCACTCGAGCAATTGTTCGGCGGCGGAGCTATTCGCATACCGGGCGGTGCTGGTGGAGCCACATTCACTGGTCAACAGCGAGGCGGCGGCGGTGGAGGCGGTCGATGACCACGAACGTCGTCAATTCAGCCCCGGTGATCGAACTGACCGAAGTAACGCGTGAATTCCAGATCGGCACCCATGTGGTGAGAGCCCTCGATGGCATCAATCTGACTATCGAGCAAGGAGAAATGGTCGCGATCATCGGACCGTCCGGATCAGGAAAATCGACGTTGATGAACACTCTCGGCTGTCTTGATCAGCCATCTTCAGGATCGTTCGTACTCAACGGACAGGATGTTTCTGGATTATCCGACAATCAACTTGCCGAAACTCGTTCTCGCCAGCTTGGATTCGTATTCCAGAGCTATAACTTACTCCCACGTGAGACCGCGTTGAGCAACGTTGAACTGCCCCTGAAATATTCAGGTGAATATAGCGGGAAAGATCGACGAGCTGCTGCGCGAACGGCCCTCGATCGAGTTGGTCTGTCCGAACGATACGATCATCGACCAATGCAGATGTCAGGTGGAGAACAGCAGCGAGTCGGCATAGCCCGTGCGTTGGTTAAAAATCCCGAACTGATTCTCGCCGATGAACCAACCGGAAACCTCGACACAAAGTCTAGTGGTGAAGTAATCGAAATGCTTCGGTCACTCAACGAAGTCGACGGCAAAACAATCGTCGTCGTCACTCATGATCCCGAAGTAGCGGAAGCCATGAAGCGCGTAATAGCTTTTCGTGATGGGAGAATCGTCGAAGACCGACTCGTGACAAATCGCGCCACCCCCATCACCAATCTCAATGTAGAAACAGAGGCGTCAGAATGAACGCCGCTCTTCTTCTCTCAACTGCTCTATCTTCTATTGGAGCCAACAAACTCCGAGCCGGATTAACCCTGCTCGGCATCGTGATAGGCGTCTCGTCTGTTATTGCCATGATGGCAGTTGGGCGAGGTGCGCAGGTCTCAGTCACATCACGCATATCCGATCTTGGCACCGACCTAATCACTGTCCGTCCAGGAGCACAGGCCCTTCGATTCGCTTTCTTTGGCGGTGGCGGGAACTCTGATGTTCTGAGTCTTGCGGATGCTCTTGCCCTACAAGATGACATCTTCGCTCCCGGCGTTCGGTTAGTAGCCCCTGAAAACTCGTTCTCGGGAGCAGCAGCATTTGGTTCACAAAATACCTTTGTTAGCGGTGTAGGCGTGACCGCCGAATATCTGGAAGCCCGCAATCTCAAAATTGCATCAGGTCGAAACATCTCTAATGCCGATGTTCAAAACACGTCGAACGTAGTGGTTCTTGGATCAGAAACAAGCGAAACGCTCTTCGCCCAGAGAAATCCCATCGGAGCAACCATCAAAATCTCAGTACGAGAGTTCACGGTTGTTGGAGTGATGGAAAGTCAGGAAGGCACGATCTTTAATCCTGATGGCTCGGTTCTAATTCCAATCACAACGGCACACTATCGAATGAACAACGGCAAAGGATTGGTCGATTCAATCTCCGTTTCATCGATCAGCGTCCTCGCAACGTCCGAAAGCACAGTCGATGACGCCCGAACCGATATATCTACCGTGCTTCGACTACGCCACGAACTCGGCGTCGATGAAGACGATGATTTTCTTATCACCACGCAGCAAGACACGATCGAAACGCTCGAAGGAACACAAGGAACGTTCGTAATTCTTCTCGGATCGATCGCAGGAATCTCGCTTCTGGTCGGAGGAATCGGGGTCATGAACATCATGTTGGTGTCTGTAACAGAACGAACCCGAGAAATCGGTATACGCCGAGCCGTCGGAGCTAAACGTCGAGACATCCTATTACAGTTTGTAGCTGAAGCCGTTCTGATGACATTCGGTGGGGGAATACTAGGTGTGCTTATCGGCTGGACAGTCGCTTACTTCGGTGACGGGGCGTCCGTCGATGGTGACATCATAGAAACAGTGATCGAAACCCACATTGCATTCATTGCACTTGCAGTATCGGTCGCAGTTGGCTTGTTCTTTGGAATCTACCCGGCAGTTCGAGCAGCTTCTCTTAACCCAATCGAAGCGCTCAGACACGAATAGTCGGCAGCCCGCACTAGGAATCTAAGTTTGTGAAGATCGTTATCGCACTGGCAGTTGTAATCGGACTCGTGGGCGGAATCGGCTTTGCGATAGTCGCTTCGAATCCAGACGATTCGGGTGGCCAAAAGTCGACTGTTACTTCGAGCAATGAGCAATCCGACCCCAAACGGGATTTACCCATTGAGGTCCTCAAATCCCTTCCTGATGAAGAACTCGCTGAAATTTTCCCTGAGAAGGCCGAAGTAATCCTGAATCCAGATTCTGCGAGCCAAATCAATAACACAGGTAAAACTTCCGACAACCCTGAATATTTACGAGCGTTGTTAATTAAAATGGGAGCCAATCCACCCACCGACGCAACCACCAAACAACTTCAAGACATGCTCGCTCAAACTTCAACCCAACTGAACACAACGTCAAAATGACAATGAACCAAATGATAACGCTAGTCGCATTCGATCTCGGCAATGTCTTATGCGACGTCGATGAAGAAACTGCATCGAAACAACTCTCTAAGCTCTGTGATAAGCGATGGGAGGACGTCCACGAGATCGTTTTTGGGCAGGATGAAAAGCAGAAGTTCGAACGGGCAACTGGCGCATTCGATGAGCACGCCGTGCGAGCCATAGCGGCTCTAGGCATAGATATGCCTCTCGACGAATTCACCCAAATCTACGACAGCGTTCTAATACCAAGCGAAAGCATGTTTCCGCTTGTCGCTCGAATAGCCGAAAATCATCGAATAGCTCTCGTGTCCAACACCAGCGAACCACACTGGAAATCTGCCGAACGGTTTCTGCCCTTCAGTTCCGATCTTGATCCCGTTGTCGTTTCCTACGATGTTCGATCGATGAAGCCAGAGCCAGCTTTCTACGATTCGCTGCTCACGAAATCAAACGTTCCAAGAGAAGAGATACTCTTCATCGACGACCTCGCAGTGAACATTCAAGCCGCACAAGATTCTGGGATGATCGGTCACCAGTTCACTTCACAGGTCACTCTAGAGAAAGCTCTCGCCGAACTAGGCGTTATCTAACGATTCGACCTACCCTCTCCAATTGCGCTAAACGTGTCTATATGAGACAACTTTGCGTAATACACACGCATTGCCCGACGGAGAGAGCACTTGGCAGCAAATCCATCTAACGATTTCACCCTGATCAAAGCCGCACGGATATTCGACGGCACCGGGTCGCCTACCGTTTCAGGCAAGGCAATCCTTCTCAACGACGGTCGAATCACAGCAATCGGCGCCGTCGGTGAGCTATCGGCACCAGATGGCGCAAACCTCACCGTCAAAGACTACGGCGACGCAACGATTCTCCCCGGACTTGTCGATGGGCACACCCACATGATGGCCCCCGGCGACGGGACACACGGCGATATCACAGGAAATGAACAAGATGACGTTCTACTCATGCGAGCACTTCAAAACGCCCGCACGTTTCTTCACGCCGGTGTAACTACAGCGCGAGAAAACGGGGCAAAGAACAAAGTTGGTTTTTCGCTAAAAGAAGGAATCCAGCGTGGCCTGTCTGAAGGACCTGAAATGGTCGTGTCAGGTCGACCAATCACGATCACTGGCGGTCACTTCTGGTACTGCGGTTCCGAAGCCGACGGAGTCGAGGGTGTCCGAGCTGAAGTTCGAAAGCTAATCAAAGAAGGCGCCGATTTCATCAAGATCATGGCAACCGGCGGGTCTACGTGGTCATCAAACCCACTCCAAGCCTCCTACACAGTCGAAGAGATGGCAGTAATAGTCGAAGAGGCTCACCGCTTCGGAAAACTAACCGCGGCACACTGTGCGTCGATGCAAGGCATCAAGAATGCACTCGACGCCGGTGTCGATATGATTATTCACTGCGTGTTCGAAGATGAAACCGGAATGTACGAGTTCAACGAGCCCCTCGCCGAACAGTTGGCCGCGGCCAAGGCGTGGGTGAACCCAACGCTTCACGTTGTCCAATCCGGCATCGATCTAACCGAGCGAATCGGATACGACCGCGGTTGGTTGACCAAAGAAGAACAGGCCAGCATCGACGCTTCAAAGCAATCGCTAGAAACCCGAGTCGATTCAGTAAACAAGCTGGTGAACAAGGGAGTGCGAATGATCGCTGGCAGCGACTCGCCGTGGGGAGCGTACCCGCCCGGTGAATTTGTGAAAGAAATGATCGCCCTAACCAAAGCTGGCCTTTCAACCACCGAAGCATTGGTAACCGGTCTCAGCCATGCCGCTGAATCGATTGCGGTAGGCGAGCAAGCAGGAACGCTGGCGGCGGGTCGTCCCGGCGATGTGCTCGTGGTCGCTGGCGACCCCACTGCTGATCTCAACGCACTCTGGAATGTAAAAGACGTGTACAAGTCAGGATTGCGAATCGCACGTCCTGTTTAGCAAGCGCCGATCAACCAACCACGCAACATCGCCGGTACACTGCCGAACGATTTCAACTCCAGCACCTACACCTCACGGGATTCAATCTCTCAATGCCCACTATCGCCTTTCTTGCCAATCTAGCCACTGCCGAACACAAACGACGTTGGGATTTACTGAACGAACACGCACCCGACGGCGTAAATGTCGTGATCGCCGATCCAACCGGATCACCTGGGGAACTTATCGAGGCGCTCAAGGATGCCGATGCTGCAGTTCCATGGCTCGCATCAATTCCGCTCGACATAGCAGAACAACTCCCAAAGTTGAAGCTTGTGCAACTGCTGACAGCTGGTTACGACT
>JABHBJ010000032.1 GCA_018673955.1 Chloroflexota bacterium | reverse complement strand
TCAGCATCCCAATAGGGACGGTTACCGCCGCTACGGCGAAAATGATGAGCAGCGCGTACTGCCTGAAATAATCCTCGAACATCAACTACTAAATTCAGTCCATCAAATACAGGTTAAAGAGCTTCGAAAAAGCCGGTTTGGAGCATAGCAGTCGCCCGTTTTAGCAGCAAGTGAAAAAAAGAACAATCCAGAGAGATCACAGTAGAATCCAACATACTGGAATCGTTGGTTTCATCCAGCAACTAACGAACAACTAATCAAAGACGATCACTCCCCGACCGTCTTCACCACGTGCAAGCGCATCGTAAGCTTCGTTAATTTCGTCCAATTTGTATTTACGAGTCACCATGCCGCCAACGTCGATTCGACCCTGCCTGTAGAACTCCAACAACTTTCCAAACGTCTCATGCGGACTGGCAGAACCGTAGTAGCTACCAACCAGAGTCTTCTGGTTTCGTACAAGGTCTATCAAAGGGATATCAGCCCCCATGCCGTCGGGAGCAAGCCCCACGACAACTGTAGTTCCGCCCTTGCGGGTAGCTTTATAAGCCTGCTCGGTTGTGATCTTGTGACCAAACGTATCGAAAGAAAAGTCGACACCACCGTCGGTCAATTCCTGAATTGCAGCGATCGGGTCTTGCTCTTTCGAGTTGATTACATGGGTTGCACCGAATTTATAAGCGAACTCAAGCTTGTGATCGAAAATATCTACAGCGATGATTTTGCTGGCGTTCATCAGCTGAGCACCCTGAAGGGCGTTCAGACCCACTCCACCCGCTCCGACAACAGCGACTGTCATTCCAGCCCGCATTCCAGCCTGGTTGATTACTCCACCGACTCCGGTAGCGACAGAGCAGCCAATCAATGCAGCGACTTCCATAGGAACGTCGTCGGGCATCGGGTAGCACGCCTGTTGAGGAACTACGATCTTCTCGGCGAATACGCCTAGTTTTGCGAATTGGTTAACTTCAGTGCCATCAGAAGTGTGCAGACGGAACGTTCCATCGTACTGACGCGTACCGGTCTCTCTATTCGTATCGCAGATGTTAGAAAGACCTTCACGGCATGATCGACAGTGCCCACAGTTGGCAACGAACGACAGCACACAGCGGTCGCCCAATTTCACAGAACTAACACCCGGTCCAATCGCGTCAACGACACCAGCACCTTCATGACCAAGCACGATCGGCATTGGAGTTGGGTTGTCGCCTGTCATCACATGGTGATCTGACGCACAAATGCCCGCAGCCGACATCTTTACCCGTACTTCTCCAGTCTTCGGTTCCGACTGGTCAAGTTCCACAATTGGCATGGGCTTTTTAGATTCGAATAGAACTGCGGCTTTCAAGAACTCACTCCAGACGAGATACGATGGCAGGACCAATTCACTAAATTGGTTATTTCGAGCATGATTATGGTACTCCGTAAAACGTCATTTTCGACATAAATTACGAACACCCCCGTGGTGATCACGGGGGTGTTCGTAATTTCTTACTCGTTTACCGCGCGGCTGCTATGCGGTGACGGTGGCGATCATATTTATGACCTTCGCCTTCAATTCTTTCGCATCAGGCAGGGTTGGATACCTGCCCAGTTCATTTTTATCAAACACAACCTCGTCATTGAGAGTCACTTTGAAGACACCGCCATGGCCAGGCGTGAGTGTGATTGCTATGTGCGACACACCAGCCGCAAAAAGTTCGCTTCCCATCCAGAAAGCCACAGAGTGGTAGCTTCAGGTTACGCAGTATTCGATTTCGGCTCGGACCTTCGCACGTACTTCACCCATATTGATTTCCAACACCCTCTGTTCAACTCGTAGTCACCAGGCACCGTTTCTAGGAAAAACCCAAGAAGCCGTGGCGTTGCCACCTAGTTAGTTTGAATAACGGCGCCAGACTCAAGCATATTTGCGACGGTTGCCTTGAGTTCTTTTACCTCCATGATATGAGGCGAGCGACCCGATTTTTTCTTGTCCCAAAGCACTCGACCATCAACAGTCACTTTAAAAGCACCGCTGTGTCCTGGCTTTAGCGAAATTGCCAGAGCAGGCCCTGCCGCCTGGAACAGTTCACTTACCATGTTGGCCGCTAGGTTGGCATAACCGCATGGCACGCAGTACTCGATTTCAGCTTCCATTTTCCAGTGATCAGACATATCTACCTCTTATATGCTATTGGTATTAAGCGGTCGACGAATCTCTACTTATTCAAATACATCCGTCGATCTAGACCGCAAATCGTATCAGGCGGTGCAAGTGGTGCGCTGCAAACGCAAAAAGCTGGCTTGCCTATGGCAACACCATATTTCTAAGTATTGGTTCCGGTATACTGGATTTTTGGCCAAGAGTATGATGGCTTCGTATTTAATGGCAAGGCGACCATAGAACGGCCCTGACACAACACAAACTGAAGGACGACAAAATGCCCTCATTAGTTGAGTTGCGCCCGGTTAGCCGTGAAGATGTACAGCGAATCGCCGATTGGCTTGATGACAGTGAAGTCGCTGAAGCATGGTTCGGCCGTTACACATACGGCGACGCTGCACACCTTGGTTACGAGCCAAAAGAGATGATCGATGCTTCGAAAGAAGCATGGGATGAAGTATTTCACGACCCCCACCACGAACCTCACCGAGATATCTTCTCCGTCTACACGCTTTCAGGCGAACACATTGGCGAAGGTCAGCTTTCAATTGACGAAGCACTAGGCGACGCTCAAATCTCCGTTCTCATTGGTCAGAAAGCACTCTGGCATCACGGTTACGGTACGTCTGGCGTAATTGCCATGCTCGAACACATATTCGAACACCTAGGCTTGCACCGAGCATGGGTCGATGTACCTGAGTACAACACTTCGGCACGAGCTATGTTTGAGCACATTGGGTTCGAGCACGAAGGCACTCTCCGACAGAGTCGGCCTCATGATGGCGCTCGGCACGATTCTGTGATCCTCGGCATGCTTGCCAATGAATACACAGCGGCATTCCCTGACGGCACACTGAGCCACGTTTCGACTTGGGACGCTCCGAAGGTTTAGAAGAGCCTCAGTTTCGAATTTCTACAAACCGAGCGCTGGTCCAAGAACATCGAGATACTTCAAGGCGGAGCCCGTGTTCAGCAGCACTACTCGTTCGTCCTTAGCAATCTCTCCTGATTCCAACAAAAGTTGCAATGCTGAAAGCGTTGCACCGCCCTCTGGAGCCGGGAATATGCCTTCGAATTCCGCCATCTCTTGAACCGAGGCGACCATCTGATCGTCAGTGACTGTCAGAGCTGTTCCGGCGCTCTCGCGGACAGCTCGAATCACGAGGAAATCACCGACAGCTGACGGAACTCGCATTCCAGCGGCCAGAGTAGAAGGGTTTTTGAACGGTTCTGCGAACTCTTCGCCCTTCTTGTAAGCATCGACCAACGGGGAGCACCCAGAGGCCTGAACACAGATCATTCTAGGTCGCTCGCTGCCTATCCACCCCAGCTGTTCCATCTCATCGAGAGCTTTCCAAATACCGACAATTCCGGTTCCGCCCCCAGTCGGATAAATAACAACGTCAGGAACCTCGAAACCGAGTTGCTCGACGATTTCGTAGCCCATCGTCTTCTTACCTTCGACTCGATACGGTTCTTTCAATGTCGAAACGTCAAAGTAGCCGTATTTTTCAGCGGCCTCTCCAGAAATTCGACCTGCATCAGTGATGAAGCCGTCAACCAAATTTAGTTCCGCTCCATAGGCGGTACATTCGATCTGGTTCGCTATCGGAGCGTCCTTGGGCATATACACATGAGCTTCCATACCGGCGGCGGCGGCGTATGCCGACATCGCTCCGGCAGCGTTACCGGCTGAAGGCATCGTCAGTTTGATCTGCTTAAGTTCGAGTGCTTTCGAAACAGCAGCCGATAGTCCCCGCGCCTTGAACGACCCTGTAGGGTTCACACCCTCGTCTTTAATAAGCAGTGAATTCATTCCGAGCCGCGAACCTAATCGGGTTGCCTCGCGCAGTGGGGTAAATCCTTCGCCGAGGGTTACGATGTTTGCAGGATCAATAACCGGCATAACTTCTCGATACCGCCACATGTTCGGCTCACGTCGCGACATCGACTCCTTAGTAAGAGTCTCAGCAGCCTTAGCGAGATCGTAGCGCACCAAATACGGCTTCCCGTTCTTAGGGTTCAGCCGGTGTGGCATGTCGTGCCCACACTCTTCGGCGGATAGCGAACACTCTAAGTGCGTGATGTGACTACGAATCTCTGTTCGATCTAGCAAGCGAATCTCCATGCAAGGTCAAATTAATAAATCCGACTGAAATATGATGACATTTAGCTCTCGACGATGATGATATTTAAGATTTTCACGCCTGACGTCGTAGCAGTACTAGGATCGCGCTCCGGCATGCCAATGACAATCTCCAATCCAGCCGTCACCCGTCCGAAAACTGTGTGACATGAAACTAAATCGTCTGCACAGTTTTTTGATACTCCACCTTCGTAAGCATCGAGCCTCTTAGCAGCATCGTGGGTAATAAAGAACTGGCTGCCGTTCGTATTCGATCCCGCGTTCGCCATCGAAAGCACGCCAGCCGAATCATGAGATAACTCTCGATTGAACTCGTCGTTGAACGTGTAACCGGGACCATCTGCATCGTCACCATCAGGATCACCTGCTTGTGACATGAAACCAGCTATCACGCGGTAAAAATGAAGCCCTTCGTAGAATCCTAGTCGAGAAAGATTCACAAAGTTTTCGACCGTCATCGGTGCCAAATCGTCGTACAGTTCAAGTTCGATATCACCGGCATCTGTCGAAATTACAACGTTGTAATTTAACGAAGTGTCCAGTGCACCAATCGGCCCTCGTACCTGATCCCCCAATGCAAGCATTCCTGGTTCGCCCTCGTAACTAGGCACTGCGACCGGGTCGCCATACTCAGTTGGTCGCCACGACATCCGGGTCGGAACCTGTTGAGAATCGACTACTCTGCGTAGCCCAGTGCCGTCGGTGTCCACAAGCCAACCCGCTCCGAGCAGTGAGTCGATTCCCATAACTTCCGATCCGTCCGGCGACCAAGCAGCGACCAAGAATTCTAGGTTTGTATCGACGAACACAGGATTAGACATTTCCAGATCAAGAGTGCCGATTTCTAATGCCCCTCCAGCTCCAACTAAACCAATATGAATACCGTTGTCATCTGGAGCCCACCCGAAACCAACGCTTCCAAACGGTCCCACTACCTGGGGAGCTAATTCAAGTGATGGATCGAAGAGCATCACTTGAACTAGCCCTTCAGCAGTGTTTTGAGAAGCTAATATCTGTGTTCCGTCGGGTGACCAGAACGGTAGGATGTGCTGTGCATCGTCTTCTTCGGATATCAGCACCGACATCTCCAAAGTGATCGGATTCGTGTTCACGTCTTCGGGTATAGCGGCGGTAAAAAGTCTCCATTGTTCACTTTGGAGACTTACGAAAACGATCGATTTTCCATCTGGCGAAATATTTGGCATCGAAACACCCCCGACAACATCGGTAAGCTGCACAATCTGACGAGTAACGATGTCTAGCGAATACGCTTGCAACTGCCCTGTCGGATCCGACACGTAAACTAGTTTCGATCCGTCCGGCCACCAACTCGGTGCGAGCTCGACGAACCCATTGTTATTGAAGCTAGTATCAGCCGATCCCAACTGGGCTGTTTCGAGATCGATAAAGAAAATTCCGCCGCCATCTTGATCTACAGTTTCTACGGCGATGATATTCGACGAACGCTGTCTTACCATGATGTCAGATTGAGCAACTATCGCCTCGTCATTTCCAGCGATTATAGCCGGCAGCGTTACGGTAATTGCGTTTTCAAAATCTCCGATTTCGTATCCAGCAATGAATACAGCGACTTCATTGCCTCGCCCTGCCGGCGAGTACTCATATTCGAATTCCTCTTCGGCAATATCCAAAATATTCCCGTGCTCGTCAGTAGCAAGTACCACGAACGGTGATCCTGCGCCGATCGGAACTGAATCCGTATCTGGAAGTATGTGAATAGAGGTTGCAATCCCAGTGGCAATTGTCACGGGAGCAACACCCACTGCCTCTATTCCGTTCAACGTTACCCTTGCCGTAATGCCGGAATCAGTGTGTACACCAGCGCTCGTTCCAGCGGTAAATATTCCGTCGATAGAAATAGACCCGATATCAGGATCAGCGACGCTCCAATTAAGCTCTTCGATTTCCAGATCATTACCAAACCTATCGGTAGAGCGCACCGATATCTGATACGTTTCGCCAATCGCCAAACTAGTTGGCAAACTGGACACGTGAAGTTCATCAAGGATGCCCGGATGAATGGTTCCCGATATTGTCGCCTCGATTAGTTCACCGTCGAGCTCGACTTCGATACCAACCAGTTCAACACCCTCTTCAGAAGCCACCGTACTCGGCTTAAATAATCCTGTTGAATCAACGGTGTCTTCGTCCCGCAACGCTGTGAACAATACAAGGGCCGAATCAAGCACATGCCCTGCTTCGTCGACTGCTTGAACGGCGATCGTTTGAGATCGGCCAACCTGAAGATCGAGGACGCTCGGAACGACTAAAAATGCGTTGAGCGGTCCTTCGATAATTTCGATACCGGCACTTGCTGACGCTATAGTCCCGAGACGCTCAAATTCAACTGAAATGGCGTCTTTAAACAATCCCAAATCTGTCGCAGCTGTGAACTTACCATTGCTATCTATATCACCTACCGACTCATCGACACTCCAGACAAAATTTGGTTCCTCGATCTGGTTCCCTAAAACATCGAAAGCACTTGCCGAAAACTCAACCGTATTGAATGAAGTTACAGATGATTGGCTTTGTTCAATTACCACCCAGCCTGCTTTGCCAGCATCTACTGAAATAGTGGTCTCTGCAGTGTCAACCACGTCACCTCGGGCAGCAGTCAACGTAACAACGAAATCACCAGTAAATTCGAACGAATGTGTAGGTTCGATATCAGTACTACCCGAACCATCACCGAAGTCCCAGTTATAAGTATCGGCATCTGCCGATTCACGCAGAAGAAAAGTGACATCGAACGGAGCATTTCCTGAATCGGCAGTCGATGTGAACTCTGCGACGGGAGGAGACGCGCAAGCCACAAAAAAGAGCGTTGCTACTCCCATGGAAATCAACGCAACAGAACGGGCGACCGATGATGCTCTTTTGTTCACTATTTTCGAATGTGGAATGCCGTTCAGAATGATCTCCAATTTGCCTGTCGGGGCAGTCTATGTGCGATCTCGGTTAATTAGGTAACGAATTATGGTACGTCGTAATACCGATTTGGGATTGGCGTACTAATTTCGATAATCCACACATAGGGTCGATAAACGACCATTCAAGCTATGTGTACACGTAGGTAACCATGGGGTTCACACGAACGTTGGACAACCACTCACCCACTACGGTTGGTGCACCGAAAAACGAGTCGCTGCGTATCGAGCTGACTAATCCGATACAAGCAGCATCAAAGATGAAGGTGTGATTAGCTTTGGGGGCAACTTCCAGCCGCGTGTGAACGGGCTCCTAACTTACAAATCAGCCAAGATTGAACGAGAACGCTAGTTGAGCAATTCCGCACGTTCAGTCCAGAGTAATTCTCGATCTAAATTCGATGACAATTTCTTGGCAACGATTTCGGCGCACTCCCGTGTATCAGTCGATTCGTCCGATTCGATTTCAATCGATGTGAACGGCAAATCAGGCATTCCGCATGGAATTATGTGTTGGAAATACGAAAGATCGGTCGATACGTTTAGCGCGAATCCGTGCATCGTAACCCCACTGGATATTCGAACCCCGATCGCTGCGATCTTCCGCCCCTGAGGATTTCGTTCAGTATCTCGTTTTTCGTTCGGCACTCCGTCAACCCAAACACCGGTTTCGCCATCGACCAAGTGGGCATCTATACCGTACTCGACCAGAGTTTCTATGATCGACTTCTCTAGCATTCGAACGTAGGTGACAGGACCTAATTTCGCCATGCGTACATCGATGATTGGATAGCCGACCAACTGACCCAGACCGTGATAGGTCGCTTCACCACCGCGATCTGTCTCGAAAACCTCGACGCCCGCGGCCAACAACTTTGAACGCTCAGTTACCAAATGCGTATCGTCGGCACGACGTCCGAGAGTGACAACGTGACTGTGCTCAAGAAAAAGGATCGAATCTGGAATCAATCGCGATTTACGCTTATCAACCAATAAACGTTGAAGATCAAGCGCCGATCCATAGTCGATTTCACCCAACCACGCGGCACGCAGTTCGATGCCAGTTATTCCTGAATCGGAGTTCATCTGAGATCAGAATCGCTACTTATAGCTTCAATTCCAGATTTCACAGACTGCAGAAATTCAGAAGCCTCAGCACCATCGATAATCCGGTGATCGAACGATAGGCAAATGTTCATCATCGAACGAACTACGATATCGTCGTTTCCACCGTTAGAAATCACGACCGGGCGCTTCACGATAGCTTCAGTCGTCAGAATTGCAGCTTGCGGGTGATTAATAATCGCACCGCCCCAAACCGATCCTAGCGAACCTGTGTTGTTCAACGTAAACGTGCCACCCCTCACATCTTCGATCGTCATGTTTCCGGAACGAGAGCGGGGCACGACCCCGTCGAGAACTCCAGCGAGTTCAGTAACAGTTGCATCGGCAGCGTTGTGAACGACCGGAACGACCAGTCCACCATCTGCAGCAACTGCAACTCCCACGTTTATGGCCTTTTTCAACACAATCTTGCCGTCAAGCCAGCTCGAATTTAGGCGCGGGTTACTGCGTAACGCGCCAGCAACAACTGATAATGCGATAGGCAAATAAGTGAGCCGAACACCGTTCTCGCTCTCGAATCGTTCCTTGTTGGCTGTACGCCACTCGACCATCCCAGTCACATCGACTTCAATCGCCGACCACGCATGAGGAATCTCGGAAACAGCTTTCACCATGTGATCGGCAATCATACGTCGTATCGGCGTGGGCTCAATAATTTCATCTTCACCCTCGGCGATGATGCCTCGTGGATATGAAGTGGAAGCGCTAACTCGACGATGTTCGACAGCAGCCAAAACATCCTTCTTCGACACTCGCCCGCCAAGACCTGTGCCTATCAGTGAATCCAAATCAACGTCGTGTTCAGCTGCCAAACGCGTCACGACAGGAGAAAATCCCTTTTTCCGAGTCAAACTGCTTCTCGAACCCGAAGAAATACCTTTACCAGCGTCGCTTGTAGCGGGAGTAGGTTCCGGTGTCGAAAGGCTTGTATCAAGAAAAGCACCTCCTGTGGGCCCCACGTTCGCACCCTGCACCAATGTTCCAATACGACTTGCCGATGGCGAACTCGTTGCTGACTGTGTACTCGCCGGAGCGACGACAACCTCTTCAGCAGTATCCATTTCAGCGATGACTGCTCCCATCAGGACAGTTTCACCCTCGGTAGCGAAAATTTTTGTGAGAATACCTGTCGCCGGCGACGGAACGTCCATAGCGACTTTGTCGGTAATCACCTCGACCAGCGGATCGTACTTTTCGATCGTATCGCCAGGTGCCTTTAACCATTTGCCAATCACTGCCTCGGTTACCGATTCGCCAACATGTGGCAATTCAATGTTGAAAGCCATCTCTAAATCTCCGACAGCTTCGTGATTGCAGCCAAAATTTTCTCAGGTGAAGGCATAAACGCAGCCTCTTGAATAGGAGAGAAAGGCATCGGCGGCAGCTCTGGTGGGCCAAGTCGAGTAATCGGACCGTCAAGATCGAAGAAACATCGCTCGCCAATAATCGCAGCAACTTCAGAAGAAATACTCACAGCAGGAGTGTCTTCCTGAACGATCAATGCCTTGCCAGTTCGGGAAGCCGATTCGGCAATAGCGTCTTCGTCGAGAGGTCGCAACGTACGTAAATCTATAACTTCAACATCGATACCGTTCACAGCAGCCATTTCTGCAGCCTGAAGAGAGTAGTGCAGCATTAACCCATACGTAACGATCGTCATATCCGTACCGGGTCGTTTGATCTCTGCTTTACCAATCGGAATCGTGTAATCCTCGTCCGGCACGTCACCTTTGACCAATCGATATGTTCGCTTGTGCTCAAGCACGATCACGGGATCGTCCGTACGAATAGCCGTGGCGAGCAAACCTTTTGCGTCGTAAGGCGTTGCTGGAGCCACGACGAAGAGCCCCGGCGTGTGCGAAAACAGTACTTCTATGCTTTGAGAGTGGTACAAGCCGCCTCTGACGCCACCTCCGTAGGGTATCCGCACAGTCATAGGCGCGGCCTTCACGCCGTTTGTGCCGTATCGAACTTTCGAAGCTTCGCCAACCAGTTGATTTATAGCTGGCCAAACAAAGTCGGCGAACTGGATTTCAGCGATAGGCCGAAAACCATTAACGGCTGCTCCGAGCGCAACTCCGCATATAGACGATTCCGCAAGTGGCGTATCGATGACCCGGTTCTCACCGAATTCGTCGATAAGACCATCTGTCGCCAGAAACACTCCACCTCGACTACCAACATCCTCGCCGAGAACAATCACTGAGCCGTCGCGGCGCATCTCCGACTGCAGGGTTGCTCGAACTGCTTCGATTACTGTCTGCTCACTCACTAGAAATTACCTCCGACAGAATCGACCACATGATCGAACATCGTATCGACGCTCGGGTACGGTTCAGCATCAACAGTATCGGTAGCGACGTTCACCCGTTTTTTAGAGGCAGCGTGAATTTCTGCGTCAGAATCATCGTTGAGCAGATCGCGTCGTTTCAGAAGAGCAGACAAAATTTTGACAGGGTCTCTTTCCGCCATATGCGCGATGTCCTCAGCAGAGCGATAACGAGTGTGGTCATCGTCGGTTGTGTGAGGGAGAAGCCGTTCTACCGATGCCTCAATCAATGTAGGCCCCTCACCAGCTCTCGCACGATCTACGGCTGCCTTCGTTACTTCGTGAACCGCTACAACGTCAGTACCGTCGACCAGCACTCCGGGGAATCCATATCCAACTGCCCTACTAGCGACACTCTCGACTCTCATTTGTTTTTCGATGGGAACAGAAATTGCGTATCGGTTGTTCTCGCAAAAGAAAATTAACGGTAGCTTATGAACTCCTGCGAAGTTCATCGCCTCGTGCGTATCGCCCTGAGAAGAAGCACCATCACCAAAGAACACCACCGTAACTGCATCCGATCCCTTCAACTTATCGGCAAGAGCAACCCCAGCGGCTTGCGGAAGCTGTGTAGCGATCACGTTCGAGAAATTGAACAGGTCAACACGGGGATGTGCGCCGTGAAGTGGGAACTGACGAGCAGCGCTCATGGGATCATCTTCTTTAGCTAAGAATCCACGGAGCATCTCTTCCGGCGTTGTGCCAAGTGCCATCATTGCTGCGAACTGACGGTAGTAGATCAAATAGTGATCTTTTGAAGGATCGGTCGCCTCAACGCAAGCAACCTGAGTCGCCTCATGTCCCTGAGCGGAAGCGGCGATTGCAGCTTTCCCTTGACGATTGAGTAACCAGACCCGCTCGTCGAGGTAACGACTGAGCACCATGGTCTGATAAAGCTCTAACAGACGTGCGCCTGAGAGTTGTTCAGTGGTATTTGAAGGGTTGTTTGCAGTTGCTGACATGGACGGACATTATATGAGGCATAACCCGCCGAGATAGACCCAAAACCTTCGACTCACGCATAGTATTTCTACTGTATTCACTTGTGGTGATCGTTCTAGGCAATGATCTTGGATATACTTTTTGGCTTGTGAATTTCATGCACGATGCAATCTGACATCAGCAATTGCGTCAATCAACTTCGTGGAGAACAGAATGAAACGGCTGCTAATACTAATTGCACTGCTTACGATCACATCGCTCGTATTCGTAGCGTGCGGTGAAGATGAACCCGAACCTACAGCTACCGCAGCACCATCTGCGCCAGCTGCAACAGGCGGACAACTCGACGACACAGCAGTAATGCTCTCGTCAGGTGACGAAGCTCGATCACCCACAGGTGCGCTCGACACGTCAAAGACTTACCACGCTACATTCGTGACCGACGCCGGCGAGTTCAAAACTCTGCTCTTCGATGATGAGGCTCCTCTTACTGTAGAGAACTTCATCAACCTCACAACTATCGGCTTCTACGACGGCTTGATGTTCCACCGAGTAATTCCAGAATTCATGGCCCAGGGCGGTGACCCTAAAGGAACCGGCGTAGGTGGTCCTGGCTACCGATTCCGTGATGAATTTGACGCTACACTACGCCACGACAAGCCGGGAATTCTCTCTATGGCCAATTCCGGACCGAATACCAATGGCAGCCAATTCTTCATCACATTCGTTCCAACCCCTCATCTAGACGGACGACACACAGTGTTTGGAGAAGTCATCGAAGGGCTCGACAACGTATTGAACATCGAAGTTCGTGATCCCGGCACAGCACAACTGCCGGGCGATCTGATCAAATCGATCACTATTACCGAAAGCTAAACATCGAACGCTTGCTCATTCAGCAAGCTTTCAGCAGGAGAAATCATGGCAGATCTAGCCCCACCATCTGGAGAACTCGACAAATCAAAGTCGTACACAGCCACGTTCAAAACTGAACGAGGTGAGTTTGAGCTCATGTTGTACGCAAACGACGCACCGCTCACGGTTGAAAACTTCATCAACCTTGCCCGTGCCGACTACTACAATGGCACTACTTTCCACCGGGTAATCCCCGGATTCATGGTTCAGGGCGGCGACCCTACGGGAACTGGCACTGGTGGCCCCGGCTATCGCTTCGGTGACGAGTTCAACAAAAACTTGCGTCACGACTCAGAGGGAATTTTCTCAATGGCGAACGCTGGTCCTAGCACAAACGGAAGTCAGTTCTTCATCACATTAGCACCAACCCCTCATCTAGACGGACGACACACGGTATTTGGCAAGATCATCACCGGTATGGACGTTGTGAAGGCAATTCGAGAGCGCGACCCGATGAGCGACCCAGAACCGGGTGACATGATCGAGACGGTCGTAATCAACGAGAAGTAGTTTTTAACTACCAATCGGCAAATATAAAAAAGGGGTTACTCCAAATGAGTAGCCCCTTTTTTATATTTCACTAACTATTTGTCTAGAAGCCTAGTCGGCTGTTGAAGGTACCGGTGCACCATTGACTATCCCAGTCACCGAGTCACCAGCATCAGTCGATTCTTCGTCAACAACCCTGCTGATCTCCGGTTGGAACGTCAACAATCGTCCACCGACACCCAACCAAATGTTTTCGCCTAGATCAACCTCAGGGCCAACAGGTCGACTGTTAACCCGCATCGATGGGTCGCCAACCGCACGCTTGTGCACTAGCTTGACCTTATCGCCGCTGAACTTGAATGTGCCGCCTGCAAACGGCAAATCTTTTACTTCACCGGCATCAACACCGTTCTTGAAAATTAATCGTCGAATCAGGCTACGATCCAATCGTGAGAAGTCGACAACAACTCGATCTGCATCATCCATGATGTAGCCGAATGGTGAAGTCTTCCGTGACACCCAGATCGTAAACCCAGCAACGACTATCAGCAATGTGCCGGCCACACCGAAGAGCCATATTGGAAGACCGAGAATCAAATCCGGTTCTTCAACGATCAAAGCCGAAGAAGTAGCCAATGGTGCAACACGTGTGTACGGTCGACCCTCGAAGACACTGTCGAGTACGACTTCAACTTCGTACGCACCTGTCTCAGGGATAATCGCTGCGATATCGAATTCCCAGGCCACGCCCAGTTCTGGCTCGTCAACAGTCAACACGATTGCGTCGAATGAACCAGCGGAACCATTTAGAACGGCTTTGATGTGAGCTGGGCTAGTGAGATACGGATAATCACCAACTCGCACTTGGACACGGGCGACCGTAGCGTACTTGCCAGCAGCCGTTTCAACATCATTGACAGCGGTAAGGCTCAACGTCGGGAACGATTCGCTACGGAATGCCGTACCGCTACGCAAAATCGACGAATAGTCGGTCCACGTTAATTGAAGTACAACATCGTTAATGCCTTGCGACTTCGGAGCGCCCAACTGAACAGAGTAGATTCCGTCTGCCGCAAACTTGTCGCCATTCTCACCAGCATCGTTGAGTGAAACGACCTCTGTTGTTCCGCTTGCCTTCTTGATAGTGGCAGTCATCTCTGCACCAGACAGAAGCTGGGCAGATTCACCATTGAAGGCCGCAGCCTCAATCACAGCCGCTTCGCCAACCGGTAGTGGGGGCTGTTCGATCAAGCGAAGGTCAAGCGGGTTTTGCACATCCACGCTTGCAACGAGCTTCGAGGCAGGCCCCGATCCCTGAAGAGTCCAATTTCCCGGCACTGGCGAAGTAATTCGGATGATAACCGCAGAAGGGGTCTCGCGAATTTCCACGTTTTCCATCTCGGCGGAAGCTCGCGTACCGTTTGGAGAGAAGACGGCAACATCGACCATGTCGTGCTGTCGGACGAACACCGTGGTGAATTCAGTGGTGTGAGGCGCAATATCGAGCGTCACTATAGCGGCTGAGTTGTCGTGCATCTCGACATCCATTGCATTTTCGAGCGAAAGTGCGGAGTAGTTTTCAAAAAGCGTAGCAACACCCTGAGCAGTTCCTGTGTCATAGAAAACCCCGTCAGAACCTGTCGAGAGTCCACTCAACAAATCTCGAAGTACTGGTTCTGCGGAAGGAAGTGTGACTACGTCAATCACCCAGCCTTCGGCAGAAAACAGATCAGCGACGCTAACAAGTCGCTCTCGGGTGTTTTCCGATTCGCCAAGTATCCGACCCGAGGTAATAAATGCGATTCGTGATCCCTCAACAGCGTCTATTCGCGAAAGGAAAGAGAATGCGTCGGTTAGAGCGGCGAACTGATCGGATCTTGCTGGTCCGATACCCATAGAACGAGTTTCGGTCACCAGGTCATCAACGAGTCGTATGCCAGCCGCCCCAGAATCCGCGGTTACGATCTCGTTAGTTTGAACACCGTACGATGCAGCAGCTATCGTTCCGGCAGCAGTTCCACGAGCAATCGTTAGCGCTACAGTTTCCACCGCGTCGAGATCACGTTGAACTGGCGATGCGCCTTGATCGATAAGGATGACCATGACCCCATTTTCTC
>JABHBJ010000054.1 GCA_018673955.1 Chloroflexota bacterium | reverse complement strand
TGGAGTCGATCGCCTGTTGGTGAAGATCTTCCTTCTTTGGGAATTGACGAAGGCAGGCACGGTTGGCAGGACATGAACAGATCTCCTCAGCAAATGAGGAATGATGCTATTCTGCCCCGACACTGAGTTCTGACAGAACCGATGAGCATCTCGCCGACGACCTTTGGATGCACGCTTTGATAATTAATTACGTCTCAGCGCTGGGAGTACCACCCGGTATCTCTTGATACGCCCAAGCGGGTATCGGCGCACCAATAACGGTTGCATGACCCTCAGACGACGCGTAAAAAGGGCTGATTTACCGCTGGCTGCAGGTTCTAACGACGCCGAATTACTAGGTGTTTGAATTCCGGTTGGCGTCAATATTGGCGTCAATCCACGGGTTCCGCCCTAATTAGAGGGGGAACCGCTTGAGATTGGGTCGAGTTTGGTGGGCCCTGTGGGGATCGAACCCACGACCTGCGGATTAAAAGTCCGATGCTCTACCGCTGAGCTAAAGGCCCTTCAAACTCGGCTGATAAGGTTACGACACGAATGCTGGAATTGGGAGTGCAAAAACTGGCTTCTCTTCTTTCATTTACTTAGCCCTCATCTGCTCACACCAAAGTCTCGCCATACCGCTAACATGTCGCACATTGCAAAACAATAGATTCATGCCACACCATACCGGCATGATTTCGGAGGACCCGATGACGACTTCAGATATAGCAGTTCGAAAGTACGATCTCCTACTTAAAGGCGGACGAGTAATCGACCCAGCCAACAACATCGATGGTAACTTCGATGTTGCAACGTCTGGAGGGCACATAGCGCTGGTGGCTAAAGACATCTCCCCTGCCCTCGCTCGTACTGTAGCCAATGTTTCTGGCTTGGTAGTTACTCCCGGCCTCGTCGACTTACACGCTCATTTTTATGGCTACGGCGGATCGATTTTGCCCGATGCCCACTGCCTGCCCGAAGGCACGACAACGGCTGTCGACGCTGGCGGAGCAGGACACCTAACCTTCGATGATTTCAACGAGCAGGTAATTGCTCCGGCAACGACAAACGTTTTTGCGCTGCTGAACATTGCGGGTGAAGGAATGGTCGGGGAACCTGAGCAAGATCTAGAAGGAATGGATGTAGAACTAACTGCCGCCAAAATATCTCAACGTCCTGATGTGATTGTAGGAGTAAAAGTTGCCCACTACATGGGACCGGGCTGGGAGCCGCTCGACCGGGGAGTTCAGGCAGCCGAAGATTCTGGCGTTTACCTAATGGTCGATCAGTCTCCTATCCATACTCGTCCGATGGACGAAATGATGCTGGAACACCTACGACCGGGCGATATGGTTACTCACTGTTACGCGCTAAGTAAGCCGATGACAGATATCAACGATAAGGTGAAGCAGTATTTCTTTGAGGCACGCGAGCGCGGCGTGAAGTTCGACGTTGGACACGGTGGCGGCAGCTTTTCGTTCCGCATTGCTAAAGCTGCTATCGAACAAGGGTTCTTGCCAGACACTATTTCAACGGACATGCACCGCAATAGCATCACAGCAAATCTTGCGACTATGCCTGAGACGATGTCGAAACTTCTGGCACTTGGAATGGATCTACCAACCATCGTAAAACAGTCGACATGGGACCCTGCTCAGGCTATCGGTCATCCAGAACTCGGAAATCTTGGTCAAACGGTTCCAGCCGATATCGCTGTACTTGATATCGCAGAAGGCGATTTTGGTCTGGTCGATAACGGCACGAGTCACCGAGTTCTCAAGACGAACAAACGAATCGTCTGTGAAATGACAGTGAAGAACGGACATGTCGTGTGGGATAAGAACGGTCGGTCACGTGACGACTGGTCTACAACACCACCTACAAATCCTATGATCTAAATAGGGTTTTGATCTGATATGCCAAACTCTAAATACGATGTGATTGTTGTTGGTGCTGGCTCTGCAGGCGCAGCTCTCGCTACACGACTTTCGGAAGATCCCGACCGCAGTATTCTTCTTATCGAAGCAGGGCATGATTACCCGAACATCGATCAACTTCCCGACGAAATCAGGCAGGGTCACGCCACTGGTACAGACATGACGACCGACCCTGATGGTGAGCACAATTGGGGGTTCACGGCTCAAGCAACTTCGCTGCACAGCGATATGCAAGTCCCTCGCGGCAAAATCACAGGTGGTACGAGCGCGATCAACGGGCAAGTGTACTTACGTGCTATACCAGAAGATTTCGACTCATGGGTGGAGGCGGGGAACGATGAATGGTCGTACGAAAAAGTACTTCCGTACATGAACAAGCTCGAAAACGACCTCGACATAGTAGATCAGTACCACGGTAACGAAGGACCGATCATTGTCCGTCGTTATAAACCTGACGAGCTTGTTGACGATCAAGCCGCGTTCATCAAAGCAGTTACAGACGCCGGATTTACGAATACCGCTGACCACAACCACCCTGCTTCTAGCGGCGTCGGGCCTTTGCCTCTAAACAACCCTAATGGAGTCCGATGGAGCACAGCACTCGGCTATCTGACGATGTCGCGAGATCGTCCGAATTTAACCATCAGCGCCGATAGCCATACGACCAGAGTGTTGATCGAAGATAAAAAGGTAGTCGGCATTGAATATGAGAAAAATGGCGTGCTGAAACAGGCGTTTTCCGATGAAGTAGTTTTGAGCGCGGGGCCGATCGGATCTCCTCATCTATTGATGCTTTCTGGCTTAGGTCGACGAGAGCAACTTGAAGCGGCCGACATTGAAGTGATCGCCGACATGCGAGGTGTTGGCCAAAATCTACGCGATCACCCAGCGGTTCATGTCCGATGGCGCGCCGAAGACGATTTCCAGATGCCGGATGTCGAAGTAGGGCCACAAAAAGTAGCTCTACGCTACACGGCTGTTGGATCAGAGCTACGTAACGACATGGTCGCCGTGATGCGTTGGAATTCACCGAATCGCGAGTTTCTGATGAGCGTAGGTCTGTATCTAGCAAAGGCCTCTGGGGAGATGCGTTTGGTCTCCGCCGACTCGCATGTTCAACCCGAACTCGATTATCACCTTCTCAATCATCCGTACGATCTCGAACGGATGCGGGCCGGTGTTCGCATGCACTTAGAATTCGGTGAACACCCCGCTTACGAGGGCATTCTCAAAGAGGTGATCGACCCGCTCCCTGCAGACCTCGAATCCGACGACACGCTCGACAACTGGCTGCTCCGCAGTGCCGCCACGATGCACCACATATCTTGCACAGCAAGGATGGGCAACGAGTCGGATCCAATGGCGGTAGTAGATCAATATGGGCGCGTGCACGGAATCGAAGGACTACGAGTCTGCGATCTCTCGATCATGCCGGATTGCCCACGTGCGAATACCAATTCGCCAGCAATGACTATCGGCGAGCGGATA
>JABHBJ010000026.1 GCA_018673955.1 Chloroflexota bacterium | reverse complement strand
TGAGTCGATTCGAGAGCTTCTGAAACGAGTTTCGAAAGTATGACGGTGATTTGCATAGACCGTTCAGATTAGCACGATCCGGCGATTGCGGGTCTATACTGCGCTGCAACTGAAAATATTGATTTTGAGAGTCCCATAAATGAACCCGTCCGATAACCCGCAACATTTCTATGACCGTGCCCAAGAACACCAGCTAGTGATTTCAACAGAAGACGCTGCGAATATTGGTGAGGTTGGATCTAGCGTTGCGAGCACTTATGCGGCAATTCGTGAAATCGACACAATTGGATTCGAGCCGGCTGCAATATTCGTGCCGACCCCTTCGAAACGGAAGGGTGACTAGGTTTGGCGCGATCAGAGCCCGATCTCACATATAAATCTATTGGCGAGTTGGCTCCAGGGATCGCGAGCGGCGAACTTTCGCCTCGGGATCTTGTTCAGGTGTCGCTTGATCGAATTTCGCAATTAGATTCTTCTTTGAACGCATTTCTTGACGTTTGGGAAGAAGAGTCGTTGTCGAGTGCGATCATAGCGGAAAAAGAGATCGCTTCTGGTAGATATCTCGGACCTCTACACGGTATTCCGGTTGGTATCAAGGACCTAATCGACGTTCAAGGCACTCCGACCACCGGTGGGTCGAAAGTTCTCTCCCGAAATATTGCAGGTTCAGACGCTACAGTTACGGCCAAACTCAAAGCTGCCGGAGCGATTCTCATCGGCAAGCTAAACCTCGTCGAATTCGCGTTCGGTACTACCGGAGTTAATCCCACTACTGGCGATGTAAAGAATCCTTGGAACACAACACGTATCACGGCAGGTTCAAGCTCTGGATCGGCCGCTGCGGTAGCTTCCGGGATGATCCCGGCTGCGCTAGGAACCGATACAGGTGGATCGGTTCGAATGCCGGCAGCCTTTTGCGGGATAGCTGGGTTAAAACCGACTTACGGTAGGGTTTCGAGAGCTGGAGTACTCGATCTTTCGTGGAGCATGGATCATGTGGGACCGATGACTCGTACGAGTGAAGACTGTGCGCTGATGATGAACGTACTTGCAGGGCATGACTCGCGTGATCCGGCATCTTCTTCTAATCCGGTTAACGATTTCACTTCGGAGATTGGTAAAGGGTTAGACGGACTCAAAATCGGAATCCCTAGTCACTACTTCTTCGACGAGTTTGTTGATTCTGAAGTACTAATGTCTGTGTGTTCAGCGGTCAATCTGCTTGAAGCGAACGGAGCTGAAGTCCTTGAACTATCGATGCCGTGGGTTGGAAAAGGGCGTCCAATCAATTTCGGATTACTCCTGCCTGAAGCAGTTTCGATCCATGAGAAAATGATCACTGAACACGCCGATCTATACACCCCAGCAGTTCGTGAGCGAGTTCAATCTGGGTTCAACATTGCCGCTATCGACTACGTTCGTGCTCAGCGAGCACGACAATGGTTCAATTACCAGATGGCAGAGTCGATGAGTAATGTAGATATACTCATCACGCCAACGGTTCCGATCCAAGCCCCAACAATCGGTGAATGCACTCCGTCACCCGGAAATCCCGGTGCCGGAAGTGAGCTTCCGATGTTTACCGGGGTGTTTGACGTAACTGGGCAACCCTCACACTCAATACCCTGTGGCTTCACTGCGGCTGGAATGCCTATTGGCATGATGATCACCGGACACCCGTTCGACGAATCAACCGTGCTTCGAGCCGGGCACGCGTTCGAACAACTCACCAGCTGGCATCAAATGCCACCGACGGACATCCCTGCACCAAATTGACTTCCGGATACACACCGCGCTCGAAGAAAAACCTAGACCGTCGAGTAAAACGCAAATCGACGCTAACTCAACGCGGATTCGCTTGTATCGCACTTGATCGACCAAAGGACGGCGTGAACGTGGGGCACACGTTGCGGGCCGCTCTAGGCTTTACTGCTCGAATGGTGATACTTGCAAATAAGGACGAAGCGATCAACGTGCGGAAACTCTCGACTGATCCCGGCAGGGCGTATCGGCATATTCCGGTACTCGAAGTTCAAGATATTTTCGATGTGTTGCCGCAAGATTGCGTGCCGATAGCAGTCGAACTAACTGATCAAGCTGTTGATCTGACAACGTTCGTTCATCCTGAAAGAGCTTGCTACATATTCGGACCTGAAAACGGTTCAGTTGACCCTGGAATACTCGCCAAGTGTGCTCATGTTGTGAAGATACCTACAACAATGTCGCTGAATCTAGGTATGACCGTAAATATCGTCATGTACGACCGCTTGGCGAAGCTAACTAGGAACAGCAGTACATGAGTTCGTCTGAGGGTCAGGCAGCCGTTCCTGATCGTAAACCCGGAAAGAAAAAACGGTTTTACGGATGGAACATTGTCATCGCCTCGGCGCTCACGAATGGATTCGGTGGATCGGTTCACTGGCAGGGTTTCACGGTATTTTTCATACCGATCTCGCAAAGCCTCGGACTTTCCACTGCCCAGATGGCGATGCCGTTTGCTTTTTCTAGAGTTGAGAACGGTCTTGTAGGCCCTTTAACCGGCTGGCTGCTAGATAAATATGGTGTGCGTAGATTAATGATCTTCGGCACGCTTGCGACCGGTATTGGCTACATTCTGTTATCGCAAATGAGCACTTTTTTCTCGTTTTTGCTGGTCTACGTATTTGTCGTTTCGCTGGGCTCGTCGACGAGTTTCATGCAGGCATCGACAACTGCACTGAACACCTGGTTTTCGCGTAGGCGTGGGCTAGTGATGTCAATCAACAGTGCCGCTTTCCGGCTTGGCGGAGCGTTCATGGTTCCGCTTTTGTCAGTAGCGGTCCTCAGATGGGGCTGGGAGACGACTGCGATCTGGGTCGGTGTTGGGATGATCGTATTCATAGCCCCTCTCGGAATTATGTACAAACGATCCCCGGAATCTATGGGAGTTGGTCCCGATGGCGACCCATTAAAAGTTGTCTCAAAATTAGAGGTAAATAGCAAAAAAAACCAGACGAACAAAGGCGATATTCTCGAAACAGAGGACGACTGGACCGCCAAAGATGCGATTCGGACTCGTGCATTCTGGACACTGGCTCTCGGAACGGTTCTCAGGATGTCGGTTCACGGAACGATCTTTGTTCATTTCGTGCCGATCATGGTCTGGAAAGGAGAATCTCAACAGATGAGCGCAAACCTGTTGGGGCTGATGGCGCTCGTTTCTGTACCGCTGATACTGGTATTCGGTTGGCTTAGCGACCGTCTGGGGCGGCAAAAAATGCTCGCTGGCTGTTACATCTCGGCGGCAAGTGCACTTGCTTTGTTGAACGTTGTCGAAGGAACCTGGCCAATCTTTGTCGCTCTGTTGCTGTTCACCGGCACTGAAATCGGCTCAGGGCTCAACTGGGCGCTTGTGGGTGATCTGTTTGGTCGCAGGCGATTTGCGACTATCAGAGGGATACTTTCACCCATCTACAACGTCGCATTATTCACAATGCCAGTCGCCGCTGGGTGGGTGAAAGACGAAACAGGTTCGTACGAGATCGTGCTGTGGGTTGGAGCAGGACTGCTTGTCGCAGCTTCGATGGTGTTTCTAACTGTTCAGAAACCTGTTCACAAGCAGCCGGGTGCCTAAAGTCCTCATACGTACTCAATCGTAGATATTTAGGTTTGAAACAAAAAAAGACCCACAAATTATGTCAGTCTTAAATCTTCGAATATATGGTCGGGGCGACAGGATTTGAACCTGTGACCTCTGCACCCCCAGTGCAACGCGCTACCGAGCTGCGCCACGCCCCGATGCCCCAAAGATAACATTCAGATTCCCCAAATGGTCTTGGTTATCGGTCAATATGTTCGGTGAAATCGTAGGTAATCCGATCAACCTCATTGCTATAATTGGACAGTTGTGCAGCAGAATAATGATGTCACTATGGTTATGACTTAACTCTTTGCACGAGATACCCATGGCTAACAACGAATCAACAACCTCGAACATGCGAACTCTCCTAGGCGATGCCGAAGAGCTGAACTCGCGCGTTGACCAGATCGTGAGGCGACTTTGACCTTGCTGAACTCCAGCGTAATGTCGATTCGTTAGAAAAACAGACTATCGAACCCGGCTTTTGGGATAACTCAGATGCCGCTCGATCATTAATGCGTAAGCTTG
>JABHBJ010000067.1 GCA_018673955.1 Chloroflexota bacterium | reverse complement strand
TCAGTGGAATACATCTGCTTTGATATTGCATCGAACCGAACTTCGCCGTCTACGGAAGCTCGTAAATCGGCTTCAAGGTCTTTGGTTGATGAGTTCGTTTTCCAGCCCGAAGAAACGACCACTCTTACTCTTCCGATTCTGCTGCGAGAGCATGTTCGTCTTCTTCATTATTTGGAAGAATCATCGACATGAGAACGCTACCTGCCAGAATTCCGATGATGACTCCCAATGAGAGATAGATGTCACCGAGTTCGCCGATTACGTGGAAGTCGTGGAATGATTCTTCCACGATCATCTTGAGTCCAACGAATCCCAGAATTGCTGCCAAACCGTACTGCAAGTAGCGGAACAATCGAACCATTCCTACCAATAGGAAGAACAGAGGTCGCATTCCGAGAACTGCCATAGCGTTAGATGACCAGACAACGAACGGGTCGTCAGTGATTCCGAATACCGTCGGGATTGAGTCGATTGCGAATACAACGTCGGTAGTAGCCAGAACGAGAATCACAAGCAAGAACGGTGTAATTGCTCGAACACCGTTGAGCTTGGTGAAGAACTTGGTTCCGTCATATTCCGTGCTGACGGGCATGAACTTCTTGGCAAGCCGTACGGTGATGTTCTTGCTTGGATCAACTTCCTGTTCGCCAGCAAAGGCTAGCTTGTAGGCGGTGTAGATCAAGAAGGCGCCAAGGATGAATAGGAACCATGAGAAGGCGGTGATGACCGCTACTCCGATACCAATAAATAACGCTCTGGCGAGCAGCGCACCGACGATTCCGAACAGCAGACCCTTTGCCTGGAACTGTTTCGGAAGGTTGAAGTAACCAAATATGACAATAAAGACGAAGAGGTTGTCGATACTCAATGCACGTTCGGCTACATAGCCGGTTACGTACTCAAGCCCTTGCTGGCTGTTACCAGCGGTGTATACCCAAACTCCAACTACGGCAGCCACGAACGTCCAGAAGACAGTAAGCCATGCGGCTTCTTTCATTCCAACTTCATGATCTTTGCGAGTGAGGATGAGTAGGTCGAAGACCAATAGAACTACGAGGGCGACATTGAATATGAGCCAGTGGTTAAAACTCTCTAACAACAGAGATACGTCTTTCTACGCCATAGGCGTAAGGATGAATATTGAGCGCGATAATCCGGCGACTAAATTAGCACACAAGAACAAGAGTCGGTGGAACTCACGTTTATTAAGTAACCACCGAATGCGATTCTCCAGTTACGAAGTTTTGCTGATCTTGTAAACCTGCTGACCACGAGGAGTTTTTACTTTTACCTCGTCGCCGAGCTTATGACCAAGAATGGCCGAACCGACCGGCGATGCAATAGAAATCTTGCTTGCTAATGGGTTCGCTTCGTTCGGCTCGACAAGCTGGTACTTCACCGTCTTGTTCGATGTGGTCTCGGTCAGTTCGACTTTGGAACCGATATGAACCCGGCCGCTGTCTTGAGATTTTGCATCGATGATGACGGCCACTTTAAGTGTGGCTTCCAACTCTAGGATTTTACCGATAGTCATTCCCTGAGCTTCGCGGGCGGCTTCTAGAGGTGCATTTTCACGTACATCACCATCGGCAGCAGCACGCTGAATGTCCTCAACGATTCGAACTCGCTCTGCGTTCAGCGTTATGAGCTGCTTCGTCATTTCATTGTAGCCGCTTTGGGTCAAGTTTATACTTCGTGTTGTGTTGACCATCGAAATGGCTTTTGAAGCTGCAGTTCGTGACTTTCGGAGGCGAAGGTGCTGCGCGAGGTTGACTTCAATGTGATCCTTTTTCTTAAGGAATGTGAGGAAAAGCTTCACTGCACTGAGTCGTTCAGTTGCATCGCGAGTTGCTGTCTTGGCACCGAAAATCTCGTTATACTCACCGATTTCAGATGGGATGAGCGTATCGATCAGGCGAGTCGCGCCAATCCAGCGGACAAATTTTGCGATTTCAGGCTGGGCAGCCTTTTTCGCATCTTTCGGCATCTGGCGGACATATATCTGAAACGCTTCATTGAGCGATAAACTCACTTGCTCTTCCTGCGTAATTTCCGTTGTTTCAGACGTCGTTGCCATGTATTACCTATTTCTATGAGAGCAGGTTTGACCTGTTTCCCACCGCTGGATATCAGGAGAACAATACTTTAATAATAGTCCTTCAAGATTTGACTCCGCAAATAATTCGCTTCAAATTCGTTTGACACCTCTACTACCTCGAACTTAAAATCAATCTTTACCCATCTGTAACAAACGGGGCCAAATCGCAATCAGGGTTCCTAATTAGAGATTCTGAAAGCTTCCCACTACTAATATGCCAAAGCGTACCTATCAACCAAAATCACGACGACGTCAACGCGTTCACGGCTTCCGATCGCGAATGAGCACTAAAGGCGGGCGCGCTGTTCTCGCACGGCGCCGAGGTAAAGGCAGGCTTCGGCTCACCGTTTAGGTCGCCAGTCATTTGTCACTACCCACCAACCAGCGAATTAGACGACCAGCGGAATTCCGTGCCGTCTTTGCGCGTGGCCGACGTTCGTCGAATGATTTCACGAACATTGTTGCTGTGCCGAACGATCTGTCTTATTTGAGAGTCGGGTTGGCAGTTAGCAAGCGGGTTGGAAACGCTGTAACGAGAAATCTCCTAAAGCGACGCATCCGTAGCACGTTCTCTAATATGAGCGTGTCTAAGGGGTGGGATGTAGTGATTATTGCTAAACGCAGATCTTCAGATGTTCCGTTCACGGAGTTAGATCGAGCGATCAGGATAACGATCGAGCGAGTTGGTGTGAGGGTGAACGACGATCCTTCAAAGCAGCCAAGGACGGTCGTGTAATGCGAAGCGTTCTTCTCATGTTTATAAAGTTCTACAAGTTGGCGATCTCGCCGTACTGGCCTGGTCAGTGCCGATATGACCCAACATGTTCTGAGTTCACAGTAAATGCGATGAAGACTCATGGTTCGATTCACGGATCATGGCTTGCATTAGGAAGGATCGCTCGGTGTCATCCCGGTCGATCGCGGGGTTACGATCCCGTCCCGGAAAAACAATTATCTAAATAACGACACTAATCTAGATTGGTCATGGCAAAGCGAAAGACGCTAAACCAGACCAGACTACTAACCCCGGAGGCTCAAAACGCCACCGTCAATAAACGGCACGATCCGCGAAACAGAAGTTGGATCTATGTCTAAACAAAACCTTTCTGGCAATCGAAAAAGACTGACGTTTTCACTCACACTTTTCCTAGTGATGATTGCCGCAGTCGCCTGTGTGAACGACTTGACGCCCGAAGGTGGTTGGTCGGGACCCGTTGAAGAGGGAGGTTATCTATTCATTGGTAACCATGATGGAAGCCTCGTTCGATTCAATCCAGAATCTGGCAATCTCGACAGTAACTGGCGCTACCCCGATGGTGATGGTCTTGGCGCTATGTACAGCAAATCTGTAATTATCGGCGAAAACATCTACAACGTTGGATACACGTGTAGTGGTGACAATTGCAGGGCTGAAGTATTTGGGTTGAATCTCGCTGATGGCTCGCCTATATGGGGTCAAAATGGTCTTGAGCTAAATACTAAGCTCGTCGGCAGCATCGGTGTATCAGGCGAAACAATATTTATTGGTACGACGGGGATCGGTGAAGAAGAAGACGGTGCTGATGGCTACTTCTACGCTATCGATTCTGCTACCGATGCTTCTTCGATCGTAAAATGGCGTATAGCTTTGGACTCGAACTCGTTCTCCGGCGTTGTTGTTGATGGTTCAACTGCCTATATCGGAACGATGGAAGGAACGCTCTACGCTATCGATATATCGAACATAGATGATTCGGCGAACTCGGAAGACCGGATCAAGTGGACGTTCCATGCTGAAGGGGCTATCGCTGGTCCGATTCACGCGGAGAATGGCAATCTGTACTTCGGAGACCTTGCCAGCAATGTTTACAAGCTCAATGCATCGTCTCGCTCAGGATCGTCGCAAATATCTGAAGTGAACTCATCGAACGGCGAGTGGATCTTTGACGTTGGAGTGTGGGTTTGGGCGGCTCCAATCATTGAAAACGGTGTTGTTTACGTATCTGCACTGGACGGATCGATCTTCGCACTCGATGAAGCGACTGGCTCCGAGAACTGGTCGTCATCTATAGAAGGCCAAATTGTATCTTCACCAACACTGTTCGATCGCCAACGCGGCGATACGAGAGAACGTGCACTCGCTGTGCCGTCTGGAAAGGAGAACGTTTGGGTTATATCGGTTATCGATGGTAGAGAGCTTGGTGTGTTCGTCACCGGTGGACCTGTAAAAGCGACTCCGTTGGTCTACAACGAAAATCTTTACGTCCACACTATGAGCGGTGACCTTAAATGGTTCTCAGTCGCCGATACAACCCAAAGAGGGTGTGTCGAATTGAATGGTGGTGGACGATGCGATTAATCGTTCTCCGAAGTCACACTACTTCAGCAGAGGAGGCTATCTAATGGAAATTTTTGGCTTGCTCTGGCAAGAAGTAATTATGCGGCCGATGATCAACATCCTTGCGTTGTTGTATCAATTGTTGTTTTCGAACTTCGGACTCAGCATCATCGTATTTACAGTTCTCATCCGTCTGGCAATGATCCCACTGACCGTGCGGCAGACCCGGCAGATGAAGAAAATGCAGTTGATTCAGCCAAAACTGAAGGCGATTCAAGACAAGTACAAAGGCAAAAAAGGCGAAGATCGCCGCAAGATGTCTTCGGAAACGATGGGCCTGTACAAGGATGCAGGTGTAAGCCCTGTAGGTTGTCTCGGCCCAATGATTATCCAGATGCCAATCTGGATCGGTTTCTACAGGGCAATCCTGCGCACTATGCCATCTACACCAGAAGGCATGGCGAATCTCTCGGATCTGTTCTACGCCTGGAACCCAGCAATTGCTTCGGTTCCATTCGATAGTCATTTCCTGGGTTTATCCCTTGTGGATCTCGTTTCTGCTGCGGCAATGCCGTGGAACTACGTACTACCAGTTTTGGTAGGTGCTTCTATGTTCCTCCAGCAAAAGATGACCACCAACCCATCGACAGACCCACGCCAGAAACAGACCAACCAGATGATGCTCTGGATGATGCCGATTATGTTCGGCGCATTCACGTGGCAGTTCCCAGCTGGACTGGCTGTTTATATCCTGTTCTCAAACGTCATTGGAGTAGTAATTCAGTACTACGTCAGTGGCAAACAACCAATTGAACTATTCGGACGATCTTTCCTCGGTACCAATGCCAGCAAAGCAGAACGAGCGGCTCAACTAGCTGCAGAAGCTGCTGCCGTTAGCGCACCGACACTAGATCCTGAGGAGTCAGACCAAGATGACCAGAGCACGGAAATACTCGAGCAAGACGGTCGACGAAGCGACAGAAATCGCTCTCGCCGATCTGGACGTCGAACTCGAAGACGTCGAAATAAAGGTAGTTAGCACCGGTCGGTCGGGAATTCTCGGCTTTGGTGGAGAACCCGCTGAGATTGAAATTTCACTTCTCGGCGATAGTCGTTCGTACCTTAACGATGAGAGAGAAGTTGACTCGAACGAAGAATCGGCCGAATCTGCTCCTAAGGAAGAATCAGATGATTCTGAAGAGGCACCACCGCGCAGTCGTAGTCGCAGCCGAAATCGGAACAGGGGAAGAGGACGTACTCACAACAACCGAGCTAACGCGGAAGAACAACGACGAGTAGCCGTTGAGTCTTCGTCTGGTGCACGGGGAGAAGCTGCTACTGATGAAGAGAAACCTTCGAATGGACGCGGAGGTCGCAGAGGCGGTCGCGGCAGTCGTGGCGAAGGTCGTTTGTCTTCGAACGGTCCTGATGAGCGTCACGAAGGTCAAGCACGTTCTGAGCGAGAAGGCCGGGACGAACGCCCGCAGCGCCAAGAACTTCCACAAAATAAAGAAGATTCTCAGCCGATTATTCGTGAAAAAGACGAAGAAGCTGAGCAACTCGTATCTGAACTCATCGACTACTTCCTCGGAGCAATGGGTGTCGTAGCCGACACTTACATTCGTGAAGAGGATGAAGAAGGCTCGATGACTTTCGAAATCGAAGGTCAAGATGCCGGATTGCTGATCGGACGACGTGGTGAAACGCTTCAGGCACTTCAGTTCCTGATTCGAATGGTCACCAACCGCCAGCTCGGTAGAAAAGCATATGTTGTTATCGACATCGAAGACTACCGAGAACGTCGTGTTCAGATGCTACGCCGACTCGCACACCGATCCGCCGGACGAGTCTCTTCAAGCGGTCGCGACGACAGTCTCGAGCCGATGTCGCCAGCAGAACGTCGAATCGTGCATATGGCTCTTGCTGGTCACTCGGAAGTTCGAACCGAATCTGAAGGCGAAGGCAATCAGCGTCGGGTAGTAATCTTCCCAACCGACTAGTGCCATTGGCACGTTTTCTGAGAAATCGGGTAAATACGCCTCAGTCGCAGCAATGTGGCTTCAGGCGTATTTTTTTGTCCCGCATTCGTAATCCAAGTTACTTCTATGTGGAGAAGATTTCGATTCAGGTGGTATCTTCAACATCGTCGTTCAATACCGATACATTTACGTTCGAAAAAGAAAGTAATCTCAGTTCGATATGCCATCAGCCCCATCATTCATAGCTCTTGGTCATCTCACGTTCGACGTCAACATCGTCGATAGTGGAACGCCGACAAGTCACATACCGGGGGGGGCGGCTGCGTACGCCGCACTGACCGCACATAAACACGATATTTCGACGGGGGTGATCAGCTCTGTGGGTGACGACTACCCAATCGACCTGATCCTGAAAGGCATCGACGTAAAAGTGGTTGAAAGCGAGCACACCGCTACTTTCGCCAATTACTACGATTGCGGAGATCGAACGCAGGTACTGATGGCATCAGGGAATAGAATTCCTAAATCTGCTATACCTGAAAGTTGGACCGAGCCAGAAATCCTCTTCGTCGGCCCATTGCTGCACGAACTTCCAACTGACTGCGTGAACTGGTTCAACCCTAAGCTATCGTGTTTGCTTCCGTCAGGATGGCTGCGCCGATGGGGCCCTGATGGCGCAATATCACACGCCGATATGCTACCTCCGTTTCGAGGAAAGAGGTGGGACATCATCGTCGTTTCGGAATCTGAAATCGAAACGCTTCCCGAGCAGCAGCTTTTCGATCTAGGTGACATCATCTGCGTAACCCGAGGCGAAAAGGGCTCACGAATTTGGTACGAAGGAGTGTGGATCGAAGTACCTGTGGTGTATTCGAATCCGGTCGACTTTACCGGGGCTGGAGATATTTGGGCTACCGCGTTCGCAATAGCGATAGACGAGGGGCAACCAATTGCGCAAGCTGGTTTTTACGCCGCCACTGCTTCAGCGATATCGATAGAGTCAACTGGCCTCAGCGGATGTCCCTCTCGTGAACAAATACAAGATAGACTTGGTTAGAGCGAGCCTAAGGAATACGACTACGCTGCTTCGAGCGCTTCGCCTTTATCCAGTAATCCTCCAGATTGGCGCCACACGATTTCGCCATCACGTCCGATGACAACAAATGTGGGAGTCAGATACGCCCTGTAGTCTCGAATCATCTGTGAAGCCATTGAGTCCATCACGTTTAGTTTGAGGATTTGCACATCGTCATCGAGTTCACCTTCTAGGCTTCGGACGATAGGCTGTGACGCCAAGCAGGCTGTACACGAGTTTGAAAATAACTCGACGAACACCGGACTTCCCGAAGTGATTACGACCTGCGCTTCCGCTTCTGTTGCAACATTGCTGTCACCGGGGCGTAGGATGAGCACCACAGATAAACCGACTATTGCGGCGATCGAACAGATATAAATTTGCTTGCGTTTTCTTTTGATCGGCAGCAAGGCAATCAGTAGAATGATGATTCCCGGAATCGTTAAAAAAGCCGAGTAGTAATTGAAAAATTCGAGCAAATTAGATCTCTGTTCGGTCGTGGTTATTGGTTCGCAGACTAGGTACTACGGAAAGTTAGATTCACCAGATTGGAATTCGACGCGTGGAACTTGCTCTAAACGCCATTATTGTCAGCTATTCCAGCGTTGAACCGTTCAGAAGCGCACCAAGCGAGTATTCGCTTTCTAGTTCGCCGTCGAGTTCGAGTCGGTGTGTACTAAGGGTCACGTGATTGTGATCGCATGTCGCTAGAATCTGTTCGAATCGATCTGCCGAAGTGTTTCCGAAAAGAATGAGCACTGGAAGTACATGCCGGCGCTCTGCCTGAAATATTGCCGCTTGATACCAAAGTGCCTGCCTAAGACCCTCGGACCACGAATCGGCACGTTCTATCTCGATAACGTGCGTTGGAAACTTGGAACTATAGCCAATTAGAAGATCTGCACGTTCCTTGCCAGTCCACATCGCAGCCTGTTCGATCACATTAATCCCGGCGAGCCGGAATATCCGTGTGACCTCTTCCTGAATTTCGGCTTCAGCCTTTTTCGGAATTCCTTGAGCGGCGTCGAAGCCCTTCATGATTCCGTCTTTAAGTGTGGTGTGCGAAAGATCGAAGTGCGATTCCCAAGCGGAGTAGAGTGCCGACTTACGAGAGTTGCTCAACTGCGACCAGCCCGAAGCTTCAGCCTCTTTGTGAACCGTGGAAACCACAGATTCACGCTCTTCGCTCGAAAGTTCGGTCAGTGTGCGAGTCATTTTTTCTTATCAGGTGCCTTGGCACTTTTTCTTGTGGAATTCTTGGCGGTGTTTTTTGGCGTTTTGATCGGCGATGGCGGCTTGAATTTCGTGCCGGAATCGTGAGCATAAAGTCGCTGCTCGGCGAGTTCGACGTATTCATACGATACGTCATACCCAACAAAATGACGACCGCTCTTCACGGCAGCGAGGGCGGTAGAGCCAGTTCCCATAAACGGATCGAGCACTACTTCATTAGTAAATGTGTATAGCTGAATTGCTCTTCGAGGAAGTTCTTCAGGGAACGGCGCAGGATGCCCGACTTGCTTCGCCGATTGCGGAGCAAATTCCCAAATACTCTTCGTGAATTCGAGAAATTCGTCTCTCGTAATCGTTGATTCGCGCTCTTCGATCGCTTTTCGACCGAACGGAGGTTTTTGGAACACCAATATGTATTCGTGTGTATCGCGAAGGGTAGGGTTCGATGCCGACATCCAACTGCCCCAGGCAGTCGAAGTGCCAGCACCAGCAGATTTATTCCAGATCACTTCCCCGCGCATATGGAACCCGACGTGAGCGGCTTGCTCGATGATGTAGGCGTGAAGTGGTATGTACGGCTTTCGACCAAGATTCGCCACATTTACTAGCGCACGTCCGCCGTCGACCAGTACTCGGAACGTCTCTTGTAAGACGCTAACGATCAGCTGCATGTATTGCTCGTGCGTCAGATCGTCGTCGTAGTCTTTGCCAACATTGTAAGGAGGCGAAGTGACCATGAGGTGAACTGATCGGTCGGGAAGTTCCGACATTTTCTCGCTCGAATGAGCGATGAATGAATCAAGGAATTCGGAAGGTACCGATTGCTCGGGCTCAGGTTTCTTGTCCAGGCTTTCCCTGTCGGCAGGTTGAAGCGCACGCGCGTAGTACTCGGAAGAATCATGGCTGAATCTTCCGTTCGTCCCGAAGGCAGATGTACTTGTTGGGCGCTGTTTTGGAGCAGCTTTTGAACGACGTGGCATCTTGTTAAAAGGATGCTAGCAGTTGCCGCGCGCGAGCGTGAATCTAATTAGGCGGAAGCGCCGTAATTAGTTGTCATTGCCACGTCGTCGAATTGCTCGTAATGACAGTAGTCAATCAGTCCGCTATTACTCAGTCGCCTGATCCAAAATGCTGATGAGGTCGACTGCTTTCTTTCCGTCTTCCTCACCTTTGGAGCCGATGCCTTCATCGAACATCTGAATACAGAACGGACACGACACGGCTACCGTATCGGCACCGGTTTCGAGGAACTGGTCGGTTCGCATGTGGTTCACACGTTCGCCTTCTTCTTCCATCCACATTCGACCACCACCAGCACCACAGCAGAACGCTTGTTCCTGATTGCGATCCATCTCGACGAAGTCCAAGCCGGGAATGGAACTCATGATCTCCCGAGGCGCACCGAACTCGCCGTTGTGACGTCCGAGATAGCAAGAGTCGTGGTAAGTGACCGTGCCGATCTTCCCGATTCCAGCTTCAGTTGGCTTCAGCTTGCCTTCTTTAAGCAGGTCGCCGACGAACGCAGTGTAGTGAATCACGTCGTAATTTCCACCAAGCTGAGGGTATTCGTTCTTCATCGTATTGAAGCAGTGCGGGCACGTGGTAATGATCTTTTTCACGTCGTATTGCTTGAACGTGCCAATATTGGTTTCTGCCTGTATTTGGAACAGATATTCGTTGCCTAATCGACGTGCAGGGTCACCGGTGCATGTTTCTTCGTCGCCAAGCACAGCAAAATCGATTCCAGCTTTATGCAATACAGAAGCCATCGAGCGTGTCGTATCGACTCCTCGTTGAACGAGCGCACCAGAGCACCCGACCCAGAACAGCACTTCCGATTCCGGCTTTTCGGCGAGAGTTGGAATATCTAACCCGTCCATCCACGAAGTGCGAGTGAGAGTCGTGCCACGCCAAGGATGTCCGCGCTGCTCAATCGACTGCAAAGCCGACTGCGCACTGTCGGGAGTGCTTGCTTCTTCAAGTGTGAGGAAGCGACGCATATCTACGATTGAATCAATAGGGTTGATCTCGACTGGGCAAGCGTCGAGACACGCGGCGCAAGTTAAGCAGCTCCACAGAACGTCATCCCCAATAGCATCGTGAACCATCGATGTTGCTGGCTCAGGAATGGTTTCTCCTTCAGGTGTACCCAGTAAAACCGGAGCTCGTTCTTCCATATACCCGCGCATGCCCTGGATTAGTTTTCGCGGTGATAACGGCTTACCCGACGCCCACGCAGGGCAGGCGTCCTGACATCGACCGCAGTTGGTGCAGGCGTCAAAACTCAGGGCCTGCGTCCAATCAAGGTCAGGAATGTCTTTAGCACCGAAAGTTTCGAGTGTTTCGAAATCGCGCATCGGCTTTAGTGCACCACGTGGTCGAAGCGATCGGTAGTACCAGTTCATTGGGCTAACGATCATGTGAGTGAATTTACTGAATTTTGCCGAAGCGTAAATAATTGCCGAAACGAATATTCCGGCGTGAATCCACCACGTGGCGGCGTGTGTTGATTCGAGAGATGACGAGCTGAGGCCTAGACCCAACAGCGCTTTGGCGAAGACCCAACCAATTGGCGACCAGACCGTAACTGATGTGTCGTAGTAGTCAGAGGATGGATTTAGCTCGGTCGCACCAATTCGTAGTCCTTCGATTAGGAAACCACTGACGAGCAGTCCAAACAAGAAAGTGAGAACGATTCCATCGTCGAGTGCCGTATTTAGGCGACCGGGGCGAATCATATAACGCCGCCATGCTGCCATCAATAGCCCCACAGTGGCTAATCCGCCTCCAAAAACATCCCATACGAACCCGAGCGGAACTCGTGCGTGGGCGGTCGGCCATGTCCAGTCGAGATATTTTTCGGCATTGAACTCGAAAGCCGCGATTGTTGTTGCAATTAGTAGAACCAAAAATCCCCAAAAAATTGAGAAGTGCATGATCCCTGCATAGAGGTTACGTTTTCGAACGAACTGCTTGTGGGCAAATAAACCTACTGTCAGCAGAGACAAAAACGATCTCCAACGGTCGGACGCGTGACCAAGATCGATATCGGCACTGGCGGTGTGCCATATTTTCCAGCGACGACGGAGTGCGTATGCTATCGACGCTATAGCGATGGGGGCGATTAGGTAAACTAACGCTCCGGTGAACGGGTAGCCGATGTTCCAAAACTCAGTGCGACCTGCGAATTCTGACATGACCGTACTTTTGTCTCCAGCTAGTTAGCTCGAATGATGCTTTGATTCGTGAATGGGGGAAGTTTACGTACTGCCCGAGGGTTGTGTCGTCTCTGTTGCGGCTTCGTAGCTAGATATTGCCACCGAGAGCTGCTTAATGAAAAAAATCGCCCGTAGTTGGTTAGGAAAGACGATCTAGTTGAATAAACGGGTCCACATAAGTACGGATGAACCGGTTATCAGCCAGAGAAGGATATTGAACAGAAGGGGTTTGTCTTTGATCAGAATTTCTTCGGGAGCCTCCCCAACGCCTTTGAGGTGGATCAAGTACAGGTATCGCAACACGCCGTAAGCGACAAACGGAATTGTGAGCATCATCGAATGGTCGCTCGGGACGTTCGCTTCGGTCACGCCGGTGCTGAACGTGTAGAGCGTGTATGAAATTAGAGTAGCTGTGGCGACGACATTGATCAGATTGTCGAGCAAGGGCAATGTGTATTCGCTAAGTATCGAACGTTGTGCCTCTGAATTAATTCCAGCGATAGAAAGCTCGTTTCGACGCTTTGCGAGAGCAATAAACATTGCCCCTAGAGCAGTTACCACATATAACCACGGTGAAATGGTCAGATTAAGTTCAGCTGAAGTGCCGGACTGACTGATAATTGCATGGTCGATGGCAATTGAACCTGCCACCGCACGCAGAACGAATCCCGATGCAACAGCCATAACATCGAGCAAAACGATGTTCTTCAGCCACCAGCTATAAGCAATGTTGGTGCCTAAGTACGCCGCAGCGGTAATCACCATGGGAATTGAAATAGCTGTGGCAATTGCCAGTGCCGCGACGGTCATTATTCCGGCTATACCAATTGCCCACCGAATACTGATTTTGCCAGCTGCGATAGGCCTGAACTTCTTGCGCGGGTGCACACGGTCGAGATCGATATCTATCGAATCGTTGACGAAGTAAATCGCCGCCGAGAGAAGTACGAAAATTCCCAGAGCCGTGAAAGCTCTTCCGACAATGGCCGCCATCCCGCCGATATCATCGCCGCTATACCAAATATTGACTGTAAAGAAGAGCGGAACGAGAACGAGACCGTTCTTGACCATCTGTTGAGGGCGCGATTCCTTGACGATTGCCTTCATACTTGGAATGAGCGGAGTTCCCTTAATAACTTCCTGTTCTGCTGACATATAAGCGATGATAGGTGCTATTGGATATCAAGGTCTATTCGAGACACGAACGAAAATCACCAAAAAAAATGCCAGCAAACCCGAAAATACGCCTCGACAAGTTGATTCTTGAGAGAGGACTCGCCCCAGATATTAATGAAGCAGCTGCACTGGTTATGGCTGGAAAAGTCTTTGTCCTGAACGAACACCGTTCGCCCACCCCGGGAATGCAAGTCCGAGCCGATATAGAAATATCAGTCCTTCCCGATAAACGGTTCGTTTCACGCGGTGGCGAGAAGCTTGCGCGAGCATTTGATGTATTCGATGTACAAGCAAGCGGACTAACCTGCTTAGATGTTGGAGCGTCGACAGGAGGGTTTACTGATTGCCTGCTGCAATTCGGGGCAACGAAGGTCTACGCCGTCGATACCGGACGCGGGCAGCTTCATCAGAAATTGCTGAACGACGAGCGAGTTGTAAGTATGGAACGGACGAACTTAGTCGATTGCAACGGACTTCCCGAGCAGGTTGATTTGGTAGTTGCCGACGTATCGTTCACGTCGTTGGAATCTGTGCTTCCGACTGCGTTCGATCAACTCAAAGCCGGGGGGCAGGCGGTGGTTCTTCTCAAGCCGCAATTTGAAGCGAAGAAAATAGAAGTCCCTAGAGGCGGCGTGATTATCGATCCATTCATACATGCCGCTGTGATTGGGCGATTCGTGAAATGGGCTGGTGATTCGCGAATACGTGTTCGGAATCTCGCTAATTCAGGGATACTCGGAGACAAGGGGAACCGGGAGTTTCTACTGCATCTCGAACCTTAGCGCTCACTTTCGTGTGAAATAGCATGGTTACGACCGCGTTCACGTTGACCGACCTCGTTGCAGCGAGTTAAGGTTAGTGCTCCATTCGCTTTTTAATTACCGAGCTAGCGGGCGAACCTTGTACTTGCCACGTAATTTTGCGTTCAAGAAACTGAACGGACAGATCTCGAGCATTTATATCTGTGATAGATACCCTTGGGCCGATCATCCCCGAATCTGACGATAAGCCGCATGAAGAGTGCGGCATCGTCGGTGCTTATGTACCCGGTGAAAGCATAGCTCGCACCACATTCTTCGGATTGTTTGCTCTACAGCATCGCGGTCAGGAAAGTGCCGGAATCGCCACATCTGAGGGCGATGAGATCCATCTCAAAGCGAAGATGGGGCTGGTATCTCAAGTATTCCGAGAAGAGACCATCGCCGGATTACCCGGTCACTTAGGAATTGGGCATACCCGCTACTCCACCATGGGAGGGAGTAAGGAATACAACGCACAGCCGTTGATAGCCGAAGGACAACGAGGCCAGATCGCAGTTGGGCACAACGGGAACGTCATCAATGCTGCTGCACTTCGAGTCGAAATGGCTGAGGAGTTTGGATCGACGTTCGAGAAGACTTCGGATACTGAAGTCATTGCCGAATTATTTGCCAAAGCCCCCGGCAACGATTGGTTTGAAGTTTCGTCCTATGCGATGCGCCGTCTTAAAGGTGCTTATTCGTTAGCTATTATGACTAAAGACAAGCTGATCGCTGTTCGTGATCCGCTTGGAATCCGCCCTTTGTGTCTAGGCTCACTAAACGGCGGTTGGGTCGTCGCATCTGAAACCGCTGCTCTCGATAACCTTGGAGCCGAGTTCGTACGCGAACTTGAAAACGGCGAAACCCTCGTAATCGACGAGAACGGTGTTACGTCGAAAATATGGTCTGGTGCACGAAAAGCGCATGCAATGTGTGTGTTTGAGCAAATATATTTCGCACGACCTGACAGCATTCTCAACGGCGAACTCGCATACGAAACGCGACAGCGTCTTGGTGCCGAGGTCTACCGAGAGCATCCTGTAGATGCCGATATTGTCGTCGGTATCCCTGACTCATCGACTCCGCATGCTGTTGGTCTCGCCGCCGCCGCCAAGATTCCATATGCAGAAGCGATCATTCGCAACCGATACGTCGGTCGTACATTTATTGAGCCTGATCAAAAGGCGCGGGCTCAGGGCGTTCAGACCAAATTCAACGTCATGCGCGGTGTTGTCGAAGGCAAGCGATTATTGGTTGTTGATGACTCAATAGTTCGAAGCACGACCATCACTCGCGTTATCAATATGTTGCGCCACGCAGGTGCGGCTGAAGTGCACGTTCGCGTCGCCTCTCCACCGATCAAATCGACTTGCCACTTCGGCGTTGATATGGCTACTCTCAGCGAGTTGATCGCAGCCAATATGGAGCTCGACGAAATCACTAAGTATATTGGTGCAGACTCACTCGCCTACTTATCGGTCGATGGTCTTCTTCGAGCGGTGCGAGCACCTAAAAACTCCTACTGTACAGGCTGCTTCACTGGCAACTATCCAATCCCAGTTCAACTTGAAATGAACAAAATGGGATTCGAAACTATAACAGCCGACTAATTAGAGTAATTCTCTTGGTGCCATTTGGTGCATTTTCAGGCTTATTAGTACCCCTCCTGAACGTATACTTGATCTCTGATTATTACGCGTCTGATTTGTGACAGACAAATTCGTTCATTGGAGCCGAAATCATGACTGATCGCTCAGCAGGAAAGACCTACGCTGATGCAGGTGTAGACCTAAATGCGGCGGCCTCGGTAAAGAGCACTATCAAAGACATCGCAGCTGCAACTTTGGGTGCTTCTGTCGTAGCCGGTCCTGGCGGATTTGGTGGAGTGATAGACCCCGATCCGGCAGGTGACACGCTTTTGGTTGCCAGCACCGACGGTGTAGGAACGAAGTTACGAATCGCCGATGCTCTAGGTGCTCACGATACGATCGGTGCCAGCATCGTGAATCACTGCATCAACGATATTCTTCCTGCAGGCGCACGACCGCTCTTCTTCCTCGACTACATCGGTCTTAGCCGGTTCGATCCTGACAAAATAGCGCAGATCGTCTCTGGTCTTGCACAAGCATGTGCCGACGCTGGTTGCGCATTACTCGGTGGTGAGACGGCGACAATGCCTGATATCTACCACGGCAACGACTATGACCTAGCCGGATTCATCGTTGGTACCGTCCGCAAAGACGCACTGTTGAAGCCTGAAAACACGAGCGAAGGCGACGTGATCTTGGCGTTGGCTTCAGATGGTCTTCACACCAATGGGTATTCGCTAGTTCGGTCGGTATTTCAAACCGACCAGAATCCTTCAGTTTTGACCGAGAACGTTCCGGAGACTTCTCACACACTCGGTGAGATGCTTCTGCGTCCGCACTTGAGCTATCTGAACGCACTCAGCCCTGTTCTAGACAAGATCAAGGGCCTAGGTCACATCACTGGCGGCAGCTTCTACAAGAACATTCCACGTGCGCTCGATGAGGGTCTTGGTGCTGATGTCGATATATCAACATGGGATACGCCGCCTCTGTTCAAATTTATTCAGGAAACTGGCGGAGTCGAAGATCAGGAAATGTTCAGAGTTTTCAACATGGGCGTCGGTATGACGATCATCGTGGAACCGGGTCTTGCTGGTGACGTGCTCAGTAGCGTGCCAGGAGCGTTCCGAGTGGGCGAAGTTGTGAAGCGTGCCCCAGATGAAGAGCGTACGAAGCTTATCGGCCTTTAGCCGGGACTGTTTGAGCAGTAGACCACCCGCCAAATGAAGAACGATCAAGAACATAACGTAAAGAACGAAGAGAAACGAGAATAATTTGAGGGCGCTACTTTCTGCATTCGACCGAACAGGACTCGTCGATTTTGCCAAGGTGTTGGCCGACGCTGGTTTTGAACTACTGACCACCGGAGGCACGGCAAACGAGCTAAGGAATGCTGGTCTCGATATCACGGAAGTTGCATCAGTAACCGGTGCCCCCGAGATTCTCGATGGTCGAGTAAAAACCCTTCATCCTCGTATTCATGGCGGGCTTCTTGGCAAACGCAACAACCCCGCTCACGTCGCCGAGATGAGGGAGCATGGCATCCAAAGTATCGATGTTGTTGTGAACAATCTCTACCCTTTCCAACAGACCATAGCCAGCCCAGATGTGACTCTTGACGACGCGTTGGAGAACATCGACATCGGTGGTCCGGCAATGACTCGAGCCGCTGCCAAAAATTTTCCAGACGTAGTAATCATTGTCGATCCTTCCGACTACGGCGTTATTGGCGAAATGCTGGCTAGCGGCGAAGTTTCTATGAGCGAACGGCGTCGATTGGCCGCCAAGGCGTTCCAACACGTCGCTGGCTACGACACGTTAATCTCGGCTTACTTGCGAGAGCCAGATTCTTCTGGTGAAGACAAAACAAAGCTGTTCCCTCAGGAACTTACGTTCGGTTGGAATCGGGTCGCTATTCCTCGATACGGAGAGAATCCGCATCAGGCAGGTGGAATCTATGTAACTCCCGGCGAAACGGGCGGAATCGTCAATGCGAAGAAGTTGCACGGCATCGACATGTCGTACCTCAACTACTTTGACGCCGATGCTGCGTGGGTGTCAGCGAACTCATTCCAAGCTCTTGGTCAACATTGCGTATCGGTAGTAAAACACGCCAACCCGTGTGGGCTGGCCACCGACGACAACCAGGCAGAGGCGTATCGTAAGGCATACGCTGGCGATACGATCTCGGCCTTTGGGGGAATCGTAGGTTTCAACACCGTAGTCACAGCTGAGACGGCGAAAGCAATGAAGGGCGTGCTTTACGACAACATCGTCGCGCCGGGTTACGAACCTGAAGCACTCGAAATATTAAGTAAGCGTAAGCGCACTCGGGTCCTTGAAGTTCAACCTTCTGATACACGGCTTTTGAACGTTAGAAATGTCACTGGTGGCGCTCTCGTTCAACAGCCCGATAATATCGTCGAAGATGCGTCATCTTGGAAAGTTGTTACCAAAAAACAACCTACCGAGCAGCAACTATCCGATATGGCGTTCGCTTGGAAGGCTTGCCAATTGGTTCACTCCAACGCTATCGTATTCGCCAAGAATTCAATGCTTCAAGGGATGGGTGCGGGTCAGCCAAACCGGGCGATTAGCGTTTATCTTGCAGGTCGAGCCGCTGGAGATGAAGCAGCAGGCTGCGTAATGGCTAGCGACGCTTTCTTCCCTTTCCCCGACGGCATCGAAGGTGCTGCTGAGGCAGGCGCAGTTGCTGTTGTACAGCCGGGCGGATCGGTGAAGGATCAGGAAGTGATCGAAGCTGCCGACCGACTTGGTCTGGTGATGCTGTTCACTGGCACTCGCCACTTCTATCACTAGATTGGCACTAATATGTGCGCATGAAATCTTTTTTTCAAGCGCCCGTTTCGTGCAATACGTAAAAAAACTCTCGATGGCAACAACAGTAGACATAGTCATTCCGGTCCTCAATGAGGAAGTGGCCCTGCCTGTCTGCATCGAGAAGCTTTTGGCGTTTACGGCCGATTATCCAGAACGTCACTGGCGAATTGTTGTTGCCGACAACGGATCGACGGATCACACGACGGAAATTGCCAGTGAACTTTCCGAAGTGCACTCGAATATTTCGCTGTCACGACTCGAACAGCGAGGTCGGGGACGAGCTCTAAAGAAGGCATGGGGCGAAAGTGGCGCCGATGTCAGGCTATACATGGACGTCGATCTCTCTACCGATCTGAAAGCATTGCCGCCTATGGTTGCTGCTATCGCGGACGATGGTTATGAAGTCGCAATCGGATCACGGCTGACCAAAGGATCGGAAGTCGTTGATCGTACTTTGAAGCGCGAAATCACTTCCCGTGGCTACAACATTCTGATTCACCTCTTCTTTCCTCTCACTAAGTGGAAAGACGCCCAGTGTGGGTTCAAGGCGATATCGCGACGAACAGCCGAGAATATATTGCCTCTCGTCGAAGACAATGCATGGTTCCTTGATACCGAACTTCTGTTACTTGCCGGTAACGCAGGCTATGGCATAAAAGAGATACCGGTCCACTGGGAAGATGACCCGGACACCCGAGTGAAAATCATTTCAACAGCGTGGAAAGACGTAAAAGGCTTACTCAGGTTAAGGTTTAAAGGTCGTCGAGTTCCGCCATCTATATCTTGACCGGTGAATTGCGCGGTCGCTAGAGTTGGTTACACGCGTAGCAATTCGAAAGTACTGCACACCCAGAACAGCAAAATATGACTACTCCCGGCGATTTTGAAATTGGCCGCTCGGTACTAACCGGGTACACGGCCGACAACGAACTACATAGAGCGTTGAGCATCCTTCGTAACGAAGGTATCAACCCAGAAGTTGTAGTTGAGTTCACCGCGGAACGTGACGGAATATTCTGCGGTATTACCGAAGTAAAAACCCTTCTTGATCGGGTGCTCCCAGAAACGGGTCGAGAAGTATGGGCTATCGATGAAGGCGTAACCGTAGGTGGTGGTGAAGTCGCTCTCAGAATCAGAGCCCCTTACGCATCGTTCGGACTATTTGAAACCGCCATTCTAGGGACGCTGGCATCTTGCACAGGTTGGGCAACCGCCGCTTCTGAATGTGTCGACGCTGGTGATGGCATTCCGGTGATCGCCTATGGTGCTCGGCACGTTCATCCTGAAGTAGTTGGCGTTATGGACTACTCGGCAGTTGTCGGGAAGTGCGCGTCAAGCTCGTCAGTAGTCGGTCAGCAGCTCCACGGGCTAACACCGTCGGGAACTATGCCACATTCGCTCGTCCTGCTTATGGGCGACACTGTGCGATCTATTCTGGCCTTCGACAAGCACATGCCTCCGGAGGTCCCACGCGTAGCGCTAGTGGACACTTTCAAGGATGAAGCTGAAGAAGCTCTCGACGTTGCTAAGGCACTAAGAGAACGACTGCGTGGGATCAGACTGGACACGCCAAAAGAGCGTGGTGGGGTTACACCCGAACTGGTTCACGAAATTCGAGCTCGGCTGGATCAAGGTGGCCACAGCCACGTCGATATCTTTGTTAGTGGCGGAATTACGCCCGAGCGCATTCGAGAGTTCGTCGATGCTGGTGCGCCGGTTAGCGTGTTCGCTGTCGGTTATTACATTGCTGCTGCTAGCCCGATTTCGTTCACAGCGGACATCAAAGAGATCGATAGCAAAGCGATCGCAAAACGCGGTCGAATTCCTGGTCTCTCAGTGAATCCTCGACTTTCGCAGGTTCTTTAGGCTTCGGGCAGATACACTTCTCGGATGCAGGTTCGGTGACTGGCTGCTGAATGTTGTTGATCGCGCTTTTTTGACCCAGTGAGTTCGAATCTCGCCACTGTCTGGTGCTTAGGCAAAACCTTCGCCCAATCAGCAAGCCGGTAACCGGCGATCCAGACGATTCCTTTCGCCGAATCTATGATCGGAACCCGGTTTCTCCAACGTCTTGGGACCGCAGAATCGACGAAGAAATCTTGTAGTTTGACGTGAGAATTCATCCCTAAGGGTTGAAAACGGTCTCCGTTGTTTCGGTTGCGCAAGTTGAGATTGCTTGTGAGCAGATCAGGAGCAGCATAGGTCACATGCTGGTTTTTGTGATCGAGATTTTGCGGCCGGTCTATTAGTTCGGCTTGCAGCGTTACTCCTGATCCGAGTTCAGTCGCACCTGGAACATTGAGTTTTTGGAGCGCAATCGAGCTTGGGTAGGGACAATCATCATCGTCATCAAATCGGAATCCAAACTCATCCTTGTCAACATAAAACTCTGTCGTATTTGGAAGCTCGATCGATGTGCCGCTTTTTCCTGAAAGCAAGCCGACCATCTTCGTAATATGGATCCGTTCAAGATTCAAAACATGGCCGACATGAAGCTCGTACGCTCGTATCAGCATTCTTCCGACGAGGCTATTTGGGAGATTCGCTAGATCGGCACGAGAATAGCGGTGTTTGTCGATTCGTGCATACGCAAGATTCTGCTCTACAACCCATTCGATGATGCTCAAATCGTCGGTGGAATTTTTGGCTAACCTAGCGAGTGATTGCGACGCCTCTGGAATGGCTGCGTTTAGCTGAGGAAGTACGTCGAGTCGGAGCCTGTTACGAGTGTAGTCACGACTGGCATTAGATTCGTCGATCACAGGATCGATGCCAGAGTGTCGGCAGTATTTGATGCACCCAAATCGAGGTGTGTCGAGCATCGGGCGCAGAACGTTTAATTCGATATCGGAGTTTGGGATGTTCAGAACGGAATTAAACCGCATCCCCGAAACACCACGTAGTCCAGCACCCCGGGCGGCGTGTTGCAATACCGTTTCTGCCTGATCGTCTAGCGTGTGACCAGTGACGACACCGCGTGCGCCATGTGAGCCGACTGCGTCTGCAAGAGCGATATATCGAGAAGTTCTGGCCGCAGACTCGATCGAGATTTTCTGCTCTGCCGAGATTCGCGGTACATCGACTGTTGTGGCGACAAACTCAACTTTTAGATTTTCCGCAATCATCTGAGCAGATGCCTGGTTAGCGTCAGATGAATTTCCTCTGATCTGATGGTTTACGTGCACCGCTACTAATGACAGTCGGCGTTGATCGGAAAGTTCGGCTAGTCCCGCAAGCAATGCACTGGAATCAGGGCCACCTGAAAATGCGACGACCAGTTTCGAACCGTCTTGAACTCCGGCGCGGTCAAGTCCCGCTTTGAGGAGGTCAATAAAATTCGAATACGAAGACATCGGATTCCGTCTACTAAACGACTTCGGCGACCTCGGTCACCCGTCGTACGTGAATACTCGTGATTTTCGAACCGTCCATCTCACCAATTTGCATACGTAAGTTTCCGAAGCGAACACGTGTACCGGGATCAGGAAGTTGTTGGGCCTGCTCAAGGAAGAAACCAGCGATGGTTTCGTAGTCTCCTTCAGGGATCTCTAGCCCCAGTTGGTCGTTCGCTTCGCCTATCTCTAGGCCGCCGTCGAGCAGGAAGGTGTTTTCGTTGACCATGACGAATCTCCGGTCAGGCTTGTTGCCCTCTTCACCGGTTCGCCCAACGATCTGTTCAACCAATCGTGACAAAGTGATCAAGCCTGAGATGCCACCGAACTCGTCGACCACAAGTGAAACTTTGTGTCCTGATTCCTGCATTTCATCAAACAAGTCATCAAGCCGTTTTGTTTCCGGAACAAAATTCACCTTTCGAAGTAAATTGATTACTGAGAAATCAGGATCTAGCGATCCTCCTGACAGCGATACCAACACGTCTTTGACCGAGAAAATGCCAACTACGTCATCGTAGTCTGTGTCGAAAACTGGAAATCTCGTGTGCGGCGACACTTTGTACATCTCCATGAAATCTTGATAGGTTGCATCAGCTCGAATCCAAATGATTTCAGGACGCGGTGTCATAACGTCTCGAACTTCCATTTCTCCGAATCGGAAGATGTTTTCGAGCATTTCACCGGTATTTTCTTCAACCGTTCCTTCGGATTCACCAAGATCAATAAGTGTTCGAAGTTCGCCAGAAGTTACGATTGGACTTGCCAGCGATTCTTTGCCGCCAATCAGTCGGGTGACTCCACGAGGCACCAATGTAAAGACGAATACGACTGGCCAAGTGATTTTCATCAATATTAAGACGACTCGTGCGGTCATGAGCGACCATTTTTCAGGTGCAAGAACAGCCAACGTCTTCGGAGTTAGTTCACCAACAATTACGATCGCTATTGTTGCGACACCTGTGGCTGCGACGGTGGAGAGCAGCGTTGCTTTGCCGTCGTCTCCAATGGCCGAGATGGCCAACGTTGTTCCAACGGTTGCGACCATAATGTTGAATAGGTTTCCGACAAGCAAAATCGTTCCGAAGAACTTTTCGTACTGCTGGAAGATTTTCACAACTAGTGGGGCCCGTTTGTCCCCCTCCTCACCGCGATGCTCAATTCGATATCGGCTCGCGCCTAGTACAGCCGCCTCGGTAGCGCTGATAAATGCGCTACCGAGCAGACCGATTATGATTATTACAATTGAAGTAGTCACTTGATTCCCTGGGCACCACCGTCAACACGACAGCAAATCGCTCTTAATCAAGTTTAGCGGGCAATGACCATGAGAACGCAACTGGCAGAAAATTACCAGTTACTCCTGAATTGATCTATCGACTCGGAAAGTAATCGCTAACAGTGGCTAGTCAAACACTGGAGCCTCAGCGGTTTCGCCGTCCAGTGGAATACCAGCTTCACTGCGTCGAATCTTAAGTTCGATTTCGTCTCGGATGTCAGTATTTGCCTTCAGAAACTTGCGAGAAGCTTCTCGACCCTGCCCAAGACGTGTATCACCGTAGGAGTAGAATGATCCGCTCTTAGTGATGATGCCCTTTTCATCGCCGAGATCGAGCAAGCTGCCTTCTTTGCTGATTCCCTCGTTAAACATAATCTCCATCTCAGCTTTTCGGAAAGGCGGAGCAACTTTGTTCTTTACGACACGTGCCCTGACACGGTTACCGACGATGTCCTGCCCAACCTTGACGGCTTCAATCCGGCGTAAGTCGATACGAACAGAGCTGTAGAACTTGAGCGCACGACCACCAGGAGTTACCTCCGGGCTGCCGAATACCACACCAACTTTTTCCCGAAGCTGGTTGATGAAGACACAGACTGTATCGGTTTTGTGAATGATTCCCGTGAGCTTACGAAGAGCCTGTGACATGATTCGTGCTTGTAAACCAATCTGCATGTCACCCATATTGCCCTCAAGTTCAGCGGAAGGGACAAGAGCGGCAACACTGTCGACAACGATTATATCGAGAGCACCACTACGAATTAGGTATTCGGTGATCTCCAGAGCCTGCTCTGCAGAATCTGGCTGTGAAATGAGAAGCTTGTCGACATCAACACCAATCAAGCGTGCGTACGCTGGATCCATGGCATGCTCTACGTCTATGAAAGCGGCTTGTCCTCCAGCAGCTTGAGCTTCAGCTACAGCTGCCATGGCAAGAGTCGTCTTACCGGCTGATTCAGCACCGAAGATTTCAACGATTCGACCGCGAGGAAGTCCGCCGACACCGAGTGCAAGATCGAGGGCGATGGATCCAGTAGAGACAGTCTTGATGCCGTCGGTTCCACCAGATTCACCCATGCGCATAACGGCGCCACGGCCGAATGCCTTTTCGATCTGTGCAAGCGCTAACTCAAGAGTTTTTTCTCGGTCGCCGCCTGATCCGTTGATTGAGACGGTTTTCTGTGCTTTCTTAACAGCCAAAGTCGCTCTTCTTTCTGCGCTATCTAATGGCCGAACATGCGGTGCCATGCGACCGCAATGTAAGTAATATTAGCACAAGTGTTCTAAAACTGCAATAGCCCTATGGCCACAGTAACGTTCTCCCACAGCTCTGTGTTGGTGTCGAGACAATTGACTAGGAAGATTTAGTCTTAGCGAAATCGATAAACGACTGAGTGTGGCGACCAAGAACACGCCCCGTTTCGTAAACGAAACTGAGATCACGGTCAAGATATAAACCTCTGATGCGAACGCTGACCACTTTGTTCCCGCTAGTGGAAACCGCATTGCTTGATACGAATCCAATGTCGAGATTCTGTCTGACCGCCGTTACTACTGCCTGCGTGCTGCCGAGCGTCATAGACGCTTTGTGCTCAGGAAGCTCAATTCCGGCTGCTGAAAACGAATGTACCACGGTTTGCCATGTACATAATCCACCTTCTCGCTCGATCGTGATCGATCGTTCGTCGGCAAATCGATGGTTCGAAGATACAGCTAGTACTACCTCGTCTTTTACGATAGAAATTATCGAATATCTGATTGCCGACGATGGCATTCCTGAAAGACCCAAATCGGCCTGACGGTCGCCAATTGTTCGGGCTACCTGCGCCGAGTCTCCAACAAGCACTTCGACAGAAATGCCCGGGTGGGATTGCGTGAATTCAGATACGAGCGCAGGAATGAGATATTCGGCTGGCGTCGAGCTGGCGACGATATGTATGACTCCGGTCAACGCGGATGGTGCGGGGCCGAATCGCGAAACCAGTGGATCAAAATCGGAAATTGTTGGACTGGTGAACTGGATCGATTCACGGCCGGTATCTGCAAGCAGCGCCCCTGTCCGACGCCCCTCGAGTAGTCAAATACCTAACTCTCGTTCAAGACGTTGGATTTGTCGACTCAGGCCAGGTTGGCTCATGCCAAGTCGGTCTGCTGCTCTCATGAAGCTTCCGGTTTTTGCGACAGCTCTGAGGGCTTCTAATTCTGGAATATTCATACTGCGTGGCCTCCTAAAGCTGGGCACCGGCTGTAGGACATAACCTCCTCACATCCAACAGGCATGTTAGCTAATGTTACGCATTAGTTTTGCTGGTTACTCTTTAATAGTAACTTTGAATGGTGGAAAATTAGTGACAAGCGGCGAACATTCGCTAACTTCTGATCTCAAAACTAATTGATAACGAGTCAAATTCGAACAGATGGCAAGCAATGTGATTGCTCAAGCAATAAAGCGAGTGCAACCTGCATCAAATCGAACTCTCGAGCCTTTAATTCTAACTACACACGCATATATTTCGAGTGCAAAACCGGTTCGAATATCGAGTTGTATTCGTAGTACAAATCCTGCCAGACGTGCGTATCAGGCGTACTTTCTGCTACGAATATGATCGCTTGTATGATTTGCTACTATGAAACATGAGGTCGAGCGCCGAGAGTTAATGGAATTGCTATCTCCACTCCGTCTCGAAGGACTCCGACGACGATTTCATCACCCGGTGCAGTGTTGAGCGCTAAATAACCAATCAAATCGTCCATAGAATTCATGCGTATGGAGTTGATCGATACGATTACGTCGCCGTCGTAGGTAGGTGTGTTGAATTGCGCAGCCGTTGAATCGCCTCTAATGCCTGCTGTGTCAGCGGGGCCGTTAGGAGTTACACCGCTTACGTAGGCACCCACTACGTCGCCTTCGAGTCCAACATTTTCTCGGACTCCTAGATCGACTTCAAGCCCACTGATTCCCATCAATGCGTAGGTGTGCTCGCCGAACTCCAACAGAGACGGAATTACCCGATTTACGAGGTCGACAGGCACTGCGAATCCAACGCCAGAACTTTGACGGGTTTCGCTTACGATTTGCGTGTTGACTCCGATAACTGCTCCGTCTTTATCGAGCAGCGGGCCGCCCGAGTTTCCAGGGTTTATCGAAGCATCGGTTTGAATCACTGCTGGAATGTTGTAAGAAGAGAATCCGCTTTTGAGTGTCCGGGTAACCGCACTAACAATTCCGGTCGTCATCGTGAATTCTTCACCGAACGGGTTACCTAGGGCAATTGCAGTTTGACCGGGACGTAGATCGGCCGATGTACCGATCTTGATGGGTATCAAATCATGCTCGGCATCGACGTCAATAAGTTTGATCACGGCGAGGTCTGCAGCGGGGTCAAATGCCACAACGTCAGCCCGATATTCACGTCCGTTGAAGAATTTGACGGTTATGAGATTTGCTCTCTGAATTACGTGGTAGTTGGTGACGATATGACCGTCTTTATCCCAAACGAATCCCGAACCCGACCCGACTCCCTGAGTGCTACTAGTGACAATGAACACGACCGACTGAACAGTGTCTTCATAGAGATTTGCAAAGTGCTCTTCTTGAGCAGCGACGATTTCAGCAGGAGTTAGTTGAACTACTTCAGGTGTTTGTTCGGCAGCTTCAGGAATTGCATCGCCGATCGGCGTGTCATCTGGTCCATCCTCGAACGCTACTTGAATCGGCTGGTCGGAGGAATCGACTGTTTTGGTAGGGGGGGGGGCAGTTCCAGAATCGGCTGATTCTGTTGGTGTCAGGATCGCTGTGCTCAGCGCTACGTTGGATATCTGCTGCGTGCTTGCTTCGGTTGCAGCTAATGTTTCTGTAGGTTCGGCCGAATTCGAGCAGGCGACAACTGCGACCAATGTGACGGCGATTACTCCGCCAATAAACAGTTTTTTGAGGTTGTTCAACGTATTCATGATTAATTTGATGCTTCGCCGAACCAAACGGTTAGCGTTGAATCTCCTCGGACAGTATGGCCGCCCATATCGCCAGATGAAATGTGGTAACTAGTTGACGTTAAACTTACGAAACGAATGTGAAGTAACTTTGTGGATCGAAATGAATCCGATCGGTTTATTCGGCGTACCGAGAATGAAATCGTCTTCTCAGCATCTATCAGATACTTACTTTTGCCATCCCGAAGCGATCGGTAAACGTCGATCTTTGCCGAATGCCAATCCGGTGATTTTCGGGCCGGGAGGTGATTGGCGTCGTTTGTATTCGTTTATGTCGATCAGGCGAATGATCCTGCGAATAACCGTTTCACTTGTTCCATCTTTACAGAGTGTTTGCTCGTTTTGAATAATTAGATCGGGAGACATTCGTTCTTCGATGTACATGTGAATCACCCGGTCGAGTTGATCGTAGGGTGGCAGCGAATCTTCATCGAGCTGATCGGGACGAAGCTCCGCACTAGGCGGCTTATCGATGATCGCAATTGGAATAGGGGACCCGGGACCTCGTTGATTTCTATGCTCACAAAGTTCGTACACAAGCGTTTTAGGTACGTCTTTGATCACAGCGTATGCTCCTGCCATATCGCCATAAAGAGTGGCATATCCGGTTGCCATCTCAGACTTATTACCAGTAGTGAGAATCAGCCATCCGAACTTGTTGGCGATCGACATCATCAAGTTGCCGCGTACTCGCGACTGAGTGTTCTCTTCCGATAACCCTGGCTCTGTGCCTTGGAATACGTCGGCAAGCATTTCTTCAGATGCCGAGTGTCCGGGCTCGATAGGAATATTCCAGAGTTCGACTCCGAGTCGAGAGCAAAGATCTTCGGCGTCAGTGATGCTACCGGGTGACGAATATCTCGATGGCATCGCTACCCCGACGACGTTTTCTGCGCCAATTGCATCGACTGCGATGGCAGTAACGATTGCTGAGTCTATCCCGCCTGAAACTGCGACGGCGACCTTTTTAAAACCGGTCTTTTTTAGATAATCACGAGTGCCTAGAACTAGTGCTCGGTACACGGCGTCGTGTCGACCGAGTCGATGAATCGAAAGATCCTGAAGCTTAGGGCGTTTCGGTGAAGACGCAACAGTCATGTCGATTGCCGATGGCTGTCCGATAGCGTCAAGTTCTTCTTCGGAGATAGCGAACGCCTGATGCTGAAGACGGGAACTCTCCATCGAGGCAGCATCGATATCTGCTACCAGTAACGATTCGTCGAAACGAGGCGAAGTTCCGAGTAGCTCTCCGTCGGGTCCGGCAAGCATGCTGCCGCCATCGAACACGAGCTCGTCTTGCCCGCCGATCTGGTTTGTATAGAGCGTGTACACACGATTTCGACGGGAAAGATCAGTAACGATGTTGACTCGATCTCCCTGTTTTCCAGATTCATAAGGCGACGAGTTTAGGTTGACGATTATTTGGGCACCGTTCGCACACTGGACTTCTGATGGTCCAATCTGTTGCCAGATGTCTTCACAAATATTGATGCCAACCTTGATGCCGTTAATCGACAGAACCGGACATTCTGATCCCGGTGTGAAGTAGCGACGCTCGTCGAATACACCGTAATTGGGCAGGTGGATTTTTCGATAAGTTGTGATGACTTTACGATTGTGAAGTACTGCCGCCGCGTTGAAGAGCTTGGTTCCTGTTGGAGTCTCTTCAGAATCAACGAATCCGACCACCGCAACTATGTCGCCGACTGACGATGCAATACGATTCAGCGCCGCTTTGTTGGCAGCGATGAAATTGTCGTAGAGCACGAGGTCTTCAGGCGGGTAACCCGTGATCGTAAGCTCAGGAAAGGCGACTAGATCAGCGCCTTGATCCTGAGAGAGACCGATCCATTTTTCGATCAGTCTCGCGTTTCCGTCGATGTCGCCGACGTTTGTATTTACCTGAGCGGCCGCAACTCTAAGAGTTCCGCTCGAACCCGAACTGCCGTTATCGGAAGTCATAGCGATTCGATTCTACTGCTGTTGCTAGTCGTTGCTGCCTGATCGCGCCATGATCGGTGGTCGTGCATAGCCGCTCACCGTAGGCAATCGCGAATCGCCAGTTAGGAAGATGTCGATTTGGCGAGCAGCCCGACGTCCGCTGGCGATAGCGTGAACTACTAGCGATTGACCCCGCTGCATGTCTCCACAAGCAAATACTTTTTCAAGGTTTGTTTGCAGGCTACCGTTTGCCGCAACGTTTCCACGAGCGTCGTAATCAACGCCAAGTGCGTCGAGTAGACCATCGTGTTGCGGATGAAGGAAGCCCATGGCGAGAAACACAGCCTCTGCTTCGATATTGAATTCGCTACCAGTGATTTCGTTCATATTGACACGACCGGTTTCTTCGTCTTTCACCCATTCGATCCGAGCGCACTCAAGTCGTTTCAGATTTCCGTCATGATCGCCAACGAATCGCTTCGTCAGAACGTTGAAATCACGGTCGCCACCTTCTTCGTGCGCACTTGATGTGCGGAAGATGGTCGGCCACTGTGGCCACGGGTTCGTTTCTATACGAGTTTCAGAAGGACGAGGCATGATCTCCATCTGTATGATGCTTGCCGCACGTTGACGATGTGATGTGCCGAGACAGTCGGCACCTGTATCACCACCACCAATGATTACGACGTTCTTGCCGCGTACGTCGATAGTTTCTTCTGGAGAGAATTCCTGGCCCTTGAGCTTTCGGTTCTGCTGGGTAAGGAACTCCATGGCGTAGTGAACGCCATTTAGCTCTCGACCTTCAACCGGAAGATCCCTAGGAACAGTGGAGCCACCCGACAGGCAAATCGCATCGAATTTTTCGAGCAGCTCTTCGTGTGTGATATCGACACCAACGTTGGTGCTAACGCGGAACTTCACGCCTTCACCGCGCATCTGGTTTATTCGACGTTCGATGACTTCCTTTTCGAGTTTGAATTCAGGAATGCCAAGCGCCAAAAGACCACCAATGTACTCGTTACGTTCGTAAACAGTGACAGTGTGACCGGCGCGAGCGAGCTGCTGGGCGGCGGCAAGACCTGCAGGCCCTGATCCGATGACAGCAATTTTCTTGCCAGTTTTGTTGGCTGAAGATTCGGGTTTGATCCAACCTTCGTTCCAGCCGTGTTCAACGATCTGCTTTTCGATCATCTCGATGGTTACCGGGTCAGAGTTCACTGAGAGTGTGCATGATGCCTCACATGGAGCAGGGCAGATGCGACCGGTGAATTCCGGGAAGTTGTTCGTAGCGTGTAGACGCTGAACCGCTTCTTCCCAGTTTCCGTGATAGACGAAGTCGTTGAACTCAGGAATCAAGTTTCCTAGAGGGCAACCGCTGTTACAAAACGGCACACCGCAATCCATACAGCGACTTGCTTGCTTGCGAGCGTCAGACTCGTCCCATTTCAGATATACCTCTTGCCAATCGCCAATTCGTTCATTCGCATTACGGCGCGACGGTGTTCGGCGGGCGGCTTCCATGAATCCAGTTACTTTACCCATGGCTGCCAATCCCTTCCTTTATATCGGTCGTATCAGCAGCTACATCAGACGAAGCTGCTCGCCCACGTAGGACTCGTGCGTAGTCTCGTGGGAATACTTTCTTGAATTTCGTAATCGAGGTCGCCCAATCGGCGAGCAGTTCTTCTCCGACCTGGCTGCCGGTGTACATGACGTGGTTTTCGATCATTTCTTTGAGCTCTACGTCATCGGTTGAACCCGGTACGACGTCAATTAGATCAGCGATAGCGTCGTTGAAGCGACCGCTGAACGATCCGTCTTCGTCGATCACGTACGCCACACCACCGCTCATACCTGCGCCGAAGTTACGGCCGGCAGATCCGAGAACGACAACTCGACCGCCCGTCATGTACTCACAACCGTGATCGCCAATGCCTTCAACAACGGCAGTAGCTGCCGAGTTTCGAACAGCGAATCGTTCGCCAGCGAGCCCGTTTACATAAGCCTCACCACCCGTTGAACCGTACAGCGCAACGTTACCAATGATGATGTTGTCTTTGGCCTCGTAAGAACTATTAGTCGGAGGAGTGATGATTAGTCGACCACCAGAAAGCCCCTTACCGAAGTAGTCGTTCGAATCGCCTTCGATTTTGAACGTGACCCCCTTCACCAGCCATGCCCCAAAGCTCTGACCAGCAGAACCTTGGAACGTGAACTTAATCGAGCCATCGGGCAATCCTGCTTCACCAGTCTTCTTGGCGATGACACCACTCAAAGCAGCGCCAACCGTTCGGTTGATGTTGGTGACAGGGAGAGTTGCCGAAATTTCGTTTCCGTGGTCGATCGCAGGACGAGCGAGTTCGATAAGTTCGTTATCGAGTGCTTCGTCAAGCCCGTGATTCTGCAAAATCTGCTGATAGGGGTGGTCCTGGGTCAGAACTTCCGGCTTCATCAGAATTGGTGAAAGATCGAGAGTCTTCGCCTTCCAGTGGTCGATGTCAGTGCGAGCCTTCAGCTTGTCGACTCGACCAATCATTTCGTTGACTGTTCGGAAGCCCAATTTTGCCATAAGTTCGCGCAGGCCTTCTGCAAGGAACATGAAGTAGTTCACTACGGCGTCAGGTGTGCCAGAGAACTTCTTGCGAAGTTCTGGATCCTGAGTCGCAACACCAACTGAGCATGTGTTGAGGTGGCACTTACGCAACATGATGCAACCCATCGAAATGAGAGCTCCTGTTGCGATGCCCCATTCCTCGGCACCCAACAACGCAGCGACCAGAACATCGAGGGACGTCTTCATCTGGCCGTCTGTCTGAACAACGATTCGATCACGAAGACCGTTGGCAACTAGAACCTGCTGTGTTTCGGCAAGGCCGAGCTCCCAGGGCAATCCAGCGTGGCGAATCGAGCTGAGAGGCGATGCACCGGTACCACCAGAGTCGCCTGAGATAAGAACAACGTCGCCCTTACCTTTAGCTACACCCGCGGCGATGATTCCAACGCCAGCCACAGAAACGAGTTTCACGTGGACTCGAGCGCTGGGGTTAACGTTCTTAAGGTCGTGGATCAGCTGAGCCAGGTCCTCAATCGAGTAAATGTCATGGTGCGGCGGAGGTGAGATTAGCTCTACACCGGGAGTTGTCTTCCTTATATAGGCGATGTAATCCGAAATCTTTCGACCCGGAATTTC
>JABHBJ010000027.1 GCA_018673955.1 Chloroflexota bacterium | reverse complement strand
CAAGGCAGAAATAACTGCCACATAAGACGTGTAAGGAAAAACAAGACAATGGCTATTCAAAAACGACAATCTTTTGGCAGCGTCCGCAATTTCGATAATCTATTCAGCCGATTCCTCGGCAGCGTAACAACGTCTCGAATCGATGAACGTCCTTCCTCTGAAGGACCGAACGTGAAAAGAGCTGCCTGAAATCGTTATGACGGCTTTTTTTCGTTAAAGGAATATCGAAGCAACATACCCAACCGCCACTCGCCACGTACTCCGTGAAGCGATAACCTAAACACCTCGATAAATCTGCACTGTGTGAACATTTCTTGAACTCACCTCCATTCGAAACGAACTCAAGCTCGGGTCAATCTCCAACTTCAGAGAAAATCCCCCCGTCCCTACCGGCATTTTTCTCGCGCTACCAATCGCGAATTGACCAAGCTTTACGCGCCGAACTCGTGGGGCTCGAGCCAGACATCTACGACATCCATCGTTACTACATGGGATGGCAAGAAATCGACGGATCTGACTCCAACTCATCCGGCGGTAAACGCATGCGCCCAACGCTGGCACTGCTCGCAGCCGACGCAGTAGGTGGAGACCTTAACCGTGCAACACCAATAGCAGTAGCCCTTGAGTACGTGCACAACTTCTCACTGATCCACGATGATCTTGAAGATATGGACCGCGTGCGCCATCACCGCCCAACCGTCTGGGCAGTGTGGGGCGAGCCTGCAGCGATCGTCTCAGGCAACGCAATGTTGAAAATTGCCGATGCCGCAGCCTGGAAACTACGAGCCGCTGGTGTTGACGACGCAGTAGCCCTCGAAGCCGAAGCAGTGCTAACCAGCCATTACTTAAAAATGATGGAAGGTCAGTATCTAGATATATCGTTTGAGTCTGAAGAATCGGTCAGTGTCGAGCAATACCTCGACATGATCGAACGCAAAACCGGCGCATTAATCGAAGCATCTATATATCTCGGCAGTCTCGTCGCTTCATATTCAGGACCCGATCGGGATAAAGCGATGGCGCTCAAAGCCGTTGGTTACGATCTCGGTCGAATATTCCAGATTCGTGACGATGTCTTGGGTGTCTGGGGCGGAGTAGAAACCGGCAAACCAGTCGGCGCCGATATCAAGCGAAAAAAGAAAGCGCTCCCCGCCGTTCACGCACTTAGCGCATCAACCGGCGCCACAGGCGAACGGCTAAAACAAATTTTCCGGACCGAGGGCGAACTTGAACAAAAAGATGTTCACATAGTGCTCGAAGAAATGGAAAACCTAGGCACTCAGGACTACTGCCAATCGATGGCGGAAGATAGATGGCTCGACTGCCAACGGATGATAGAGTCACTCGAACTATCTGGAACCACAGCCGACGAATTCACTGAACTTGGGGAATTCCTTTTAATACGGGAATCCTAGCGCCAGCCCAACTTACTGCCAACAGCTCGGACAATTTTCGAATCTCTTATGATCGTCGCCATCGGATCTCTACGTCGTGAAGCAGCCGGAATCATACGATCTGGCGAATACACAGCAATCGAAGCACCTGAAGACTTCGTCGCATACCGCTCTGAATCAGAAGAACGCCCTGCAATAGTCCTCTCAGGCTCTGGGACCGATAGATCCGCACGGGCCACTAAGTGGGCAATTGAAGAATTTTCTCCCGAAGCGATCATCTCGTTTGGATTCTGTGGGGCAACGAAGAACTACGCCCGATCAGGCGATATCGTAATCGCAGCCAGAGTTCTCGATCTTCCCGGCTCCCCATTCGAATGGTCCATTGTCGACGACACCAACTCGATAAAACCAGATAGAACGTTGCTGCTTGCTGCCAGAACCGCTGTTGAAATATCTGGACTAGATTTCCATCACGGCACAATAGTGACCATCTCAAAGGTAGCTACTACATCAGGAGCAAAAAAATGGCTCGGTGAAGCGTTGAACAGCACTGCTGCCGTTACTTCAGCGCAAACAATTGCTGCAACGTCAAGTGCTGCCGGCATTCCTTGGGCAGTAGTAGCAAGCGTCCTAGATGATCGCGATTCTGACTCGCCTTCAGTAGTCGACAGGCTAGGTTCAGGACCAAGCGAACGTGGAATGACCGCGTACATCAAGCATGTGTTCAACACTCCTCAGGATATACCAGCACTGATGCGCCTTCGCAGATCCTCGACCCGCGCTAGCGCCTCGCTAGCCACTTTTATGACCGCATTCACGCAAGCTCACACAGCTCTAACCAAAGTTGAACAACCAGAGACACCCGAATAATCGAATTCTTCGATTGAGGATATTTGCGCCGCTAAATATCGAAAAAACACGATTTACGACCGAAAACTAATCGTAATATTGCGGGGCAACTCCGGTGAATCGATATACTAAATTAGTGATTATGGTGCTAATTTAAGCAACATATATCGGTGAAAAATACCGCACTTACCCATATAATCAGTAGATGCTTATGAGCATTGGTTGAAGTAATATGGTTGGAACCGTAGCTACAGTCTCCACGTATCCGTAGTAACAGAGATCGACGGTTTTGGAACGCGTATCCTCGGTGGGGCTGTTTGATGGCTGCTTCACTAAGTTTTTTTGCCCGAGGGGGAATAAGTTTGCATTCGGACAAGGCACGTGCGTTAACTGCTATAGAGGCAGGACGAATAAGCGTGTTGAATGGCACCTCACCCGGTGGTTTAACCACTGGCACCGAATACAAGGTATTTAGCAAGATCGTCGAAGTCGAATCGACCGACGCTCCCGAGCTAATCGACTTTACCGACACCGTTCGCCAACTCGTTTCAGAGTCTGGTGT
>JABHBJ010000030.1 GCA_018673955.1 Chloroflexota bacterium | reverse complement strand
TGGTTCATTTCGAACTCAAGAGATTCAATAGGAAGAAACCAGTTTTTGCCAGCGTGGCAATGGGTGTCGATGATCATGCGATAACTCGTCGTACGTTGTTAATGTCGTAACTGTGCCAGAGTGCGGTTCGCCATATTAAGTAGCGATTTCCATTCCTGATGTGCCGACGCCTGAACCTTCGGCCAGCACCAGTGTGTCGATTTCTTGACGGAGATCATCCGACATCTCCCAGTCGCCACCGAGATTTTCTTTCGCTTCGGCAGGTGTTACTGAGCCAGCGAGGGCAACACTGATAGCCTCGTTCGCAAGTACCCACGCGATTGCCAGCTGAGGAATAGTCTTGCCGTGATCCGCAGCAATGACTTTTAACTTCTCGACTACTGCAACGTTAGCGGCCAAGTTCTCAGGTCCCCAAGATTTAATACCGAAATTGGCTCCACTGCGGCGCCAGTCATCATCACCAAAGGTCTTGTCGGCAGTCCATACGCCAGTGAGCAAACCGTGTGCGAGTGATCCGTAAGCCATGATTCCCATGCCGTTCTTCTTAACGAAAGGCATAACGTCGGCTTCAGGTCGGCGGTCGAATATGTGGTAGCCGATCTGATTAGTGATGATTGGGCTCGTCTCTCGACTTTCAGCCATCATTTCGACCGAGAAGTTGGAAACACCAGTGTGGCGAATCTTTCCGGCTTTCTTCGCCTGTTCAAGAGCTTCCATAGGTTCCGAGAATGCACGATCGTGATCAGGCCAGTGGATTAAAAATAGGTCTATGTAATCGGTCTGAAGTCGCTGGAGACTTTCGTCGATCGATGCCAATAGACGTTTTGGATCTGAGTCTGAAACGGTTGCCGCCCGACGATCTGGATTATCTCGAACCCACTCACGTGCACCTTTAGTGACGAGAACAACGTCCTCACGAATGCCTTTGAGCGCTTTGCCCATTAGCGTTTCACCGTATCCCCAACCGTAAACGGCTGCTGTATCGAAGAGAGTGATGCCGTTTTCGTAGGATGTACGGGCTGCTGCAATAGCCTGGTCATCGTCGAAATCGCCGTACATACCTCGACCCATCGGCCACCCGCCGTAGCCTATTACGGAAGTTTCAAGCCCTGAGTCGCCAAACATTCGCTTACGCATTGTCAATCCTGTCTGTTCTGATTAGTGTTTCGCTAAATAAGTTTGTCGTCATACTGTCGAACGCTATGTCAGCGGCTCGACTTCATTTCTATTCAAATGTCACGTTACCGTCAGGATCGACCCTGTTTATGGTTCCTGATCCAGTAAAAGGTCCAGCGGTAATAGTTACTGAAACCGTCGCCCCGGCTTCGATATTCAATGCACTGCCGTTTTCTTTGGCTTGCTTTATACCGCCATTTCCGAAACTTGTGCAGGGTTCTAAGCCAGCGTTGTAGCACCTTCCGTACCACGGGTAGCCATATCCTCCGCCAAAGTTACGCCAGTACCACAGGTACTTAAACGTCTCGACCGGATAACTAACCGCCCAACCGATGTTCGTCTCCTCGTTGAGCAGAGCGTACCAGCCCTCCGACATCTCAGTCATGTACGCCATGTCGAGGGAACGATCCTCTTTCGGTGGAATACGACTGAAGTCGAGAACCGATCCGTCTTTGGCGTTCATATTAGGCCAGTCACCAGTGAAATTCGGTTCCAGCTTAGAATTTGAGTCGATGCTTTCAGGGTGGCTTAACAACTTCGATTCAGGAACAAATAATCGAGATTTGTCGGATAGTACCGGTGGTCCAAGGGCGATGTGCTCTAGCCAAACGACGTCAAGGTCTTCTTCACCTTCGTTAGTAACCGATTCCTCTACTTTTAGTGTAGACGATCCCGAAACTAAGGTGAGCGTCTTCGATACCTTCATAGGCATCCGAACGCTCTTCGCACTGAACCGGACGCTTACCGATTCAGGAGTGTCTTCAACCACTACGGTGTCCCACGGAATCAAGTTGACATCACCGTGAATTCCGAAATCGGCACCGTAAACCTGATCCGAATATCCGCCATGCGGGACAACCGTTTGCCAACCACCCTCGTAGAAATCGAGCCAAATAGAACTCGGGTCTCCCGTAGGGGGGACGGTTTTACTCGGATCACGAACACCCCACGGAGTCTTCCACATGAAGTCGGTATCGGTCGGCTTGTGAACGAAGCTGTAGATGTCAGCTCCTTTATCAGCAAGCACTGTAATACGGACAAATTCATTTTCAAGAACTACGGTCTTTAGTCCGCGATACGTCCAAGCATCGGAAACCCTACAACCCGTCGTTCGTTCGTCTTGATAGTTCAATTTGTTGAAATCTTTCTACGACCCGGGCTGTATCACGATTCGGTAAATATCTTTGTTCGGATCGAGCATTCTCTGGAAACCATCTTCCATCGCTCGACTCAGCGGAACAATCTCAGATATGAGCGGCTTCACGTTGATACTGCCATTGCCGACCAATTCGACAGCAACTTCGAGGTCACCCGGTGAAGTAGCTACTGACCCGATTACCGTGATCTCAGGTCCGACCACGTTATTGAAGTTAATTTCGGGAGTTGTTGAGTAGATTCCAAGCAGCAACGTTGTGCCGCCCCGGCGCGTCCATTCAATCGCCATACGAGGCGTTTCCTTAGCCCCAGCGGTTTCGACTACGATGTCGGGTCCAATTCCGCCCGTAAGTTCCAATAACTCAGCCGCCGCCGCAGTTTCATCGCGAGAGATAACGGTCTCATCAGCACCAAGCTCTTTAGCAAGCGCCAGATTTTGCTCTCTCACGTCGATGGCGATCACCCGTGCACCTGCGGTCTTGAACGCTTGAACGGTGAGTAACCCGACCGTGCCGCAGCCGAGCACAGCCACGTAGTCTCCCGGACGAACTCCTGAACGACGCACACCATGCACCGCCACGGTCGCTGGCTCAAGCAGAGGGCCTTCGGCATCCGAAATGCTGTCGGGCATCGGCACCAATTTATCCGCTGGCCAGACCATGAACTCAGCGAGTCCGCCGTCTGCCATGAAACCCGCAACAGCCATATTCGGACAAACAGCCTGCTGACCTTTCATGCACCAAAAACAGGTTCCGCAAGTAAGAACTGTGTTGATAGCTACTCGATCGCCAACCGCAACGTTGTCGACACCTTCACCGAGTTCAGCGACGGTTCCTGCGGTTTCGTGTCCCAGAACAAGCGGAGTCTGCTTGCCGGTCATCGCGTTGGGAGATCCGTGTTGAACCCATAGCGGTCCGTACTGCCATTCTTCGATATCCGTAGCGCAGATCGACGTTCCGGTTATCCGCAACTTCACCTCGCCGGGACCCGGATTTGGCTCGGCGATCTCTTCGAGTCTTACGTCTTTGTTGTCGTGATAAACGATTGCTTGCATATGTGTATCGTTGAGTTTGGCGCTAGTTGAGTTCAATTTCGACGGAATTCTACACGCAACACAATCGTCCGCAATCGCCCTCGCTGTGAAGAATTCAACAACATAGAAGTGCTAACATCTCGCCGCTAAATCAATTCAGTGCGGCGCATGTTGCTGCTTCCTAACAACGCGTAGAGCCAACACAACAGCTATCCATCAGGAGAATGCAATGAGAGCCAGTCCGAAGATCACTAAAGTCTCGGTAACGACCTACGAGCACGAGCTCGAAAACGTCGGCAAGGACTACAACACCTTCAACATGGTTTTTGAAGCTGGTTCCAAATTGAAACAGTCAGGAACCGTGCTCCAGATCCACACCGACCAAGGAATCGTCGGTGAATATCCTGAAATCGGCCGTGCGATAGGCGATGTCCAAACAGTTGCTGAATACCTGATCGGCAAAGACGCACTTGCACGAGAAAAAATCTACAACGACACCAAACGCGGACTCCGACACGGAGCAATGCTAGGCGTTGGCGTGATCGATATCGCACTCTGGGACATTGCTGGTAAGTTCTACAATGAACCGCTCTATCGTCTTCTCGGAGGCGAAAAGAAAGCTCTCCCCGCCTACGCATCGACTCTTCACGGTGATGAAAACGGTGGACTCGCAACTCCTGAAGACTTTGCTGATTTCGCAGAACAATGCTACGAAATGGGCTATAGGTCGTTTAAAGTCCACGGTTGGGGACTCGCCGGAAGCAATATTCAACGTGAAGTCGACAACGTATTGAATCTCGGCAAGCAATTCGCCGGACGACTCGATCTATTGATCGATCCTGCTTGTGAAGTCAAGAACTTTGGCGATGCACTAAAGCTTGGTCATGCATGTGACGAAGCTAACTTCTTCTGGTGGGAAGACCCGTATCAGGACGGCGGAGTTTCGCAGTTTGCCCACCGCAAGCTTCGTCAAATGGTCAAGACACCGCTATTGCAGACCGAGCACATTCGACTACTCGAACAGCACGTCGATTTCATCGTTGCCGAGGGTACTGACTATGTACGCGCTGGCGCTCATGAAGACGGTGGCGTAACCGGTGCAATGAAAATAGCCCACGCTTCCGAAGGGTTCGGACTCGATGTGGAACTTCACGGTCCTGGTCCTGTGCACCGCCACATCATGTCGTCGATTCGCAATACAAACTTCTTCGAACTAGGACTCGTTCATCCGAAGGTGAAGACCACTAAAGCGCCGGTCTACCTCGGCTACAACGACGATCTTGACGGAATCGACAGCAATGGCAACGTGTTTGCCCCTGACGGACCAGGTATCGGTGTACCACTCGACTGGGACTGGATTCGAGCACACCAGACCGACGCCGGTGTTCTCGCCGAAGCGTAAGGGTAAAAAGCATGAAATAAAACACGGGCGGAAGTCAGGCTCTTATTCTGACTATCCGCCCGTGTTTCGTTTCACACATCCAACGAACTGCTAGCTAACAGTTACTTCGCCTTCTGGAGAAATCCTAGAAACACCCGTTGTACTTTCGTACACTACGGCTCGAACAGTCGCACTGCGAGTCTCACCCGGCGCGAAAATAATCGAAGTCCGATTACTTGAACCAGGCTCAGGAATTCCTGCGCTCAAGCTAGTAAATGGCTCAAGTCCCACGTTGTACGTTCTGCCGTACCACGGGTAGCCCGATGCCCCGCCAAACACTTGCCAGTACCAGAGGTATTTGAACGTATCGACTGGGTACGCAAGTCCGAATCCAACTCCTCGGTCGGGATTGGTCACAGCGTACCAGCCTTCTTTTTGGTTCTTGAAGACTGAGTAATCTTGTAAGCGATCCGACTTCGGGGGGAATTTGGTTAGATCGACTTCTGTCCCGTCAGGATCTAGAGCCGTAGGCCATTCGCCAACATGACCATCCAGTAAGCGATTGCCACCACGTTCGGGAACAAAATGATCGGCTGGCGCCATATCTAATCGACAGTTCGGAGTCACAAACGGATGGCCCAACGCAACGTGTTGCCCCCACTGAGCCTCGGTATCTTCCTCAGCTTGGTTGGTCAAAGTGTCGGTAACTGTGAGTACCGGGCTATTGGCTTCGAGTGAGACCACTTTTTCGATCCAAAACGGAGTTCGTACAGTGCGTACAGTGAACTTCGCACTTACTTTTTCTGGGGAATCTTCAATAATCACAGCATCCCATGGCATAAGCGTTGCCTCAGTATGCTGACCTAGATCTGCGTTCGCGTAGGTTTGAGGTGGACCACCAGTCGGCGCAATCGTTTGCCATCCACCGATATATGCGTCGTGCCATATGTTGTCGCCATTTCCTGTTGGCGGCGTTGAAAGGCTCTGATTCCTGACCGACCATGGTGTTCTCCACATGAACTCAGTGTCGGTCTTCTTGTGAGTCAACTCAAAAACATCTGCACCCTTGTCTGCAATTATCGAAACACGCAGCAATTCGTTTTCAAGAACAACAGTCTTTAAACCTCTGTATGTCCATGAATCAGATATTCGACATCCAGTCGTCCGTTCGTCTTGGTAGTGCATAAAGTTCCTTTTGATTAGCAGGGGTGTTAAGGGTGGTGTATTCAATCATTGCGTCAACTTGTTGGTAGTTCGAATAATTGCGCTTGATCTCGTGATAGGAATAGGGTGCAAAGATTGTAAAAATCAAGTGTATGGTGAAGTCGCTTCGATCTGCTCGCAGATGAATCGTAATCTTTTCACTCAGAGGTAATTTGCAATTGGCCCGAATATTAGTCGTCGATGACAGCCCGGATGTACGTCTTGCCCTCGCGGCAATTTTAGAAGACGCGGTTCACGATATCGTCGAAGCTGAAGATGGCGATCAGGTATTTGATCTTGCTGTATCTGAATCTCCAAATCTCGTCTTACTAGACGTAATGATGCCTCA
>JABHBJ010000025.1 GCA_018673955.1 Chloroflexota bacterium | reverse complement strand
GTCGGAACGCGCTAACACCGAATCTTAATTCGGTCTTTCACAAATCGTTCGCAAATATGAAGGCATACGGACAGCCTCATACCCCCAATGCCCTAGGGCGGATATCGTTTGTATCCACCTGCTTGATTAAGCGTCCGCCTAATGATCAAGTTGAGCTCTGCATGCTCGAATTAGCCCACTACGACCAATGTCATCCTGAGGCTCTCGAAGGGTGATTTTCAGGATCTTTCTCAACCGAGGGCAGCGTTAGTCGCAGTCTCGTTAGTCGCGCTCGTCATCGGATGGCTCGGCTCCGCGGCGCAATTCTCCTAACCTAGCCCTCCCGTCTGGAAGGGGACAGCTGCGGTGTTTACCGATTTCGAAAATCGGGAATGTCGAGAGGTTCGCCGTTTCGTTTTACGTTCTCGATCGAGATCGGAAAAATACTGCTCCAAGTGACCGCGTCGTAAACGTCGATCGGTGGTTCGATTTCGCCAGTCACAGCTCTTGCAAAGTCGTACATCACGAAGTAATCGCCACCTCCGTGACCAGCCTGAATCGCCTCTTCGCCGAGCTCTTTCCAATACGGGTGCTCGTACTTGTCGCTCAAATCCCGCAGCGGCTGCCACTCGGGATGAGTTTCGTTCGACTGACCCGATGGTCGCGCCATGCCTTTGTAGCCGAAGTTCGCAGGGCTAACACCAGTCGATACGCCATCAAGCCACACGAGCGGCTGTTCGCCATCGAATCGACCCGACATGTACGCCCCTCGCGTGCCCTGCAACGTGTGAAGAGCCATGTTGTGCGGCCTCGGGCTAGCTGAGTCTTTGCGAAGGCAGATAACCCGTCCTTGCTCCGTTTCGATCAGTGTCGTTGCGGAGTCAGTGAATTCGGCCCACGCCGCGTCCTGTGCATCGACATGTCCTTCTGGAAACACCGATCTCGCCCATTCTTGCCGAGCAGCCGATTTAGTGACAAATGTCGTCGTGCGGGCGAGTCGATCGCCCCGGTTAATCCCGAGCCACTGAGCGACAGGCCCCAGCGAGTGAGTTGGATATCCGTTCCCGCGCGTTGATTGCGTAATGCCGGTTCCGCCGCCCCGCCAAGTACGAGTTAAATCGTCGTTGAACATTAGATCGCGGCAATCGTGAATATAAGCACCTTCCGCGTACGTCAGATCGCCAAAGACGTTCTGATCTGCCATGTTCTTGATCATCATCGCTTCACGTCGATAGCAATAGTTTTCAGCCATCATGTACGTCAGCCCGGTCTTCTCGACCGTCTCGACCAACGCATGGCATTCGTCGAGAGTTGCAGCGGCTATCACCTCAGACAGAACATGTTTCCCGGCGTTTAGGGCGGTTAATGCCTGACCGGCGTGAAGCAGCATCGGAGTTGCAATAAAAATCGCGTCGATACCGGGATCCTCGACCATATCTTCGAACTGCGAATACGCCTTTAAGTCAGGTCGACCGTCCGTCCAACGTGATCGTACTTCGTCTGAGGGATCACAGATCGCAACCAGTTCGATTTGATCTTCAAGACCACCCAAAACCTGATCGAATCTGGCGCCTCGGTTTCCGCCAGCCACGGCTAGTTTTATCGTCATTCGGGCGAGTTCCTGTGATTACTTTGTGATAGCTATGAGTGGGTAGAACTCCGGCGGGCCATCTTCGTTGCCTGCCGACCAACCACCGGGAGCCTCCGACACTGTAAACCCTTCCGCCTCAATCAACTGCACCAGATCGTCTTTCGTGTGCTGAACTACCATTTGGGAATACGGGGTCACTTCGCCAGTTTTAGCATCGACCACGTACCAGCGCTTCATTGCCATCTGCACATCGTCATGCCAAAACCCCTCTTCGAGAAGCAAATGGGGTCGTTCGCTGAAGAGACCGGACTGGTGCGAACTCCAAGAGCGGCCGGTCTCGAAGTTGGCGCGAACAATTCCTGGCTCGTGTGGCTCCAACATCATCACCCCACCGGTGTTGAGAGCGGCACGTGCTTTACGAACGATCAGGCTTAGATCTTCAGCAGAAAACACATCGATCTCGCCAAAAATCAGCATCGCTAGATCGAACTCAGTGCCATATTCCGTACTGCAAACGTCGCCATGAACGAATTCGCTGCTAAGCGACTGTTCTGTTGCTGACGATTTGGCCCATGCGATCGACGCCGGTGAAAAGTCGATTCCGTAGGTGCTGTGCCGCGCCTCGCTAAGTCCAACGAGTCAAGACCGGGGCCACAGACGAGATCTAGCACCTTTAAATCGTCAGCCAAGCCGCCAGCGATCCGTTCAAGATAGTCGACCTGTCGATGAACGATGTCGAATCGCCGACTCGCTGTGTTGTGATCTTGAGAAAGGTGCTCTTTCAGCATTCGTTCGCTAAAACCGGGTTCGTCCCACGGAATTTTATCGCCTTCAACCCACGGCTGAGGAGGAACAGTTCGATTCACAATGTCGACAATTTTCATGCGCTTAATCTTGCTACATCTGAAGCAATTCTGAATAGCCAGAAATAGCTGCGTTCGTAACACGCCAACAATCGACTTCCCGAGTGCATCCGAGGGATCTGGCGGGGTTGCGCTGGACGAGTTCCAAAGCAGCATATCGCTAGGTCAAGCCGGCAAAGCGAGTTCCCCCGCCCCAGACCCTTCACTCCGATGACTCCGATCAGGGAATCCAGTGTTGCCTATTTGGAGTTGAAGTGAGTCTAGAACTAAGAATATTGCCCATCATCAGACTCATTTAGACGAATCGGCCCTTATCAACCGACCTCGCAGAGAATCTGCTATTGGGACTACACTCGGTGAATGAGTTCGATTCGGATGTCGCCGGGAGCCGCAACAAACGCGATGCTCACGCCGCCGCCATTGTTAATCGGACCTTCTTTGAGTTCGGCGCCAAGTTCAACCAAGCGGGCAATATCGGCATCCATATCGTCAGTGTCGAAACCAAAGTGCTCGAGACCGTAGTGCGGGTTCGCATCGGCAGGGCCGAGCTTCTCGTCGGTTCGCTCCGACGAAATGTTGATAGCGAGTCCGCCCTCGGACTTAGTAACGATGAATCGGTCGCCAACAGGACGTACGTTGTCGGAAACGATCTCAACGTTGAACGCCTCGACGAACCAATCGGCAGTTTTCTTAGGGTCGCTAGACTTCAGGTGAATGTGATTTACGTTGAACGGCATACTTTTTCTCGATCTGGATATACATAAAAGCCAATCGCGAATCGACAAGCTTGCGGAAAATCGCCTGCCCAAGCTACGTTCAATTTGCGTGCCAGTCAAACGGCAATCGACTGGGCAAAGCCACAGTGTCAACGCTGTTTTCCAACACACCGCTATACTGCGCCGATCAACGGATCGAATCGATTGATCTTAGGGTCACCTACCAGGCTGCCCTAAGACACCAGATGTAAACGTCCGCCAAATACGCCAGACCGACTCCGAAGCAGTGCGTGCACTTGATTCGAGTATTCAGGCACCCATCGATCACCCACTTGGGATCTATACGTAAAGCGGATACTTTCGATCATCGAACTCGACTGGCTTCAGTACCCGTCGTGGGGCTGCTACGTTGCCGAAACCTATCTAGTTAGATTTCTGCTTGCTGAAAGGCAAACCACCGCCTACGTGCTGCAACCCGGAGCGAGAATCGTTGCAATTGCAGTCGAGCCATCTTTACGTCGAGCCCGGATCGGCAAAATTCTCGTCCAGGCACTTGAACGACAGGCGCGCTACGAAAACATCAAGCAGATCTATTCGATACTGCTCGCTGAAGTTGAGAGCGATTCGAAGTTTCTCGAATCATACCGGTCGAGCACATCTGATCTAAAGATTTACGCCAAGCGCGTTTGAGCCGCTATTCGCAAACTACTTAGCCATCGCCGCGAGCAGCTGTTCGTGAATAACTGGCCAACCAATAACGACCACCGATAGCTCGTCATCTTTCGACCAGTCGATTGGCGCTCCTAGTTCGTCTGTCACCAACACGCCGAGCTCGCTGGCGATCATCGCGCCAGCAGCAAAGTGCATCGGCTCAATTCCATAGAACACAGCCGCAGGAAGTCGACCAAGACACACAAGTGCAATTGGGTAGGCGGCAGAAGCGAATGTATTTATCTGGCTGACCGACTGTATCCAATCGAGATCACCCGCCAATCTCGTTCGCCATTCTTCAGGCCCATCTACTTCTAAGCCGATGGCCGATTCAGATAGCTTTTGGATTGGCGAACAACCAGTGAACAGTTCGCCGTTTCTGATCACTCCATTGGCTTTGATCGCAGAAAGTCGTTCGCCGAGCGACGGCAACGGAAGCGATGCAGCGATCAAGTCGCCATCTTTTCGCAAGGCGATGTTCACGCCCCAGTGATCCATACCAGTGCTGAACGGAACCGTTCCGCAGAGCGGATCAACGAGCCATGTAAGCGAGTCGTCGTCCGACAACTTGGTTTCGCTCTCTTCAGAAAGAATTCGCCCAGGTGCATCTGCCGCAATTAACGCTTCAGTAATCGCCTTATCAGCGGCCAAATCGGCATCCGTTACGAGAGCGTTCGGTGATTTGTAGAACCTATCAAGTGCTTCGGCAGAGTTCGGCCGAAATCTTGCCATCAGCACTTCACTCGCGGCAGTAGCGGCACTATCCGCGGCTTTCAGAATTTGCTGAAGATCGAGTTCATTATTTTCTTGGCTGTTCTTCAACGGATACATCCCATTTTTGCGAATAACTAGCTGACTGACCTGGTGGCAGGGATCATAGATTTTACTTTCAAAATCACCCGTTCGGCGTTCTCAGCCATGTATTTCGTCAACATCTCGACCGCGGAATCGCCCACACCGTTTTCTATCAGTTCGCGTCCGTTCTTAGCGACTTCATAAGCTGATTCGAACAGTTCGTTCTGAAGATTCGCCAGTTCCGATCTAATCTCGGCACGAACCTCAGGTCCAGCCTTCACCCCGTGTTCTGTAAGTCGGTAAAAATCCCACCACGGACTATCAGTACTCTCGAATTCTCCACCGATTCCGAGCATGCCCGGTAGCTCGCCTTCGATGAAGTTAGGCAGGAAAACAGTCATACAGGGCGAATAAAGCCCGGTCCAATAAATCGGCAATCGCTCGTCGGTGGCGCATAGATCTGCGACAAGACTCGCAGTCGAAGCACCCGTTGAATCAACAGTATTGCGGTGCAAGCAGATCGACAAATCACCTGCTAAATCGACTACACGAGCTTCATCCGTGTTCTCACCGTCAGAATGATCGGTCAGCACTTCTATCATCGCACGTACATCTAGTTGACCAGCACCTCGGCCCAGCATCGCGTCAGATCGACACTGCCTAGCGAGTCCACTCGAAGAGTTTTCAAGATCGGCGAACGCGCTGCCGAAGGCAAATTTATCACCAAATCCCATCTCAAAAAGACCCAGTTTTGTCGCTTTAGCTTTCGCACCCGGCGACACTCTGTCTGCATCTGCACCAATCTGAGCAATATTGGATATTGAAGTGATGCTTTCGACCTGCTTCACCGCCCAATCATGACCCACGCACTCAACGACATATGCTGATGCAGGATCAGAAATCAGAAAAATATTGTCGTAGGTGCGTACTCTGGCAGAGTTCCAAAATTTACCCTGCCCAAACTCCGATACGAGAGCGGTTATGACTTCTACCGCTTCTTCTGCCGACTTCGACCGTTCGAGTCCGAGCCTCAGTACTTCCATGCCTACTAATTTCGGCTCGCTCGATTCGGGTAACAATGAAGGAAGTGCCTCGTTACCTATTACGACCTGGTGCTCGTTGTATCCGTGCTCATAACCCGCACACCAGTACGGCTTCGATCCAACGTGCCTGTATGTGTGTCCAACTTGCGGCACATCGACGAACTGGGTTCGTGAAAATCCACCGGAGTGATCGGCAGCTTCAACCTGAATCAGTGGCTGGGGTTCATTGTGAGGTCTATCACTGTTTTTAGCAAAAACAGTGTTCCCGCCCTTGGTCGATCCGTTCAGAGCGACCATCGTGTCGCACGATTCATCCCAATCTCTGGAGTAAGGCGGTTTCGTATGGTGCATTTTCATATTGTTATTTCTGGCGGCGATGTTTACTTACGAGTTAGCGCGTACATCGCTGAAATATTCGAACGCTGTATTCGGCCGAATCTTACACATCGCATTAACCATAATTTAGATCATTCACATACACCGCAATCTATCTTGATTTACGTGCAGGCCCGTTATCGGCAACCGATCGACCGAAGTACATTATTCTCGGCGCATACAACCCGAATCTTATCAACGTTGTTCTAAACGCTGAACTGTGGACGGAGCTGTTTTTGTGATGCAATGTTGTGATTCAAGAAATCGACGGTAGTATCCAAGTTACGTTCATGGATCCCGAAGTGATTCAGGGTTAAACTCAAAACTCCACGAAATCCCACACCGCGTACGACCCCAAAGATCAGCTCACAAGAGTTGCAAATAGCATCCCAAAGTAGCGACTTTACACACCATTTCTCGTAAAACCCGATAAGCTGTCGCCGCAGTCGTTTTTGGATATGGCTGCACACGAATGTCGGGGGCGTAAAAGTATGGCCGGTAGGAAAGTTCTCGTTCTGGGCGGTGGTTTCGGAGGAGTGCAGGCTGCGATCAGCGCACGCGCATTTCTGGACGCTACTCATGAAGTAACGATCGTCGATCGAAATAGAGTGTCGCATCTTTGTGGAATGAACCCACTATTGATAGTTGGTGAACGAGACACCGACAAAACTGGCAGGTCGCTGGGTCGACTTGCTAATCGCGGTATCAAGTTCGTCGAAGCGAACATCGACGCTATCGACACGACAGGCCAGAAGGTCGAAACATCGGCTGCCACACTAGATTACGACTATCTAGTTATTGCACTCGGTGCCGCATACGACTGGGATGCCGTCCCTGGTGCGAAAGATGCCTACTCGTTCTACGATTTTGACTACGCCCGTCACTTGCGACGTCGTCTTAGTCGACTGAAGCGAGGCAAGATCGTTATTGCCGCCGCGAAGCCGCCATATAAATGCCCGCCTGCACCATTCGAAACAGCCATGATCCTCAACTGGTGGGCTAAGAACAAAGGCATTCGAAAAGACCTAAAAATTTCAATTTATATTCCCGAACCTGGGCCACTCGGTGTAGCCGGTAAAGAGGCATCGATACGAGTTCGAAGCGCTCTAGACCAACGCGGAATCGAACTTGTCACCGGGGCTGGAGTAACCGAAGTTTCAGCTAACGGCAGGGAAGCGTCGTTCGCCGATGGCTCGACGACTACCGCCGATATCATCGCAACGGTTCCAGTTCACAAAATGCCAGATATCGTAGCTGCAAGCGGCGTCTCTGGCGGCAAGCCGTGGGTTCCTGTGAACAAGACCAATTTGGAAACAGCCACTTCCAACGTATTTGCAATTGGTGATGTGAACGTTGTGCCATCGGGAGATTTCGCCATTCCAAAAGCTGGCGTATTCGCCGCGGGTCAAGGCATGAAGGTCGGCGAGGTAATCGCTAGCCGAATTAACGAAACTGGAGAACCAGAGCCATATGACGGTGTTGGCTTCTGCTACATGTCGTACTCTGGCGGTCGATCAGCTACCGTTGGCGGCGAGTTCTTAGCCGAGGGGGGGCCCGATACGATCCTTAGCGAACCGACCGTATCTGGCATGAAGAGCAAGGATCGATTCGAGCGAGATTGGCGCAGTTTCAAGATCTAAGCCCGTCAACGCCGTTTCGCTGTTCAAGTTCGACATCTCAAATAAGAAAGTTTTTCCAATGATTGCTGTTCGACGCACTTACCTTCCAAAACCCGGCACCGGCGGCAAACTTGCTGCTCTTGTACATGAGGCAAGTTCCGCAATGGAAGCTGCCGGTTACAAGAAGCCGACTGTGTACAAAGGCTGGCACGGATCGCACGGGATGCTGCAAACCGAGCAACTTTGGGATTCAATCGCCGACTATGAAGCGTCACGAAGCGCAGTTCGCAATACTCTGGGAATCACGACTATCTTCGATCAGATCTACCCGCTCCTAGCCGAAACCCACAACACCGAAATCTTCGAAATCACAAGCTAGAGAGTGCTGGCACGCTCGCTAGCCTTTTGTCGCCCCCGCAAGATTTATCCGCCTGAGGGCGATGTAATCACACGTAACAATTGCGACTACCGCGAGCACCAGTCCACTCACCAGTACCCCAATAAACGTCCACTCAGTTGAAAACTGAATTGGCGGCACGATCGCTCCAATAGCAGTGGTCTGCGTCGTCGTATCCACAGCCAATCTCGCCATGAAAATTCCGGCTGCGAGGCCAGCCCCAACTCCGATCACCAGAACGGTCACCGACTCGCCAACGACAATAGCTAGGAGCACTGATTTCCTAACTCCCAGCGAACCGAGTACTGCCAACTTATGGTGATCGCCCGACGGCCTAGCTGGGGCGAAGGTTATGAATCCAAACACGCCAAGAACCACTGCGAGTACCGATGTGATTATTGCAGCCCCGCGCCAGCCAGCAATTGCCAGCGGCGTAACCAGCGAATTGCTCTCGAGGTCATCGCGATCGATCATGGCGTGAATACCGCCAATCGCATCAGAAATCTCCGCGATCACTTCTTCATCACCAGAATTATCGAGCCCGATAAACATTTCTTCCAAGAAACCTGCCGAATTGAAGCTGCTCATCGAAAGATAGGTCCAAAGTGATGCCGAGTCGGCGATTACAAAGCCCGACTGAGTTAAATCCATAGTTGGAAAGTAATCTAATTCGCCGACAATTCGTGCTGGAATCGACTGTTCGAATACATGGATCACAGTACGGTCGCCAACTGAAAGATCGTTCTCCTCTATCGCTTCAGTGCTGAACAATACGGGAACCAGCTCAGTCGCCGTTCTGACGATCCCTCGAACACCTCGGTTCGTTCCTGCCCCGAGTTCGATTTGAATCGCGCTACCAGCCTGCCCTGTACGGTTGTGCACAACCGAACTAATCACCGTATCTATGCCTTTGATCGAAGCGAGCGGATACCAATCTTCGATATCGTCAAAATCGACTACCGCTTCAGTCTTGGATTCGGTTGCGCTGTCATGTGCCCGAGTTTTTACCTTAATCAAATCATCTACAAGAACCGTCATCGGAGTACCAAGTTGATCGTTTGCCTGCTCGAAAAATACGACTCCAACTATTTCAACAGGTCGCACCGCAGCTTCAGGAACATCACCGGTTCGCAACTCCCAATCAGTAGAGGTTAGTGACCCCAAATCAACCGACCAAGACCTACCGACGGCATCCACTAATCTCAGACTTAAGCGAACGAATTCCTCAGATGAACTCGCCTTCATCCTCAGCCCAACCTGATCAGGATCGTCGACGAGCTGAAGTGAGGTTAACACCGAGTCAAATCCGTTCGAAGTGGCCATGCCAGCCAAAAGCTCTTCTATCGGCTTATCGGCGTAGTCGTCTCGCAAGATTCCTATCCTGGAAAATTCTTCCGGTTCGATTGCAAGAAACTCAAATGGAGCACCGTACCCTCCATCACGAAGCCCCCCAATCGTTCGTAATCCAATTGAAGCACCCATAACGCCCTCGATACTGCGAATTCGATCTAAAATTACAGTTCTCGGGCCGCTGTTGAAATCGACCGGAAGTGCTCGTAGATCCGCACCAGCCTCGTAACCAGCCTGATCGACCGCACTACGCTCCAACGAAGCAGAGACGGTCGTCGAGAGGACTATCGACCCCGTCGCCATTCCGATGATCGCTAACGGCCACGCGTACGTATTCGGCAGCCTCGCGAACATAACCAACAACATATGCAGCCACGTCGGGCCTCGCTTACTGACCACCGCCGAGGCAATCCGTGCGACTTTTGGCATGACTCTAAGCGAAAATACGATCACGACTCCCAAGAAAATCGCAGGGGCGAACACCAACAGCTGATCGACGTCACCCACATGCCCAGTTCGCTCGGCGACTACCGATTCTTCCGTGGTCAAATCCCAGAGCACAACGCCGCCAAATATCAGAAATATCAAATCGAGATAGTTACGTTGAAAAAATGGCCGCTCTTCGACCCGCTCCAACGTGGAGCGATCGGAATCGATCTCCCGTGCGTTCGCCGAAAAGGCGATCAGCTGCATGTACACAAGTAGTACGAACCCACCGGCTAACGACGCCGCAAATGCCTGCCACACCAATCGAACGGGCACTCCTCCACCGAGTGTCGCCAATTCGTACTCAGGCAGCAGATCAAACGAGGAAATAACGGCGAACGCTAAAAACGGTGCGACGAACGCTGGAACAAATACCAACTGTGCCGATTCGTAAAAACGGCTTAGAGCAATACGCCGTCTACTGAACCCACGAGCACTCAATCTTCCGGTATCAACACGCGTCCGTGATACCAACGATCCCGCTGAAGTGATCGATAGAAACACGGCAACGGCTAGTAGGACACCGCCCACCATCAGCACCGGTATTCGAGCGAATACGATCTCTTCTCGAAGCGCTCCAAATCGATTATCTAAAGCCGATACAAGCGTCGCTTCTCTAAATTCCGAGCGAAGCCTTCGGGATGCAGCACCTATCTGTCGCTCAACTGCAGCCGGGCCTTGATCGTTGATTTCATCAATGTTCAACTGAACCAGCCAACGACTCGATCCAATCGAGGCAGGGCCACCGGCGACAAGATCAAGCAACCCGTCTCCGGCTATGAAAAGAGGAAGTGGGTGCCTCGCAACCAACGACGCACTCGGTGGCTCGACCGCTTCGAATCCGAGGTCAAACCAGAACTCTTCTTGGAGATCGCGTGGCGTGAACCTGCCTACGACTTCAAGTTTCAGATATGGCGGGTCTACCGGCGTTGAGGCAAGCCAAATATGGTCGCCAACGTTAACCCCTAGCACTTCAGCCCGAACAAATGGAATCGCAGCTTCAGCGACAAGAACCCCAGGTTCAGATCTAACAGCCGGATCGGGCGCACGCCCGTCAATGAACTCAACGTGATCTGGAAATCCTACGAATCGATTGAGAATCGCACTGTCGGAAGAGCGACCGGGGATGATTGCGTCAGGCTCGAACGCCCAGTAGTGTGCCCTCGTGTGCGACTCCTGGGCAACACTTAATGGCAGGTCACCGAGCGCACCAAGCGTAGTCTCGACTCTCTCGGACCCCGCTGTTATTGAGCTATTGGTCAACGGAAAATTATCGACAGAAATCAGCAGATTCCTGTTGGCAGGCGAGAGGGTATCCAACACTGACCTGAGCCCAAGCGACTCGATTGTGTTTAGATACATCGGGGCGCCCGCGATGATCGTCGTTGTCAGCAGAACGGAGATTGCGAGCGCGAGAGATTGTACGAGATTAGAGCGGAATCGCCTGAAAACTAGAATCAACCCGAGCTATGTCCGATCTTTAAAAGCGGAGATGGCCTCGTGCCACAGCGAAACGCCGTGCATTATGCCCTCTCCCCAACCACTTCGACCTGTATAAACGAGAAAAAAGCACCTTCTGCCTGAACCCAATCAAGCCAGCCCTGTGAAATATCTTTCAGGTCGCTGTCTGTGGCAATTCCATATTCCACAGCACGTTTTGCGAGGTCCGAGCTTAAAATCCGGTCTGCCCACTGGTCGCCCCACCACTTAAGACCACTCCCTTCGGCGAACGTCCAAGTTGAAGTTGTCACGACTAGATCGCTAAATCCAGCATCGGTGAACCACTGCTTCAAACGTCGACCTGCAAACGCATCACCGCCGTTACGCTCGGCAACTTTGCTGTACACATCGAAGAATTTCGAAAGTCGTTCATCGTTTGGCCAAATAGCCGAAGCGCCCCAATCGACCTCACGAACGGCGCAAATTCCACCGGGCTTGAGCACTCGCTTCACTTCTTCAAGCGCTCGTACTGGTTCTGACAAATGCTGTAAAACCTGATGAGCGTACGCAGCATCGAAACCAGATGACTCGTAGCCGGTTTCGTAGATTGAATTCACTTCGAATTCGACGTTGGCTATATTTTTCTCAGTAGCAGCATTACGTGCCTGTTCGATTACAGCGTCCGAGCTGTCGATTCCTACGAGCGATCCATCAGGAAGCAGATACTCCGCTAGATCGTTCGTGATCGTTCCCGGACCACACCCAAAATCCAATACCCGCATGGGAGATTTCAGCTGTGGCAACACAAACGCCGCCGCCTCGCTCGCACGCCTCACTGCATGAGCAGCAACAACAGAAGCATGATGCCCATGCGTGTACTTTTCCGAACTTGAGCCCAATATAGGTCCCGTCATTTCGTCAAGTTTCTCCATCTCTACACTCGAACAACTTACAGTGTCATGCTGAATTTATTTCAGTATCCCACTAGCCTCTTTACGGTGAGCCTCGACGATAGCGCTCGCTGCGCGAAGTGAGTGGGTCATCGGTTTCTCGCAGTAGACGTACTTGTCGGCCTTTGCAGCCGCAAAGTCCGTTCAAATGCGCGGGAGCCACAACTTTGTCGGTTGCACCGATCAATGCCACGTTCAGACGTTCAGAAGCCACTTACAGCACCTTCTTGGCCTGCTCTAGAAGTTACTTCGTAGCCAGCAACGTAAGTGCCAGTGGCACATCGACTACCCACGGACCATCCGTCGCCAAGGCCGCGTATACATCGTGACCTGGGAGCAACTCAACTTCTCGTTCGCCATCAAGAGCAAAAGTTCCAGGCTGGGTATCGACTGCGATCTTGTCACCCGGATAGAACTTACGCCACTCCATAATTTCTACGTCGACAATCGTGCCAGGAGCAATGGGTGCCCGCACTGTAGTGGCGTTCTCGCCCGGTTCACCAGTAAGTCGAATGTAAAGCCCGTACTCTTGATCGATCGAAATGGGCATGATTCTCGACCCAATCGACGATAGCCCAATACTTGCCGGTTCAGCTCGAGTCAGAAACATTGATTGTAGAGTCTTGGTGTCCCAAACGGCTCTGGCGCCGACGAACATCTGATTCGACACCGCAGCATCAACTAGCGCATCATCTCGACGCTCGCCGTTTACATAAATATCGATTCGCTTCGAACGTCGGCAGGCCTCTTCGATGGTCAACGCACCTGTCGCCATCGCTCCGGCGGCGATTCCTGCAAGAGTGCCTTCGGTATTCGCGGGGAACACATTATTCGTTCCCGTTGAAATAGGAACTAGCGGAACAGTGCCAGCACCTTTGGCAACGACACGGTTCGTGCCGTCTCCCCCAAGAGTCACAATGCTATCTGCGCCTTGTTCTGCCATTGCACGGGCAGCATTTGTCGAAGCACCTTGGTGATCAGCGACCGGCATTTCGACATAATCGATCTTGATCTGGCCTTCGACATCATTAGCAGCAGGGCGCGCCAGTCCTGAATGATCTGGCATTACAAGAAGTCGATCAGCACCGGTCGAAACAACACCAGCGAACACCCTCCGAAGAATGTTCGCTTTCTCTTGGTTCGAGACTACTCGACCGTGGGCTACTAAACGGCGAATGTCTTTACCCGCCGCAGGATTTGCGATTATTCCGACTGTGCTCAATTAAAAAGTCCCAAAACTGCCATTAGTGACAAGTGCCGACGCTTACGCCTTCATCCAGCTTGGATCGCTGAGGAATTTGGCAATTGACCGTACGAATTCGGCTGCCGGAGCGCCATCCCACGCTCGGTGGTCGAACGCAAGGTTCAAGTTGGCAATTGATCGAATAGCGACTTCGCCATCGACAACCACAGCTCGTTCTTCAACTGTTCCAACACCTAAAATTCCGATCTCAGGCTGGTTCAGCAGGGGGGCGAAGGTATCGATTTTATACGAGCTCAAATTGGTGATCGAGAACGTGCTGTTCGTCATTTCATCGATCGAAAGGCTGTTCGATTTGGCCTTGTTAGCGAGTTCACGAACTTCCTGTGCGATTTCCAATAGAGATTTCTGGTCTGCGTTCTTGATAACCGGAACCAACAGGCCTTCAGGAATCGCCATTGCGATTCCGACGTTCACTTCGTCGAGCACTCGAACTTCGTCACCGACGAGATGCGAGTTGGCGATTGGAGATTCTTTGAGCGCACGCGCAACAGCCGCAATTACAAGATCCTGGTACTGAGGACGCAGCTTGTGCTGACGCCATTGACCAACGAGTTCACGCTGGAATGCGACAGCGTCGGTAACGTCGGCAGTAGTCGAAAGAGTGACTGCTGGAATCGTCGCACTTTCAGTCATACGCCGTGCGATAGTTCCTCGGAGACCCGACAGATTGATCGTTTCTTTTACTGGAACAACAGATTCTGGCAGAGGAACAGCGGCAGCAGTTGTGCCTCCTGCGGGAGCTGCTGCAGCAGTTTTCACATCGTCCTCTGTAACTCGACCACTAGGACCAGTACCCAAAACACCAGTGAGATCAACATTCATCTCTTTGGCTAGCCGACGTGCCCTAGGAGTGACGATCTGCTTGCCACCCTTTGGAGCGACTCCGGCGGCGGCAGGAGCTGAGGCAGGTTTTACGGCCACCGGAACGGGAGCACCGGCGGGTCCACGAGCTGGAACTACATCAGGAAGATCAGCTTCCGATTCGCCTGCTTCGAGAACGTGCCCGAGAACGGTTCCGACATCGACTATTCGTCCTTCTTCAACATCGATTCTGCCGAGCGTGCCATCTGCAGTCGCTTCGACTTCAGCATTCACTTTTGAAGATTCTATCTCGACAAGTTGATCGCCTTTAGCGACCGGGTCGCCGACAGCCTTTAGCCATTTGATGACTTCGCCGTCGTTCATCCCCATGCCCCACTGTGGCAGGGTGATAGGTGCAGACATATTTACCGTTTACCGTTCTTTATTTGCCAACTGCCGGGCGCAACGTCGGTTGGCTGTGCGTCGCCTTACCCGGCATAAAACGAGTGCAGGCGAAACTCTGAGATTGGAATCAGGAATACCGCGCCAACGGCTAGTTTAGCGCAGTTGAACAGTAGTTCGGGAGGTTCGCTGGGCGAATTACTCTAGGAGATCAGCTTGAGATGCAAATGAAAAGTTCAACTCGTGGGCGAATCTGCTTTCCGGCGCGGTTGCGATAGACACGCGATTTGTATCGTCGGATTTCGAGCGACTTATGACTATGTGGGCGCCAGGACCTTCCCACGATTCAAGAACTCCATCGAGGCCATTGCCTCAACCATGGATTTCGTCGTTGCCCGCGAACATATTCGACATTCCGATCATGAATTCCCAAGCGTCTTAGTTGGAATCCCACTTAGCCACCCTCTCGGGACAAGAGGGCATCGGCCAGCTCGGTGAAGTTGAGCACAGTCGCATCGGGCTTATACATATCGTGGGTATCCTCGAACGGCAAGTCGTATCGATTTACATACGCACCACGAAGCCCGCAGGTTCTCGCTCCCATCACATCGAACGAATTCGCGGAAACCATGATTAGCTCGCCCGGCTCCATGCCCAGATTACGAGCAGCACGACGGTAAACGCCGGGTTTTGGCTTGAAATAGCCCGCCTGCTCGACCGACATCACATCGTCGAAATGGTACTTAATACGGTTTTTCACCAGATGGTCGAGGAACCAGGGGTTTCCGTTCGAAAGCGCGATTAGTTTGTACCGTTTGCCTAGTCGATCAAGCCCGGCAACGCACTCTGAAAACGGCGAAAGCTCCTGCCAACCTGCCATGAACGTGTCGGTCTGATCGGACGTTGGATCGAGCTTGTTTGCTCGAGCAACGTAGTCGAACGCCTTCTGCACGGTTTCGAGATATCCCGAGTGCCCAAGTTCAACCAGCGTGTCCTGATACTGCTCGATTCGCTGTCGGTACCGAAGCTGCTGCCACATAGCCGCAGGGTCGATATCTGACCCTCGACCGTCCAAGAATATTTTTAAATGAGGAGTTAGCGACCCGCCAAGATCAAGCACAGTCCCGAACAGATCAAACGTAAGTGCCTTGCAATTCTCAAAAACAGGATTCAACAGGATGCTCCGGGGGTGTAAATGAGTCGTAGGGATGATGGTTCGAATGCGGATTAAAAGACTACCGTAAAAAATCGATACTACAGCAGCTAAACTCCTTCTTCCCGACGGTAGCAAGCCAACTCAACTCGTTGCTGCAACATACAAGCAACCTGTAACCCTGAATTCATTTTCATGATCTCCTCCGATACCCGTGAACAACGTTGGTAATTGCAACGATTCAGATCCCCCCGCTCCGCTTTGCTGCGGTAGGGAAGAGGTTTCCCTGCCCCCCCTTGTCTTGCACATCCTATCGCGTCGCGCAAAAAAGCCCCGGGTTTACGCCCGGGGCTTTTTATCACTACTGATTTCTGAGAAATCGTGGCTAAGATACCTAGCTTTCGAGCGTGCGCCTTACCGCCGCGATGATCTTTGGTGCATCGGGGTAAACGTGCTTCTCAAGAGAAGGTGTGTAAGGGATGTGAACCTGTTCCGAAGCCACTTTCTGGATCGGAGCCTGAAGCGACCAGAAGCCTTCTTCAGAAACGATCGAAGCAATCTCGGAAGCAGCACTGCAAACCTTGTGGGCAGGATCGGCAATCACCAATCGACCCGTCTTCTCGACAGATTCGAGAATCGACTTCTTATCGAGCGGCACAAGCGTTCGTGGGTCAATGACTTCAACTGAAATACCTTCAGCTGCCAACTGATCGGCAGCTGCAATCGAATGGTTCACTGCGCCACCAATAGCAACGATCGTGCAATCGGTACCTTCTCGGACTGTTCGAGCCTCACCGAACGGAACCAATAGTTCTTCGCCCGGAAGTTCTGAATTGTCAGGAACCTCGCCCCTCATACCGAACAGCGTGCCATCTTCAAACACGATAGTCGGGTCATCATCACGAATCGCCGTCTTCAATAGACCTTTCATGTCAGCCGGGTTCGACGGGACAATGATCTTGATTCCGGGCATGTTCATAAACATCGGGTACGAACGGTCGGAGTGATGAGCCGCTGATCCAGCGCCGTAGAACATCGATGCTCTGAATACGACTGGAAGCGTCGCCTGCCCACCGAACATATACCGCATTTTTGCGGCCTGGCTGATGAGCTGGTCCATTGCGACCCACATGAAGCTGGTTAGGGTCTCAACAACCGGTCGCATGCCTACGAGCGATGCACCAATTGCAGCACCAAAAAAGCCGTTTTCCGAAAGAGGAGTATCGAGGACACGCTTCTCGCCGAACTCGCTGAGGAGATCGGCTGTCGCGCCATAGATTGCTCTACGGATGTCCTCACCCAGAATGAAAACGCTTTCGTCGCGTCTCATCTCTTCCTGGATTGCCTGATTGATTGCTTCTAAAAATACGGTCTGCGCCATTTTGATCTATTACCTGTGAACTGAGAAATACTTTTTGAAATATGAATAAAAAGTTGGTCTACGGCAGTGGAATTGGATTCGCCCACATGTCCTCAAACAAATCTTCTGGCTCTGGGAACGGACTGTTTCGAGCGAACTCGGTTGCTTTTTCGACCTCTTCAACCGTCTCGGCATTTATTGCATCACACTCCTCACGAGTAGCGATTCCCTGAGAAATTAGAGTCTTTTCGAGAATGTCGAGCGGATCGCGCTTACGCCACTCGGCAATTTCTGCCTCATCTCGATACGCACCACGTGCTACTCGGCCAAGACCCAGAGAGTGCTCTTCAAATCGGTAGGTCAAACCCTCGATCAAAGTCGGACCTTCACCAGCCCTAGCTCGCTTCACAGCAGCGGACGTCGCCTCGTACATTGCAATAGCGTCTTGCCCATCAACGAGCATTCCAGGCATGTTATATGCCGAAGCTCGGTCAGAAACGTGATCTACAGCCACGGTTTCGGCGTAAGAAGTCGTCACAGCGTATTGGTTGTTCTCACAAAGGAAAATAACTGGGAGGTTCCACACCGAAGCGAGGTTCATCGATTCGTGAAGAGCGCCCTGGTTAGAAGCTCCATCACCAAAGAACGCCATCGAAACAAATTTGTCGCCTCGAATGTGCGCCGCTAGAGCCGCACCAACGGCTACTGGGACTGACGAGCCAAGAATGCCCGATTCACCAAGAATGCCGATCGAATAGTCGGCAAGGTGCATCGATCCGCCCTTGCCCTTGCAGTACCCATCGACTCGGCCGTAAAGCTCGGCCATCGCCTTGTCGACTCGGCCACCCTTAGCGATTGGGTGCCCATGGGAACGGTGGTTGCCAGTAATGTAGTCGGTGTCTTCCAAAGCGGCGCAGGCGCCAACTGCAACGGCTTCCTCACCAATGTATGGGTGAGCGGCACCACTGAATTCACCCGCACTGTGAACTTCCATGACTTTCAATTCGAAGTTTCGAATCATCCACATACGGCGAAGCATCAGCAACAATATATCGCGGTCGATTTCCACGGTTAACCCTCGGGTTTCTTAGGCAAAGCAGGTTGCTTGTTTTAGGTTCATGCATCTGCTGCTTCATTCAGATATAAATACAAAATCCGGGGAAACAACGCGCTCAGGGGAATAGCATGCTTCACTCGGATGGCGAGATTATAGACCTGCTTGATCGTCAAATGTGTTGAGTTTCATCATGCAATTGCAGCAAATACCACAGCTACTACGAGCGCAATGTTGAACAGAACGACCAACACGTATTTAGCGATGAAGGATCGTTTTGATGTCTTATGCCGAAACCTGCGCATCGCCCAAATACCGCCCGGCCATCCACCAACTAGAGCCCAAACTAGAAGAGCCGACTCTTTAATTCGCCATTGATCCTTCTTTGCACGGCGCTTATCCAACCAGATAGCGATAACCGATCCGACGTTAACGATTAGCAGCGCAGAAGCGATAAAAAGTACGAATTGTTGGCTCGAAGTATCCACTGTTCGTCCAATGCGAAATAAATCCCAAGCGCGGGCAATCTAAATGTGGGTTGATTTTATACTGTCGTCATACTTGTCTCAAACTGGGCGAACACCGCCTAAAAATGGTAGAATTAGGCTCTCGTTTACAGGTTACGTAAACTCACGCGAATCAATTCTGATTGAACGTCCGATCTCTTGCTCCTCGCACACACGCACCAAAAGCCCAAGTTGTGATTGGATCAACCGGATTATTCGGATCGAAAAGCGTATCGCACCACATGGTCCAGATGGCCAATTTGGCAAGGATAACGAATGGCAAAGCGAAAAAGCGCAGGCTCGGACATCACCGGCGGCTCGGCTGATTACAGCGCGGATGACATCACCGTCATGGAGGGCATGGAAGCCGTCCGAAAACGACCAGGTATGTACATCGGTACAACCGGGCTTGAAGGTGTATTTCACCTAATTCGTGAGATCGTCGACAACAGTGTCGACGAAGCTATGGCAGGTTTCGCCAGCCGAATCGATATCACTATCCACAAAGATGGCTCCGTGACGGTCGTTGACGACGGACGTGGAATTCCTGTGGACAAGCATAAGAAAACGGGCATGTCCGCCCTTGAAACGGTCATGACCACCCTTCATGCCGGAGGAAAATTCGGCGGCAAGGGTTACCAAGTGTCAGGTGGGCTTCACGGTGTTGGTGCATCCGTAGTGAACGCGCTGTCTGAGTGGACCACTGTAGAAGTACGTCGTGACGGCAAAGTAAGTACCCAGAAATACGCACGCGGAAAATCCATCGGAGATATGGATGTCCGCAATCCTGAAGAAACCGATGCTCCCGGTACAGGAACAACCGTTACGTGGATGCCCGACGCCGAAATCTTCCCCGAAATTGGATACGACTGGGACATTATTTCCGCTCGATTCAAAGAGATGGCTTACCTGAACCAAGGACTCACTATCCACCTACGATCCGAGTGGCACGACGATGTCTGGCCGTTCAACGATGTGACTTACATGTTCGATGGAGGAGTACAAAGTTTCGTTCGATCACTCAACCGTCGACGAGGTTCAGTTCATCCAAACGTTATGTATGCACAGGAAACTATCGACGACGTAGTTGTCGAAGTTGCCATGCAGTACAACGAATCGTTCATCGAAAACACTCTCTCGTTCGCAAACGTGATCCGCACCGGAGACGGCGGATCACACGTAACCGGGTTCCGCTCAGCACTAACACGTGTGCTCAACGATTTCGCAAAGAAAAATAACCTTCTCGGAACCGGCAAGGACGACATAAAGAGCCTATCGGGTGAAGACACCCGTGAAGGCCTAATGTGCGTTATTTCCGTGAAAGTGAAAGACCCCCAGTTCGAAGGTCAGACCAAAGGCCGGCTCGGCAACCCTGAAGTGAAGGGCGCCGTTGAGCAGGTGGTAGGCCGCAAGCTCGTCGAGTTCCTCGAAGATAACCCCAGCGATGGCGCACTGATTATCAACAAATCGACCACCGCAGCACGTGCTCGGGCTGCCGCAAAGAAGGCTCGTGACCTCGTCATTCGCAAAAATGCGATGGACGGCGGATCACTACCTGGCAAGCTCGCCGACTGCACAGAGAAAGACCCAGCATCCTCAGAGATTTACATCGTTGAGGGTGAATCAGCTGGTGGCTCTGCAAAACAGGGCAGGGAACGACAGAACCAAGCAATTCTTCCGCTACGTGGAAAGATCCTTAACGTCGAGAAGGCTAGACCTGAACGAATGTTGGCTCACGAAGAAATCGCAGCACTCATCACCGCACTCGGTGCCGGTTTGGGTGAAGACTACGACGAAGAAAAGCTCCGCTATCACCGAGTGATCATCATGACGGACGCTGACGTCGACGGAGCGCACATTCGTACGCTACTACTGACGTTCTTCTTCCGCAACATGCCGCAAATCATCGGAAACGGTCATCTCTACATCGCTCAGCCACCGCTTTACAAAGCGTCACGGGGTCGTTCATCTCGCTGGCTGTACTCGGAAGCCGAGCTTGATGAATGGACAGCAAACCGCCTGTACGGATCAATGCGAATTACTGCTGAAAACGACAGCAACATCGATCTGAAGAGCACGAAAATCGGCCGAGTTCTCACACCACTTCGCGACTACATTGACTCGCTCGAAGTAGCTCGGGTTTTGAACATTCCAGAGAGCGTGATCGACAAGTTGGTCAAAGATCCTGAATACGTGAAGATGGATTTCAGGCCTGAGCGACCTGAAGAATCAGCTGTTCCTGTTGAGACTGCTCAGGCTTCGCTATTTGGTGGATCTGAAGACGATTCGACATCAGAATCTGCTGAGGATTCGGTTATCGAAGATGTGATCGAAGAAGGTGTCGAACCGGAAATACTTCCAGATCGAACATACGAAATCGATGGCTACACGCTGACCAAGGACATATTCCAAAACCCGGCGGTATTCCGCCTGCGCACGATCTACCCGATCATCAAGGAAGTTCTCGAAGCTGGCATGCTAACGATCGAAAAGGCCGGCAATATCGTTGCTACGGGCGTCGCATGGCAGGACCTGCCTGCAACGCTCGATCACAACTCCGATCGATCGGGCGTAAACGTTCAGCGATACAAGGGTCTCGGTGAAATGAACCCTGAGCAGCTCTGGGAGACCACGATGGACCCTAACGAAAGGGTCATGCTTCGAGTTACCGCGGAGGATGCCATTGCGGCAGATGACATGTTCCGAACCCTTATGGGCGACGATGTAGAACCCCGCCGAAACTTCATCCGAGCAAACGCCCTAGAAGTAAAAAACCTAGACGTTTAGAACTGCTACTTATACAAAAATAATTCGACCGAAACAAGCAACAAATAAAAGTAGAAAACGACCTCGGGATTTCTCCTGAGGTCGTTTCGCGTCCTGCCTATACTCGTAATAGATCACTATTTTCAGTTCTGATTCAGGCGGTGCACACCCTTTCAACAAACCATGTCTGCATTAGGCCTTTGCCTTTGATATCGGTCATACCACGAGAAACACACCCGAATTCGTCTTTAATTAAGTCGTGTCTGCCTTGAGATATATGGAGCCGGCTTTCCTCGCTGTACGATTCCATACGGCTTGCAATGTTCACTGTGTCGCCCCACAAGTCGTAGTGGAATTTCGATATGCCAATTACACCTGCAACAACTGGCGCTGAGTTAATCCCAAATCTGAACGTCATTTACCTACCTCGACGAAGTGGCAACGACTTGAACGCTTCGATCATGTCGAGTGAACATGCAACAAGCGCTTTCGAATGATCCTTGCGATACCCGGGAACACTAGACCCCACCACGTACCCATCGCCAGTGGTTCTCAGTTTTTCAAGTCCGTGCCATTCGACAAGACCGTCAAGAACCGAGAGTACTTATTAGTTCAACCAGTCGACTACTTCTGTTGGCTCGTGATCGACAAACAGCGGAATTAATTCAACGACATCGGCGAATAACACGCTAACCGACTCGTGATGTTCGGCAATAGTTTTGTCACTTTCTTTCTGCGTGTCCTCGATCTCAGCAGATAACACGTTTAGCAACAATCGGTTAGCTTTGGCACGTTCGCGAATCGACGCATTCACGAAAAAACCATAAAAGATAAAAATTAGAAGGGTCGAAGCGACGAGATTTATCGCTAGGAACGTTTTCCGGAAAGTTTCAAATACGTCTAGCGCATTTGCAGAAAAGTAACTATGAAAGCTGATCGTGATCACCAACACGATGAAATACAGTACAAACCAAGACATCGTTTTCCTAGGCGGGGAAAAGAAGGGCCCTAAGTTGGCGAATTGCTGCCCGGACGAGCCCGACGCCCGAATCGAACATTCCACCAATCGACCACTGAATCGCGGCGGTAAAAACAATTAAGGAAGATAACCGTTGGACAAATCGATCCAAGGGAGTACGCACTATAACCCGGCTAAACAACAACCGTCACTTTGCCGTCAGGGGTCGATTCCCAAAGCTTGAAGAACGGAATGCCCCGACGTTCTAGCTCGGCATCGCCTCCTTGGTGACGGTCGAGAATTGCAATAGCGAGCACAACCTTGCATCCGGCCGCCTCGATCGCGTCTATCGCCGGGAATAACGATCCACCGGTCGAAATCGTGTCATCGAATGCCGCGACCTGCATGCCGGGTTCAAGATTGCCTTCGATCTGCTTACCGGCACCGTGCTCTTTCTTCTCAGGTCGAACAAAGAACCCCGTGCGCTTCTTGCCGTCCAGATGCGAACGTAAAGCAAGCGCACCAACAATGGGAACTGCGGCAACGGTAGGGCCCCCGAACGCGTCTATCCCGGCATCATCCATAGCAATACTGAACGCCTGTGAAATCAGATCTGCGCCTTCAGGATCGGTCGAAAGCATGCGCCCGTCGAAGTAGTAGGTGCTCTTCGCACCCGAAGACAAGGTGAAATCGCCAAACCGAAGCGAATCAAGCTCCATTGCACGATCATACAAGCGTGTAGCAATGTTTTTGAGGTCAGATCCGTTTGCCATGTGCAAAATGCTCCTAATTAGATATATAAACCCTGTTTTTCGATGAAGTCAACGACCGAACCCGGAACCACGTCGCTGACTGATCGCTTATCCGAAAGTAAACCCCGCACATGGGTTGCCGAAATGTCTATCATCGGCCCGCCAAGATACTCCGCACTGCTCGCGGGGTGTGATTCGCCAAGCACGTCGATCTGAAAGTCCTGCCCCGGTCGCCCTACGGCAACAATACTAGCTAGCTCCGGAATTCGATCACCGTTTTTCCATCGATCCATCGACATCGCTGAATCCGCACCAACGATCAGGAACATTTCAGACGATTCGCCAAGTTCATCCCGCAAGTCGTTGAGCGTATCGAACGTATAGGTCGATCCCTCTCGCTTGATATCAATATCAGATGCCGAAAAACCTGGCTTGTCCGACACAGCAATCTCAACCATACACAAACGATCACCTGCGGAAGCAACCGGGGGGGTTTCTCGCAACCATTGGTCGGACGTAACGACAAACAACACTTGATCGAGCCCGAGTTCTTTTTGAACAGCTGAAGCTACAGCCAAATGTCCAACATGGATGGGATCGAACGTGCCGCCAAACACGCCCACTCTCTTGGTGATACGTGAAGTAGACATTAGTCCCAGTCGAACTCCCAATCACCGATCAGAACTGTGTCGCCCGATTCCAGTCCGGCAGTTTTAAGTGCTCTGGTAACTTTCAACTGGTCTAGACGTCGGTGAAATTGCAATCGAGCCTCGTGCGATTCCAAATTGCTTCCCTTAGCAAGGCGAACCGCTTTTGCATGAACGATTCGAAGTTGACCATCTGATTCACGAACTACGACTTCTGTAGATTTTCTTACAACCGGTCGAAGCACCGGGATTTCTTGTTCAGATACTTCTGGTGCTAGCGGTTCGTTCTCGTACGACGATCTCAACAAGCGAAACATTGCTTGCTTTAGTTCATCAAGACCATCGTATGTCGCGGCAGAAACAAAGAACGTTTCTGTATGTAGTCCATCAAAGTCTTTGAGAGATTCTTCGATCTCTTCTTTCAAAACCGAGACTTCATCGAGGTCGAGCTTGTTTATCGCAAGAATTTGAGGCTTCTTTGCAAGTTCAGAATCGTACTGAACGATCTCTTCATTGATCGCCCTGATCCGACGCGGAACATCGTCTTCACTACCGTCGACAACGTGAACAAGCACACGAGTTCGCTGAACGTGCTTTAGAAACTCGTCACCTAACCCAACACCGGTGTGGGCACCCTCGATCAATCCTGGAATATCTACCGCAACAAATGCCTGCGGACCCGCCTCAACCACGCCCAGAACCGGCTCAAGTGTGGTGAACGGGTAATCAGCGACTTTCGGTCGAGCTGCGCTAATAGCCGTCAATATGCTCGATTTACCGGCGTTAGGCATACCGATAAGCCCAACATCGGCAAGAAGCTTAAGATTTAAACGAACTCGTCGGATTTCACCGTCACCACCGGCCTCAGCCAGAAGTGGCTCTTGGTGAGTAGCAGTTACAAAGTGAGCATTGCCCCAGCCACCACGACCACCTTCAGCAACGACCATCCGCTGCCCGTGCTGACTCAGATCGCCGATAAGTTCTTTATCTTCGGCGTCCTCCCAAAGCCAAACCTCGGTTCCTACTGGAACAGATACTTCAACACTTTCACCTTTGGCACCATTTCGAACATGTCCATCGCCTTTAGTGCCATTTTTTGCAATGAAATGAGGTTGCCAGTGAAACTTAGTAAGAGTGTTGATCGATTTATCAGCTACAAGAACTACATCTCCGCCGTGACCACCGTCACCGCCACCTGGTCCACCACGAGGAAGAAGTGCTTCTCGAATGAAAGCGACGAGTCCATGTCCACCATTTCCGGCGCGCGCCTCTATTACTGCAGAATCTAACATGTGAATAACTGGATCAAATAATATTTCTATTTAGTTAAAAGTAATATCAATAATCATTGTTGATATGTTAATAACACTCTTATCTTGAGTATAAGGATACTGTTTAGAAACGGTTGGTAACAAACGGTCAACTCAAGAAATTCGTTGTTAGTAATTAATCTGCTGTTGAATAAGTTCCTGTGAATAGTTTTGAGCTGTTACTGGTGAAATACCACTTCAGATTATCTGGTTATTTATTCAGGTATTCATAAGAATTTTTTCACACTTAATATAGAAACTTATTCGACGATTGATTAGTTATTCACATCACAGGTTCGATCTGATTTATAGGATTTCTATATCTTCCGGAGAATGTCAGACTTTAGCTAGCATCATCGCTACTTCGGCTCGGTGTTGAGTCTGATAAACAAAGCTAGATAATCTCTTGAAATCGTTATAGACGTCTAGACGTGAAATCTTATCGGGTTCGGGTTCATCAGCAAACATAAAGTGTCGCAAAAAGCCAGAGTAGGGAAGCGAACGTTCGAGTAATGCCGACTATCTACTTCGCCGTGAGGTTGACTCGGCGGGATCGAATTACGATGTCTCTAACTGCAGCGAGTTGATGCCTCACCGAACTATCTGTTTCCATGAATTGCTCGAATCGTTTTTGGGCGTACAAAACAGTCGAGTGATCTTTGCCACCTAGCGCTTGGCCAACTCGTGCCGAGGTCAGGTGAGCATCTTCCCTCAGCATATACATCGCCATACGGCGCGCGTCAGCAGTTGCTTTGTCTCGTCTTTTGCCAGTAATGAGTTCGATAGTTACGCCGCTGAACTCGGAAATCGATTTGAGAATTTCTTCAACGGATGCAACGTCTTTCGGAGTTTCAGGCAGGAGACTCTTTAGTGCCTGATCGGCTAGTTCAGTGGTAACGGGACTTCCTATCAGCTGCGAATAGGCGACAACGCGGTTGAGTGCACCTTCCAATTCGCGAACGTTCTGGTGAGCATGTTGAGCGATATGATCCAGAACCGCTGGTTCGAGATTCCGAGCCTTACTCTGTAATATCGCATATCTAGATTCGTAGTCAGGTTGCTGTATATCTACTTCGAGCCCACCTGCGAGACGCGACTGAATACGCTCTTGAAGCAAACTCTTGTTTGTTGGTTCATCGCCTGTGATGACGATCTGCTTGCCAGCCATGTGCAACTCGTTGAACGTATGGAAGAACCCCTCTTGGGTTTGCGGCTTCGAAGCAATGAACTGAATATCGTCTATCAGCAGCACATCGGCACTTCGGTATCGGTCACGGAACTTGCTTGCCGTTCCCTCGCGAATCGCGTTGATGTATTCGTTCGTGAATCGCTCACTGCTTACATACATAACCTTCTGGCCACGCAAACTTAGCGTGTGCCCAATGGCGTGCAGCAGGTGAGTTTTGCCAAGTCCTACTTCTGAATAGATAAATAGAGGGTTGTAGACATTTCCCGGAGACTCGGCGACTTTGGCCGCGGCAGCATGCGCAAGACGGTTCGAGGGGCCTACGATGAACGTTTCGAAATTGAATGACGGCTTGAGCGAATAAGACTTTGCGTAGTCGAGTTTCCCAGTGGTCTCATTTGGCTCAGAATCCGACGTTTCTGAGCCAAATGAATTCAGTTTTTCTGGTTGTAGTTCATCGTTTGAACCTTGGAGCTTGAACTGCACTTCAAGCTTTCGCCCAGCGACTCGTGAAACGGTTCTTATGATCGTTCCCGAAAGACGCTTTTCGAGCATCTCTGCTGCGAAAGGAGACGGGGTATAAATGGTGAGTACATCATCGACTAAACCTACCGTTGAAGTAGGTTTTAACCACGTTTCGTAGTTAGGCCTGGGAATTTCAAGCTGGAGCTGCCCCAGAGCTGCTTTCCAGATTTGTTGTGCGTTGTCCGTCGCCAAACCCTCACTAATTTTGGACACAAGTATCCATGAGCCAGGAGTGCTGGCTTTTAAAAAATATCGACCGATTATGTGATTGCCATGGTCAGCATTTTAGGCATGCGAGCGTTGCCTGTGGTGGTGCTAACCTGAGGGCAACCGTACCATGCGTTAGGCTGGTGTATGCAACCCCTCGAATGACTTAATTGGCTCGAATTTCCAACCAATTTCCCAGCAATTTTGTAACAACAGTCACGCCACAGTTTGGACGACCACTAAAATTAATAATTCTCCAACAATGCAACCCTCGTCCGGACTGGCGATTTCAGCGCGCCGTGCCCCGTGCGAGGCTTATAAAGTGCTCACATGCGAATAGTATTTTTTGGATCGCCCACAGAAGCTGCCGCTTCTCTTGAATCGTTGATCGCTGCAGGTCACGACATTGCCGCGATCTACAGCCAGCCCGACCGTAACTCCGGTCGCGGCCGAAACAAGACAGCGACGCCCGTTAAAGCATTCGCTCTACAAAACGAACTTCCTGTCTTCACCCCAAAAGGTCTAAGAAATAACGTTGAAGAGCTAGAACGACTCACCAAGCTAAATGCCGATGCGTTCGTAGTCGTCGCTTACGGAAGAATCCTTCCAATCGAAATTCTTCAAGTGCCCCCGATGGGAGTTGTGAACATCCACCCATCGCTGCTGCCTAAGTACAGAGGACCCAGCCCAGTCGTAACGGCGATACTCGAAGGCGAGGACACCGCTGGGGTGACAATCATGCTCCTGGACGAAGGAATGGACACTGGGCCGATCCTCGCCCAATCGACGCCGGTGCGGTTGTCTGGCACCGAAAAGGGTGCTGGGCTGCAGGGTGCGCTCTTTAAGGAAGGGGTGTCGATGCTCCCTGACGTCCTTAAGGGATTGCAGGAAGGGTCGCTGACTCCACGACCACAAGACGACAGCAAAGCAAGCGTCACTAGCCTTCTCGAAAGATCAGATGGCGAGATCGATTGGTCGTCGTCTGCGGAACGTATAGATCGAATGATTCGTGCGTACGATCCGTGGCCGGGTACGTTCACGAGCTGGAACGGTAAGGGCTTAAAAGTGCTTGACGCCCAGATAAGTTCAGGAACTGAATTTGAATCTGGGGTTGGCGTAGTTGTGCTTGACGAAGACCGGCTTATTGTCGGTACTGGATCAGGGTCGATCGAGCTAAAGAAAGTTCAACTCGAAGGTCGTCAAGCCGTTGCTGCCGCCGATTTCCTCAGGGGTCAACCCGATTTCGACGGCGCAACGTTAGGAACTTAGCGCTCTACGCGGTTTCGATCTGAACGATTTCGCGGTGCGACAGGTGGCTTCGTACGTGATCGACGTTAGCCAACCAGTATTCGCTTCCGTAGAACTTGGCTTCAGCAGTTACGATGTTTGTGGCATCGTCGCCGTACGATCGAATCCAGATGAACTGAGTGCGCTCTTCGTTAACCCAGCTACTTTCAACCTTAATTCCAGCTTCGGCCATTACCGGTATGAGCTTTGGGAAGGTCTCGAGCCAGCTGTCGAGCATTCCTTTGTTAATGGTGTAGGTGCGCAAGTGTGCAACAGTCATCGTTCGTAAAACTCCGTGAGCCAAAGTGGCCATTCGTGTCAGTGAAATCCAAGTAGCTGATTCTATCGACGATACACCCAGTTGGGTAACGAACTATTTGAACACAAAGTAACCCAAACGCCGAACTAGCCCTTGAGCATGTTCATCAGTGCGCGCTTGCCACCCGGACCCGACATCTTCTTCATCATCTTCTGCATCTGCTTGAACTGATTCAGAAGCTGGTTGACCTGTGTAGTCGTGGTTCCAGAGCCGTCGGCAATTCGCTTGCGACGCGACCCGTTGATAATCGTCGGATTCTCTCGCTCGACCATCGTCATCGAGTGAATAATCGCCTCGGTTCGGCCCATTTGCTTCTCGTCGAAGTCCTTCGGATTGATCTTGCCTCGAAGTGAACCCATACCAGGAATCATGCCCAGAATATCGGTCATCGATCCCATCTTCTTGATGGTCTGGAACTGCTGCAGCATATCGTTCAGATCAAATTGATTCTTCTTGATCTTCGCTTCGAGAGCGGCAACTTCTTCAGAATCGAACTGAGATTCGGCCTTCTCGATAAGTGACTCGACATCTCCCATACCCAGAATCCGTGAAGCAATACGATCTGGGTGGTACACCTCGAACTGATCAGGTCGCTCACCAACACCGATGTACTTGATAGGCACGCCAGTCGCCGATCGCATAGAAAGAGCGGCACCACCACGGGCGTCACCGTCCATCTTAGTGAGCACCATTCCAGTGACACCGATTCGATCGTTGAACTCGCCACCAGAACGTACTGCGTCCTGACCCGTCATCGCGTCAAGAACAAGTAGCGTTTCTACTGGCGAAGTTGCATCGCGAATCTCTTCGAGTTCGCTCATGAGATCGTCATCAATAGCAAGGCGACCTGCCGTGTCGAGAATCAGGTAGTGAACACCCTCTTCCTGAGCCTTTTTGTAGGCTGCCTTGGCGACCTTCACAGGTGTGGAGCTTGATGGTTCTTCTGAATATACGGTGAGATCGAGCTGCTTTCCGAGCTGTTTTAGCTGATCGACAGCAGCAGGACGTTGTAAGTCACAGGCTGCCATCATAACGGGCTGTTTTTGCTTACGCAGCCACAGTGACAATTTTGCCGCGAGCGTGGTTTTACCAGCACCTTGAAGTCCAACGAGCATGATGACACTTGGTGGCTTGTCGGCACGAGCGAGCTCGGCTGCTTCGCCGCCTAGAATCTCAGCAAGTTCCTCACGAACGATTCGAATTACCGATTGGCCGGGGGTCAGCGAGGCGTAGATCTTGTCGCCATCGGCTCGTTCTTTGACGTTTTTGACGAACTGGCGCGCTACTTTGAAGTCGACGTCTGCTTCGAGCAGCGCTAGTCGAACTTCGCGGAGAGCCGCGTCGATGTCTTTTTCAGATAATTTACCGCTACTGGTTAGCTTGCCGAAGACTCCGCCAAGCTTGTCGGAAAGTGACTCAAACATCGTTTGATTTTACATGCGGAATCCGGCTAAAAACCGTCAAATCACGCGCACACTCATAAATTTGTAACTTGAAAACCGCATCATGCGGTAGTTTTTTGCGAAGTGAGCGCCCCGTGTTGGCTCTTCGTTCATTTACCTCTAAATTATCTAACAGGGTGGTGATCGGAATCTCGGAAAGTACCGGATCAGTCTTGCCGAACTCACCACTCATCTTCACGACCTGCTCTTGAGTGAGATTTTCCATTCCGAACGGTTTCGGATCGTCGCCCCCGACGAAGTGCCCTGTCGTTGTTAGTAGCGCAATTCGGCTTTCCGAAACAGGCTGCTCGAGCTTGGCAAACGGCTTATCGTCGTACTCAAAATTACCTGGGCCTGCATATGCTCCTGATTGAGCACGAACAATCGCTTCGACAATCGGCGTAACATCGCCATCGTCGATCAAATCGTCGGTTAGATGTAACAACTCTCGTAGAAAATCATCAGCTTGCTGCTCGGAGCCAGATTTCAAAAACTTGAACAGCAGATCGGTGCGCGACCCGTAAGAAAACGAATTGCGAAACTCGTAGAAAGTTTCGTTTTGAGGATCTGATGCGTTTGAGTTGGACGAATCGTTCGAAGCCATGCCGAAAGTCTACTCGCCGTCCGCAAATCACGTGCAGCACAATCTCAGATGTTACGAAATCTCGACGATTTCGCCATCAACAACCAAAGTCGCTTCGGTTAAAGCCTGAACATCTTCGAACGACCAGCCCGGAGCAGTTTCTCTCAGGATCATTCGACCGCTCACGCGATCAATCTTGATTACCGCAATATCGGTAACAATCTCATCAACACACCCGGGTGCGGTTAATGGAAACGTGCATTCCTCGACGATTTTTGGCGTGTTGCCTCTCGCCGTGTGCTCCATAGCGATTACAACTCGCTTTGCATTCGCCGCGAGGTCCATTGCTCCACCGATGCTTCCAATTCCGCGTTTTGGAATTATCCAGTTCGCCAAATCGCCCGTTCGAGAAACCTGAAGCGCACCCAAAACAGTCACATCAATGTGCCCGCCCCGAATCAGGCTAAACGACTCAACAGAATCGAAAAATGCCATGCCGGGCACGAGTTTCGGGAAGCTGCCGCCCGCGTCCATCAGATTCGGATCGCCTTCACCGGGAGCCGAAAGTTCTTTGAAGCCCAGAATGCCGTTCTCTGCGTGATAAAGAAGTTCGACGCCGTCCGGCAGAAAGTCGGCACACATCGCCGGAATGCCGATACCAAGGTTTACTGTTGAGCCATCGATGAGATCACGAGCCGCACGTTTGGCGATCGCCGCACGATCAAGACGTGGCGCAGGGTCATTTCCGCCGGGTTTTGTAGAAGTATTCACGGCATGGGATCTCCTGCTTCTCGCTGAACAATCCGATTCACATACGTGCTCAATGTTTCTACCCGTTCAGGATCGATTCCGCCGACTTCAACAATCTCATCTACCTCAACGATTGTGATCGTCGCGGCAGTTGCCATTGCTGGATTGAACGCCCTAGAAGTTCCTATGTACTGCAAATTCCCTCGGGTATCGGCTTTCTGCGCTCGAATTAACGCGTAGTCGGCCGAAAGTGCCGTTTCGAGCAGGTATGTGCGGCCATCAAAGTCACGGTGCTCTTTGCCCTCTGCAACCGGCGTACCAACTCCGGTAGGAGTGTAGAACGCGGGCACGCCAGCTCCGGCAGCCCGAATGCGTTCGATAAGCGTCCCTTGCGGAACGATATCGACTTCAGCCCGGCCTTCTCGAAACGCCTTTTCGATCTCGCTTAACGGATTGGTCGTTCCCGGTACCGGAAAGGAACAAGTGATCTTCTTCGCCTGCCCACTCTCGAAAAACATGCCCTGATCGACCGGATCCAGATGATATGGCCAGCCATAGCCCGTTGTTTTCGATATACCAGCAACGTTGCCGATAATCGTGAGATCGCCAACACCAAGATCACGTAAGGCCATCATCAGGCGAGTCGGTTGACCGCCAGCGCCCCCGAATCCGCCAATCATGATCGACGCACCCGAAGGAATATCGGCTACAGCATCTGCGAACGAATTGGAAATCTTATTAATTGGCACGATAGTCAAATTGTACGGTCTTTTCGATGCATGTCACTTACACTGCGTTGAGTTTGTACTCGTATGCGTCCGTTTTTACCGGTCAATCGACCATTAGAACGATCAAGAATCCCTTCTTAAATGCCATTGCAAAAAAAGAAATCGAAACAGCCCGACTTCACCCTGATCGCACATCGAGGTGCCTCATACGATGCACCCGAGAACACGTTTGAGGCGTTCGATCTCGCTCTCGCACTCGGCTTCGACAACTTTGAAACCGACGTTCAACTGACTAGCGATGGTAGAGCCGTTCTCGTTCACGACGAAACGTTGGATCGAACGACCGACACAGCCGGTCTCGTCGCTGAAACCGGCATCGCTAAGATCAAATCACTTAATGCCGGGCTTTGGTTTGAAGGACCTGACGATGGCGCTGGCGTACGCGGCACCATGGCGTACCCAGAAGCGTTCGTGCCGACACTCGATGAGTTTCTTGAACGATACGCCGGCAATGCGCACGTTCATTTAGAGCTAAAGTCGACTCAACTCGATCTCGCTGCGACATCGATGAAGTCGCTCAAGCAGTGGGGTTGGCTCGATCAACATACCGGTGATTCGGTCGCTCCCGGCCTTACTATTTCCTCGTTTCATTTCGAACAACTCGAACGATCAATCGCGCTCATGCCAAACATCGCTCACGGCTGGCTGCTTCCGAAGATAGATAAGGCCTCTTTAAAAGCAGCAACCGATCTAGGCCTCTCCGGAATCTACCCGAATGCGAGCAAGGTAACGAAGAAGCAGATTGACGATGCGAACAAAGCTGGGCTCGTAGTCCGAACTTGGGGCATCGCCGACTCCAAGCCTGCGCTTCGTCGTGCATACCGTTCTGGGGCCGTTGGAACGACGGTCGACTGGCCCTCAAAAGCCCGCGTAATTATCGAATCGCTTTAGGAATATCCGTGATGTTCGAAGACGCCTCGGCCGTTCTTATGTAGATACTTGGCGCGTCCGCTATCCGAACGGGTTGGCACTACGGTAAAGTCGCGCTCATCAATAACGGGCGCGTCATTCGACCCGTCAAGCTCAACAAACAGGAATATCAAAGAAGAGTCACATGAAAATCGAAAAAGTTCGACTTCGTCACGTATTTGGAACGATTGAAACCGACGGTTTGTTCTGGGAAGAACGACTCGTCCAACCGCTCGACGTGTACGAACAGTTCCGTGATATTGGCGGACAACATCGATTCGGCGGTTCAGCGAACTCAAAGAACGAACTCGCCCACGATGCCTACTTTGTACAGATCGAAACTGATGAGGGCGTAATCGGAATCGGCGGTCCGATCGACAAAGCGGTCGCCTTCATCGTCGAAAACGAACTGACCCGTTATCTGATCGGACGCAACCCACTCGCAACCGAATTCCTGTGGGAGATCATGCACCGCGGCTCAGTTCACGGCCGCCAGGGCAACACGATGATCGCCATCAGCGCGATCGATAACGCCCTCTGGGATCTCAAAGGTCGCTACTTCAACGCTCCCGTCTACAGTCTCATCGGTGGTCCGACTAGAACGGAAGTCCCTGCCTACGCTTCGATGCTCGGCTACCACGTTCTAGATATGGGGCTAGTCGCAGAACGTGCCAAAGAGAAGCAAGACGAAGGTTACACGGCCCAGAAGTGGTTCTTCCGACACGGTCCGATGTCTGGCGCAGAAGGATTCAAGAAGAACGTCGACATGGTGCGAACCCTTCGAGAAACTCTCGGAGACGACGACGACATCATGCTTGATTGCTGGCAGTCGATGGACGTTAACTACGTAATCAAACTAGCCGAGGCGATCGAGGAATTCCATCCTCGCTGGCTCGAAGAAACCGCTATGCCGGATCGCATCGATTCATATCGCAAGATTCGCGAAGCAACGAATATCCCGCTGTCGGGAGCAGAGCACCACTACACCCGCTGGGGCATGAAGCAGTTCATCGACGACGAAGCACTCGACATCATTCAGCCAGACATCTACTGGGCTGGTGGACTATCGGAAGTTCTGAAGATCGCAGCTCTCGCTACTACCTTCGATCTGATCACGATTCCGCACGGTCACTCGACCAACGCCGGAATTCACTTCTCGGTCACACAGTCACCAATTCACACTCCGTATCAGGAATATCTGGTCAAGTGGAACACCATCCACCAGCACTTCTTGAAGGACCCTGTAGCCCCGGTCAAAGGCACAATCCACGCCCCGTCTGGTATCGGAATGACAATGGATCTAGACCCCGCCAAGATCGAACGAGAAGAAGAACCAAACTTCGGTTCGTAAGTACCGAACGCCGCCTCTTTGTTTCTGAAGAATCTATTCGTCGACAATAAGAAGTACTATTCCATCATGAAAATCACCGACGTTAAGGCATACCCACTCAAAACTCGAACAGCGCTTGTTAGGATATTTACCGACGAAGGAATCGAAGGCATCGGCGAATGTTCACCAATGAACGTTCCGGTGATGTGCTACTTCGTCGAACACGCCCTCAAGTCACTCATCATCGGCAAGAACCCTCTAGATGTTGAGCGACTTTGGGACGACATGTTCTTCGGCACCTACAAACTCGGAACATCAGGAACCCAGCCGAGTTGTATCAGCGGGGTCGACATAGCGTTGTGGGACATTAAGGCGAAAGTGGCCGGTATGCCGCTCTACCAACTGTTAGGCGGCGCTGTCCGTACCACTTTCACGATGTACAAGAGCATGGGCGGCGGCAGCGATAACACTCCTCAGGAGATGCTGGCGAGAGTCGAACAAGCATACGAAGAAGGCTTCAAGGCGATCAAGATTCGTATGGACTGGAAGTATCGCCAGGACGTAAACCCTGCAAAAGACCTCGAAATGTTTCGCCTCTGCCGAAACTTCCTGCCAGACGATTTTCCGTTGAGCTTCGACGCCAATAACGGCTACTCAGTTTCAACGGCGATCCAGCAAGGCAAGAAATTCGAAGATCTCGGCATCTACCACTTCGAAGAACCGGTATCGCCAACCAACTACGAAGGAATTAGCGAAGTCGCTGAAGCCCTCGACGTGCCTGTCTCAGCAGGCGAGCACGAGTACACGCGCTGGCAGTTCCGCGATCTCATCAATGTTGCCAAACCAGACCTGCTGCAGCCCGACGTTGTGAAGTGCGCTGGTCTAACCGAAGGCAAGCGAATCGCTACTCTCGCCGAAACGCACGACATGTCGGTCGTACCTCACATGACCCAGCCGACGATCGGCAATGCCGCCTCGCTCGCTCTATGCGCAACGCTCCCGCTTTCTAATCGACCGCACGAGTACTCGGGACAACGAGACGATCTCGATGAACTGTTTGAAGATCCATGGGAATTCAAAAACGGCGAAATGACCATTCCGAACAAACCCGGACTCGGCTTAACGGTCAATGAGAAGGCTCTCGAATCGGCGGTTATGGATCTGTGACGCTAAGCTTTGAGAGGGTTCACAGTCGGTGTTACGTAAGCACTTCGTGCTATGTGAACGGGGTGACCATGAGCGACTTTAGTTCAAGGGGCTGACGCTATTATTCATCGCCAGATTCCCGGTTGAAATTCTCTAGCTCTTCGCCGATGCGAATAACCGGAATAAGTGCAAGTTTGGCTGTTAACCGCCTAACTTCTATTTCATACGAGAATTCGACTACAAGCGTAGTGGAATGTATTAACTAAGTAGTTCTTTCGCGTACTTCAATTCCATATCAGCAAGCTTGTCTACGCGACGCCTGAAATCTGG
>JABHBJ010000065.1 GCA_018673955.1 Chloroflexota bacterium | reverse complement strand
TGGTCGATGATCGTCCCTATAACGCCTTCATGGAGGAACGCGGCGATCCTGTTGAGTCCGGAAGTTGAAGCAATGTGGAGTAACTCGGAGAATCCTTCGATTGCCCGATGACTGAATTCCGTGATGGTTTCGCCGCCCATGCTTTTGAAATCGACGTGATAGTCGCCTTTCGCAATTCGCTTCTTTATCGAATCGGGGGCATCCCATATGTTGCCGGTCTTTAACTCGGCAAGATTTGGAATTTGCTGAACGTTCTGACTGGTCGCTTGCTCAAAGTGCGCAGCCGATTCGATTGCTCGCGGCACGTCGCTCGTAAATGAGGCGTCTGGTTTCAGTCGCACGATTTTGCCAGCTGCGAGAGAGGCTTGGCGATGTCCGAGATCGGTAAGGCCAGCGTTTGGCAGATAAAGCCCATCGCTTCCTACTTTGGGCAGACCGTGTCGAACAAGGTGAATGATCATTGTTGGATTTTACGCGAATCGGCTGGTCTTACTGCTATTTGTGGCACAAAGATGCTCGAATCGCTTCGTTGGTTGTGTTGTTCGAATAGAATCGCTTCATGAAAGAGCGGCACCATAGGACTGATAGCAAACACCCGAAGACGTGTACGTGCACAACGTGTCAGGCGCGTCGGCTTGAAGCAGCGCGTCCGAAGGTGAAGAAGAAGAGGAAGCCCAAGTCGCAGCGCGGCAAGGGATCGAAGAAGCAGGTCTCTGAATCGGCAATCAGCGATGTCATGGACATGCTTGGGCTTGCTGGCGACGAAAAATGACTCTGCGGCCATTCGACTCGGTTCGGGACGGGCGGGGTTCGGGACTTATTCGGATCGCTTGGCGGGGATTGATCGTGATTCTGAATCTAGTTCAGAATGACAGTAACCATGTATCGATATCGGGACGATAAGGGAATTTGAATGACAGTGCCTGGCAAATCTAAAATAGGGCTTATTGGTGCTGGTTGGTGGGCGACTGCGAACCACCTGCCGGTTTTAGTTGAGCGAGAAGATATAGAACTTGCAAGCGTGTGCCGATTGGGCGCAGATGAGCTTCAGCAAGTTAAATCCAAGTTCGGTTTTACTCACGCCACTGAGAATTACGAAGAACTTTTAGACACTCCCGGTCTAAAAGGCGTTGTTGTCGCCTCTCCCCACACCCTGCACTACGAGCACGCACTCGCCGCTTTGAAACGTGGATTGCACGTGCTTTGTGAAAAACCTCTTACGACGAAGGCTGACGAAGCACGTGAACTTGTCGAAGAGGCAGATCGTCAGGGCGTCGAGCTTATGGTTCCGTATGGATGGCACTACGGCGAGTTCATCCAAGAAGCAAAACGCCGAATGGGCGAAGGTGCGGTAGGGGATATCGAATACGTGATGTGCCACATGGCTTCGCCGGTGCGGTCGCTTTTGGAAGGCAAGGAGTTCATGTCTACCGGAGGTGGAGCCGGGGACAACATGTTCGCCCCTGCGGCCGATACATGGGCCGATCCTGTAGTGGCTGGCGGAGGGTATGCTCTAGCTCAGATGTCGCATTCGGCTGGACTGGCTTACTGGCTCACTGGGCTACGAGCCGAGACGGTTTCAGCTCTTACTTCTGGGCCGACAAGCAAAGTCGAGTTGTACGATTCGTTCGCTGTTAGGTTCGCCGGTGGTGCTATAGGGTCATTTAGTGGTGCAGGAGCGTTGCCGGACAACCAGCAGTTCCAGCTGGATGTTCGAATATTCGGGTCTGAAGGTGTCATGTCGGTTGATTGCGATCGAGCTCGACTTGAAGTGCTTCGCCACGACGGCAATAACTTCAACATGGACCTTCAGCCAAATGCTGGTGAGTATTTTGGGGGCGGTCCTACTGCTAATTTCGCTGACATTGTTAGCGGCAAGAGTGCAGTGAACTGGGCGCCTGGTTGGGCAGGTATGCGAGCCGTTGAAATGATCGATGCTGCATATCGTTCCGCCGAGTCAGGGCAATCCGCAACCGTGTAATGAAGGAACTCGAGGCGGTTGGGCACGGGCATTGGTTTGTACTTCTGCCGCATGATTCTCGATCATCACCACTGCTAAATAGGTGCAGAGAGCGAGGTTGGATTGGGAATTACGATCACTGTACGAATACCGCGTGAGTACGAATCTGACTCCGAATTCGCTGCTAGGCTCGAAAATTCCCTCGCCGCATAGCGCTTGTTGAAAGCGTTTATTCGGCGAGTCAGATATTCTTTAGCCTTAACGTGTGCTTTGCCGAGTTACGACCATTTCATCATCCGGCATGAACGCCCGTTCAGGAGCTCAACCGCGTGGACGCCAATTCGTCATCAGATCGCAAATTCAAGATTCTCGTCGTCGAAGATGATCGCACTCTTCGTGAAGCGTTGCGCTACAACCTCGTCGCCGATGGCTTTGACGTAGTCGTTGCTGATGATGGGAGCGAAGGGCTGACCGCCGCCCGGAAGGACGATCCCGACGTAATCATTCTCGATTTGATGCTGCCGACATTGAGCGGCACCGAGGTTTGTAAGGCTTTGCGGCGAGATGGTTCACTTGTACCCGTGATAATGCTCACGGCACGCGACGCTGAGATGGATCGAATTACTGGTCTTGAATCGGGCGCCGACGACTATGTAACGAAGCCCTTTAGCATGCGCGAGCTTATCGCTAGAGTCGGCGCTCAGATTCGCCGTATGGATATGCTGAAATCAGTCTCTCTGAGTTCTGTTGACCAGATAATTGATCTTGGTGATCTGGTGATTAACCGAGGGTCTCGTTTGGTAACTCTCGAAGGCAAGCAGCTGGATCTACGCCCGAGAGAATTCGATTTGCTGGCTCACTTGGCGGCAAACCCCGGCAGAGTCTACACACGTGATCAGTTACTACAGGATGTTTGGGGTTTCGAGTATTCTGGCGATACGCGGACAGTCGATGTGCATGTAAGGTGGCTGCGATTGAAGATCGAGAAAGATCCTTCGAAACCGACGCTGCTAGGAACAGTTCGTGGAGTCGGGTATCGAATAAGCGTGTGAATTCGGTTTCGTACGAGAGCGAGTGCTTAGTTGTCGAAAATTGGAGTTCTAGTTGAGTAACGTGTCACTGCGCTGGCGAATGCTTGTTGAAACAAGCTTACTGGTAGCGCTCGTCGCAGGTGGATCACTAACTTTCGGTGTAATCGGAACGATACTGGCTGCGATTCTTGCAATCATCTCGGTTGTGTTTCTTTCGAAGCGGCTGCATCGGCAATTCACGGAATTAACTGAAGACGTCATTCGAACTACATCGATCGATCGTTCACATCGGCTTGATCCTACGGGCCCTGCCGAATTAGCCCGTTTGGCGCGGGCGGTAAACCGTTTGGTTGACCGAGTTGCGGATGATGTTTCGGAAGAGTCGGCGGAACGAGTAAGACTTGCTTTGATTCTCGATTCAATGCGTGACGGTGTGGTGGTGGTCGATGATCAGGGTGTGATCGAATCGGCTAACCCAGCTTCTGTTGAACTTTTGAGTTCGTTGGGTGCTGTACAACCGGGTATGCAACTCTCTTCGCTTACGAGTCACCCGGATGTCATCAAGGTCGTGACGAAATCCATAGTGAGCAATAAAACGGTCACGGCTGAAATTGAGTTGTTCGAAAATCAATGCACGATAATGGCGATGTCGACTCCGTTTCCGCGACCTGACTCTGATCTGACTCGAGCGTTATTGCTGCTTACTGACCTTACAGATGTTCGACAGCTTGATACTACGCGCCGAGAGTTCGTCTCGAATGCTTCGCACGAGTTGCGAACGCCACTCGCGGGAATTCGTGCTTCGGCCGAGACTTTGCAGCGCGGGGCGATCGGTGATCCGGAAGGACGTGAGCAATTTCTTCGGATGATTCGTGAGGACGTTGATCGAATGGATCAATTGATCGCTGAGATGCTTGAACTTTCGAGGCTTGAGTCGGGTGAATCACCTCTCGATCTAAAGCTGATCGATGCGCATTCTTTAGTAGAAACGGCTATCAAGCAGTTTTCTGCGATCGCAATTGATTCGGAATTGAAGCTCGAAGAGAATTTATCTGAAGATCTCCCAACAGTATTGGTCGATACAAAAAGGATCGATCACGTATTCACCAACCTGATCAGCAACGCCGTTAAATGGAGTGTGCCCGGAGATACGATCACTGTTAAGGGATGGGTCGATGATGGGACTGTTTGGTTCAGCGTTGCCGACACCGGGTTGGGAATTGAGCCTGAGCACCTTCCGCATATTTTCGAAAGATTCTTCAAGACGGATGCTGCGCGCTCGCAACCGGGTACCGGACTAGGACTGGCGATAGCTCGCCATATCGTCGATGCTCACGGTGGCTTGATGTCGGTAACGAGCTCGGTTGGTGAAGGTAGTGAGTTCGCTTTCACGGTGACGACGTAGAGACCTGTTTCTGTTCTCATTTCTCCCGCAGACTGGCCTATTATCTTGCCGGTTCAATGTACGCCATTTTTACTTTCGTTCAAATGGTCGTTGTTTGGTATTTAACCGGTTGTTAACGACTGGTTGCCCGTAGTTAACCTCGGCTTAATGGTTGAGGTTGAGTCTGTAACCACTAGATGGAATTTCCACTAGTTCCTACTACATATAGATCGAAAGCGTATGCACTAGAGCCAAGGAGCTCTGAACAACGTGATCAAGAACGAATTCAAGAAATTTTCAAAACCAGCCATTGTTTTTACTTCTCTTCTAATTGTTGGAATCATAGCCGCCTGTGGTGGTAGTGGTTCCGGAGCTGAGTCGAGCGAGATTCTCATTGACGGTTCATCGACAGTGTTTCCAATCTCTCAGGCTGTCGCCGAAGAGTTTCGAGTGAACCGACCCGAAGTTCAGATTCCAGTAGGTATTTCTGGTACGGGTGGCGGATTCAAGCGATTCGTAGAAGGCGAAATCGATATTGCTGACGCATCTCGCCCAATCAAGGAATCCGAAAGCGAACAAGCTGCTGCGAATGGAATTGAATACACCGAATTTGTCATCGCCTACGATGGACTTTCGGTTGTCATCAATAAAGCAAACGATTTCGCTGCTTGCCTGACCACTGCCGAACTTAAGATGATCTGGGAACGAGGATCTACAGTCGATAATTGGAACGAAGTACGTAGTGGGTTCCCAGACAAGCCTCTGCGATTGTACGGACCAGATACGGACTCGGGAACTTTTGACTACTTCACCGCTGAGATTAACGAAGAAGAAGATGCTAGCCGAGCTGACTACACCGCATCGTCTGACGACAACGTGCTAGTTCAGGGAGTCTCTGGCGATCAAGGTGCTATGGGCTACTTTGGCTTCGCTTACTACACCGAGAACTCTGAGATGATAAATGTCGTTGCAGTCGATGATGGTGATGGCTGCGTGACTCCGAGTGTCTCAACTATCAACGATGGGAGCTACAGTCCGCTTTCACGTGAGATGTTCATCTACGTGAACAATGCCTCACTTGCTCGAACTGAAGTTCGTAACTTCGTAGAGTTCTACATGAACAATGCCGCTGAACTTGCTGAAGAGGTTGGATATGTTGGGCTTTCAGATGCCGATTACCAGTCGCAACTCGAAGGTCTTAACTAAGTAATGAACTCTGCAACCTTCGACAATTCGGGACGATCAATAACGCTGGGTTAATATTTGACCTGCAATCTGGATTCACGGTGAGCTTTACGCTTGCCGTCACTCTTTTTATGGAAGATTCCAGAGAGTTGAAATTCTGGTGTCGAAGCTTGGATTCACTCGAGTTCAGCAACCACTGTGGAATACATCTGACTAGATGGCGACAACCTCCGAAATTCAATCAAATTCTGATTTGTTAGAGCGCGTGGCTCGTCAGCGACGACGGCAGCACGCTGAACAAACGGTATTCGCTTGGTTGCTTCGTGCCGCCGCACTGATTTCGGTTCTCACTACTGTCGGTATCGTCATTATCCTTGTCGCACAAAGCGCAGGATTCTTTGCCGAAGTTTCACCCTGGGAATTCTTAACCGGAACCGAATGGGCTCCGCTCTTCTCGCCTCAGAAGTTCGGCGTATTGTCTCTTGTGGGCGGCACGCTGCTGGTTGCTCTGATTGCGGGTATCGTCTCGCTAACGCTTGGACTCGGTGCTGCGATTTTCCTTTCCGAGTACGCACCTGAACGTCTGCGCAGAATTCTGAAACCCATTCTCGAAGTACTCGCCGGTATTCCGACTGTTGTTTACGGATACTTCGCCCTCACGTTCGTTACACCGATTCTCCAGAACATTTTTGGACACGATCAGGTGATTGTTTTCAATGCACTGTCGGCAGGTCTTGTTATGGGGCTGATGATTATGCCGATGGTCTCGACGTTGAGCGAAGATGCGATGGTCGCCGTCCCCCGTTCGCTACGAGATGCCGCTTATGCGCTTGGCGCTACTCGATTTGAAGTGTCGACCAAGGTTGTTATCCCGGCTGCGCTATCCGGCATCGTTGCATCATTCATTCTCGGTGTATCACGAGCCATCGGCGAAACGATGATCGTGAAGATCGCCGCGGGCGCAACACCAAATCTCACACTTAATCCTCTTGAAAGCATTCAGGCGATGACCGCTTACATCGTGCAGGTAAGTTTGGGTGAAACGCCACAGGGGTCTCTTGAATACAAGACGATTTTTGCTGTCGGTCTACTGCTGTTCGTTATGACGCTCGCCATGAACATCGTTGGCCGCTGGGTGATTTCTCGATTTAGGCAGCAATATGAATAAGCAAGACTCGATAATCAGCAAGCGACAAAAACTTCATGCAGTAAGAGTTTTGCGCGATAGAATTTTTGTCGTCGGATTTGGGCTCGCGGTTATTATCGGAATTCTCGGACTAGCAGCGCTTCTGTTCGATGTTTTGGTCGATGGACTGCCGTTCATGAACATCAATTTCTTGACCAGCTACGCATCTCGTAAAGCCGAGCACTCGGGAATTTTGGCTCCGCTCGCCGGAACGATTTGGATTGTTGGGATGACGGCGTTGTTTACCATCCCTATTGGCGTTGGAACTGCTATTTATCTCGAGGAATTTGCAAGTAAAAACCGGATTAATCGGCTCATCGAACTCAACATTGCGAACCTCGCGGGTGTGCCTAGCGTGATCTACGGATTACTAGGTTTGGCCCTATTCGTACAGTTCCTGTTCAACGGTTCCCGCAATGTGACTGCCGGCGCGTTGACGATGACACTACTAATTCTCCCAATCGTGGTGATCGCATCGCAGGAAGCGATCAAGGCTGTGCCATCGAGCTATCGGCATGCAGCGTACGCCATGGGGGCGAATCGATGGCAGGTTGTAAAAGCCATCGTGCTTCCGCAGGCGATTCCGGGAATGATGAGCGGGATAATTCTTGCCCTTTCACGGGCCATTGGTGAATCAGCACCGATTTTGATTATTTCCTCACTAGTTTGGGTAACGTTCATCCCGACTTCGCCCGATTCGAAATTTACCGTATTGCCGCTTCAGATCTTTACTTGGATCAGCCAGCCTCAGCATTCGTTCAGGGGCATTGCAGCTGCGGCAATTATTGTGCTTCTGATCGTTCTACTAAGCATGAACGGCATCGCTATTTGGATTCGTAGCAAGTACCAATCTCGTCCCGATCAATAGGGTTCACGATACCGGTTGACGGTATCATCTCGTCATGATCGAAAACTTCGATAACACTGCTTACCTTGCTTACGTTCAGCGACTGGCCGACGCGTTAGTTTCCGTTGTCGATAAGGATCGCGTTGGCACGCCACATTTTGTCCGGTGGCTTGATCGTATTGATCCCGAATCTTCTATCGATAATTCACTGTCGTTTGTCATATTATCGAGATTATCAGGCATATACATATCGTCGAATGTAACCGCTGTGCAGAGTGAGGTAGCGCGAGATGTTCGCCTAGCAGTGGGTTGATCAAATACTATGGCAGCATGACTGTAGAATAAGTACCGCATCGGAATCATCGCAATATGGGAAAAACTTTTTGGATGCTCGTGACTACCCAGGAAAATCTGGATATCACCCGATCACGTGGTTTTTCAATACAGGGCGTAGACACCAAGAACCGCAAAAAAGCAGTTCGAATGGGGCCTCAAGACCGGGTTTTGTACTACGTCTCAGACAAAAAAGGCTTTGCGGCGACAGCCACTGTAACATCCGATAGTTTCGAAGACGAAGAGCGAATATGGAAGCACCACCGAGAGAAGGAAGTTTTTCCTCACCGAGTGGAACTCAACGCTGACGTTGTGCTCGATGAGCCTGACTACATTGATGGCTTTCAAGTAGGACCCACTCTCGAGTACGTCAAAAAATGGCCACCGCATCTCTGGTCTCACGCATTCTTCGGGATGCTGCACATTATCCCGCAGCGCGATTTTTATTTTGTTGAAGCCGAATTGAGACGAGCTGGAGGAATTGCGCCACCACCGCCAGTAATCGAAGCGCCGGTTGATACTCAAGTGGTTGCTGTTGCGGTCGCCAATTCGGTGGAAGTTTCGAGCGGTTTCACCACAGGATATTCACAATCGTTGAACAAAGCTCGTAAGAAATTCTTAGCATTGGCTAGAACTAGACGTAAGCGCTCGAACTGCAGACGCGTGCTGCAGCGCAGGTAATGTTCGGGTTCTGGCGTCGCCGGTCATTTGGCGTACAGCGCACCCTCACGACAGATCGCTCAGATGCACTCGAAAAATCTGATCGGTGCTAGATCGAAAAATCCTGCATACGGTCATCAGCGAGTGCTAGTCGCCCGGCTTCATTAGCGAACGTTCGTACGGCTGCTTGTTGTGGTCAACCCAACCGGTACCTGAAATGCTCGACTTCTGAGGATCGGGGTCACCAACTCCAAAGTTATCGGCGTAAAGCGAGGCCAACTGGTCGAGTTCACTCTGAGGAATATCGTCGATGTCACAAGCTCCCGCGTACTCGTCGATTTGTTCGACCGAAGTTATCGTCGGCAAGCAGGCGGCCATGATCTCGGGCATAAGCGTGAACTTGATAGCGATCTGACCGATAGTAGCCGGCTTATCAGCGAACATGAAATCGATCTTTTTGAGCTTTTCGATCGAGTTCTTCAGCCAGTGCATTCGCCTGTAGGCACGGTGGTCGGAAGGGTCGAACGGGCTTTCGTCGAGAAGGGTGTCTTTGGTGTACTTTCCATCGAGCATTCCCGAAGCGTGCGGCACTCGTGAGTAGACGCCGACACCGTTCTTGGCAGCGGCTTCCATCATCGCGTCGGCAGGGTCCTGTTCGAGGATCGAGTAGATCAATTCCGCCGGAACTTTCATTTCGTTGACTGTGTACAAACCCTCTTCGAGCCATCCGATGTCAGGGCCGACCGCAACGCCGTAATGCCGAATTTTGCCTTCAGCCTTCAGATCTTCGAGAGCACTAATCGTGTCATCTCGCTGAAGCGCTTCTAAGCGAGGGTTGTGATACTGGTAAAGATCGATGTAGTCGGTCTCAAGTCGTCGTAGGCTGCCTTCGCAAGCCTTCTTGATGAAGTCGGCATCCCACTGTTGTGGACGTTCCTTGTGACCCATACGTGGAGCTTCGATGTCGTAGCCAAACTTGGTTCCGATCACGAGATCTTTACGTCGGTCTGCTAGGGCTTTTGGAATGATCTCCTCACCGTAGCCAGCACCATAGGTGTCGGCAGTGTCGAAGAACGTGATGCCCTTGTCGGCTGCTTTCTGAAGAAGATTCACGCCATCTTCTTCTTTGACTTCACCCCACCAGTTCATGCTCACACTCCACACGCCGAATCCAATTTCGGAAACGGTGAGGTCGGTCGACTGTATCTGGCGGTATTTCAACGTCATTATCCTGAGGGTAGTTTGGTGATGTGATTAGTGAACTAAACGGTGACAGTTGTCGAAGCAAGCGCTTCATGAATTTCTGAAACCTGATTCTCAAATTCAGCGTCGGTAAGTGCTGGAGTCAAAGCAGATATATCGATTTCGTTGTCGAGGTCTACCCACGATTTACAACCACCGTATTCGTCGGTCACGCTTACGGTAATTGGGGTGTCGAGTTTGTAGGCTCTGACGATCATCAGTTTTAGAGAGTGACGGGGCTTCCAGTTGAATCGCTTTACAGTGAAATCTTCCGACCAGATGTGAAATGCATCGAGCGCTCGCACTTGGTGCTCTTCTGAGATTTCGATTGTTTCAACAAGTTCGCAGTAAACAGAAAAAGTGATCTCATTGCTGAAATCTGCGTTCACTGTTTCCTGAAGCAGATGTTGATTCTCCTGCTTCAGGAGCAACTGTCCCTCGTGAAAGAGTCCCGGGTACAGCAGGAACTGCTCATGCTCTATTTTGAAGTGGCGTCCGTCTTCACGAATGCCGCCTTTTCGAAGCAGGAAAATCTGTTCACCACGTCCGAGTGAGCCGGACGTGACGGCCCATTCCTTGAGACCTATGTTTGATGAGATTAAAGACATAAATGAATCGTTGCTTTTTTTATTGCAATTCCATGCTTCAGGAGAGATTTCCAGTGCGTAATAATCAGGACTCTGAGAATTTTATAGCGAAATACCGGCAGTGCGTTCCCTGAGCGGCGATTAGCAAAGGTGGGTTTACGAGCGGGATGTGGATTTGAGTACAGTTTCGACGATGCTAGCGCGTTTGCCGAGCATGTCGAGAGCATTGCTTGTGGTTGTTTTCTGAATCGCCTCGACGGTCGTTCCTCTAAGAGCGGCAAGCTTTTCAGCCACAAATGAGATGTCTTTGGGTTCAGTCCACTTGGCGCGATTCTTTTTGAACGTCTGCGGATAGGCGTCGGTCTCAAGCAAGATTCGATCTTCGGGCGTGTTTATCGCTGTCTCTACGAGATCTATTTTATGGGTAAGGGTTTTTGCGAACGAGATGTTGAATCCAAGATCGAGAAGTTCTTTAGCGAACGCCCACTTGCCTTGAAAGTAGTGAGCTGTTCCGCCGAGTTCTCCGGCGTTTGTTTCCTTCAAGATCGATATTGCGTCGTCTCGCGCCGAGCGAGCGTCGTAGTCATCTTGATATTCTCGAATATGAAAAACGATTGGTAGCTTGTGTTTACGGGCGATGTTGATTTGAGCGTGGAACGATTCGGCTTGCCACTCTTTGTTAGGCGATTTTTCCTGATGATCGATTCCGATTTCACTCATCACCACTACTTGCGGAGAAGCTGCCAGATGACTGAGCTTCGATAGATCGGTGGCAGTTATCGAACGTTCGAGGTCGGTGGGATGAACACCGACTCCGGCGAATACATTTTCGAACTGAACAGCCATGTCGATAGCTTTCTGGGAGTCTTCGACCGTCGTACCGGCGGTGAGAATCGCACCGACGCTGGCTGCGATTGCGCGGTCAACGATGTCGCCAGTTTCTTCTGGGGCGTGTTGGTGAATGTGGGCGTGTGTATCAATGAACATGTGCAAGAAATTTTAAGGCAAGAACTGATGGCGGTGGGTAGGGAGAAGGCTGGGTCGAGGGTGGGGTGCCTACTTATCGTCCTTTAATCCGGGCGCGCTTTTGTGCTTGGGGGCTATGTGGCGACTGGCTAAGGATGACACTTTGCGAGGTTCCTACGGCTAAGCGTCGTACCTCGTCACTTTTTGATGAGATCGACATTTAGAACGGTTCGAGTCACGCTAGCCGTTGAACTTTGGCACTAATGACTTCGTCCATGATTTGATCACTTGCCAGTTACGGTGGTCGCCTTGTGGTGTCGGGGCGAAGCGATCGACGATGCGCAAATACCACGGTAGGTTCGACCGTTCAAAATAGCCGTTGAACAGCGCGTTGGAAACTATATTCAGCTTTGGTGCCACTTCGGTGAGACCTGTTATGAAATCCTGATGCTCCTTTTCAGCCCCTTTCCAATTGCTTACGCCGAGGGTACCTACGGAAAATAGTGCGACAGGCTTTCCATCGATTCGTTCCGATGTGATTGCGGCGAACATCCCGGCAGCTGCGAGCCAATGTCCGCCGTAGATGGGCGATCCGATGACGAACGCATCGTAGTCATCGGGGTTAAGTGAACTTGTCGTTTCTACCCCGTGAGCGTCGAGACCGGCAGAGTTAAGTTCGTGAACCATTGCCGAGACAATTTCACGGGTGGACCCGAAGCGGGTGGCAAACGCAACCAGAACTCTTGTCAATTTCGGCTCCACTATGAGACTTCCTAGTGCCATTCGTTTCTACATGGCTATTCAGGTAGAAAGTATCGCGTAAACAACTCACTGGGTGCAGACTGAATGTCGACAAGGCGACGCGGCGATGCCGGATTCTGACATATATTCCTCCCCCCTCCCCGTGATCTCGGGAGCTTCAGAATGCACTTCGGCCGAAATTGCCGTGAAGTTCCAGAGGCGATCACGCCTGTTAGCCTATCGACTCACCACGTGTCGTATAGATTCTCTACGTGGGCTTATCGATTGCATTTTCGAACACGAAAAAAGCGGATGATGTTGCTCCATAGATGCAACGCCAGCCGCTTTTTTCGTGTTCGAGTTTTTGGGTTGCTAGAAAGATTTAGTCAAGAGAGAACGGTGGATATTTGTCGGTGGTCAACAGGAATGCGTACGCATGTACTCGGAGCAACCAACGGTTCACTCCAACTAAGAATTTGTGGATTCCTTGAGGGAGTTTTCCGGTGATGAGGATAATGACCCATGCGACCAGCACAAGAACCGACGTAATCGCTAGTAAAACCGCAAGAACGATGTAGTGCGGTATCGCCAATACCCACTTGATAAGTGGAAGCCAGCGATTCAACTCACCTTGAGCCGGGTAGTCCAAAGTTAGATGGGTTGTTTGTTCCTCATCGGTCGACGGATATTCATCTGTAAGCAACATCCAATACGCACCAACTCGGGTCGAGAATTTGGTCACTTCCAAATTGAAATCAAACCACCATCGCGGATATTTCTTTCGGAACAGAACCATAAGAATTATTGGTATTAGTATTGATGGCAGGCCAATGGTTACGATGAGGATTGGTATGAGAGTTATGACCCTGAAAAATACTGTCAGGCGATTCCTACTAGAGTCTTCGTAGTCGATTACCAAGGTTGCCGGGTAAACCGACGGGTTCCGATTTGGCGAATCGCTTGTCATTTGAATGCGTCTCTCTTCACTAACTGATATCGAGCGTGTGGTGCCGGCAGTGTATGACATTTCTCACTCATGCAGTAAGCAGTGGCTATCGCTACCGCTTGAGTCAGCCGGGGTGTAAATTGTTGGGCAGCGAGTGTGAAACACAGCATTCGCAACATATACCGATTAGGAAAGACTCAAACATGCGTGCAGGACTCGGACAAATCAGACAAGCCTCACCTGAATTTTTGCTGTACGCACAGCAATACGGAATGAACGATATTGTGTTCAATACCCCCGACATCCCAAGTGATGATGGAACATGGGCTGTCCATGATCTGGTGAATCTCCGAAGAAACGTTGAAAACTACGGACTAACACTTTCTGCACTTGAGAACGTTCCTACTACGTTCTACGACCACATCATGCTGAACGGTCCGAAGCGTGATGAGCAGGTCGACAACATGATTACGACCGTGCGAAACATCGCTCGTGCTGGTATTCCTATCTTTGGTTACCACTGGATGCCTTCACACGTTTGGCGAACACCTGAACAGCTGATTCGCGGGGGAGCTAGGGCTACCGCGTTCAACTACAAAAAAGCTGGTGAAATGCCACTGACACACGGTAGGGAGTACACCGAAGAAGAGATGTGGGCGAACCTCGAATACTGGATCAAGATCATTACGCCGATCGCTGAAGAGGAAGGCATTCGACTTGGTATTCACCCGTGCGACCCGCCGGTAAAGCAGCTCGGTGGTATTCCGATGCTGTTCAACTCGTACGACAACTACCGTCGTTATTTGGATATTTACCCGTCGGACAACTGCGCGATCGAGTTCTGCCAGGGAACTGTTTCCGAAATGTTCGATTCAGAGGGCGACGCTCTTTACGAATTCATTGGTGAAATGACGGCGAAGAACAAGATTTTGTACGTTCACTTCCGAAACGTTTCGGCTCCAAACCCGGAAGACTTTCGAGAGGAATTCATCAATACGGGTCACGTTGATATGTACCGGGCGATGAGGGCGTACAACGATAACGGGTACGACAGCTTCTTCATCGATGATCATGTTCCGCACACGCATCAGGACACGCAGTTTGGTCACCGCGGCCGTGCGTTCGCCAACGGATACATCCAAGCAATGATCGAAGCCGTTACAAAGGGTTCTTAGACCCATTTTCTCCGGATGACGATGGCACGTTTTCTCCCACAAGGACTATTGATGCAGAGTCGATAGATTCTGGCCGGGGGTGAGATTGCACTATGAACAAACTTGAATCGATAAGGTTTGGGAGCACTGGTGCCGATGTAAGTCGCATAGGCTTCGGAGGTGCACCTGCTGGCCTAACCAACTATTTGGATCCGTTTTCGCCGGTTGATGTTGAGCAGCGGGATGGGGTATTAGCTGCGATCAAAAGGGCTGTAGAAGTTGGAATTAACTACTTCGATACGGCTGCGGCTTATGGCACTGGTGAGAGCGAGAAGATTTTCGGTGAAGGGCTTGCCGCTGCTGGAATTTCGGGCAAACGAGACGATATTTACGTGGCTACGAAGGTTAGTCACAGCGAAGAAAATCCACGTGTTTCGATCGAGCGATCTTTAGAAAATCTTCGGCTTGATGTGATCGATTTAGTGCAGGTTCACGGAACCACGTATACGCGAGAAGCCCGGGGGCAGACCATGCGTAACGACGGAACTCTAGAAGTGCTTGAACAGGCTCGTGATGATGGGCTAATTCGGCATATTGGGTTTACGACTGAGGACCAGAATCCGCCCGTGTACGAATTTATCGAGTCGGGTCGATTCGATGTGATGCAGACCTGCTACAACATCGTTTTTCAGCACACCTACGAACCGGCTCGACCTTTTGGGTCGATCTACGAAGCCGATAAAGCTGGCATGGGCGTCGTAACCATGAGGGCTCTAACTGCGAGCGTTTTTCAACGCTGGATGAGTGCCGTGCGACCCGACGACGATTTCGACTATTCAGCCGCATTGTTGCAGTTTGTGCTTTCGAATAAGCTGATCGATGTTGCGTTGGTTGGCATGCGGACGCATAAAGAGGTCGACAAAAACGTTGCAGTGTTGAATGATCTGTCGGGTCGGGTTGATCTAAACGATTTGCACGAAAAGTTTGTCTAGGTAGGCTGTTTCGAGGATTAGTGCCTCTAGCGCGACTCCGCTCGCAAAATCTGATAGTTCCATATCGTAATGCAGGAAGAGAACAAGATGAGTTCGTTTAGAGATTCGGTTAAGTCGGGAATGTCGGAATATCTCGGCGAGCTCAAAGACAAACTCGAAGGTCTCACCGATGCCGAGCTTTACTGGCAGGCGAGTTTGGAAACCAACACGATCGTCTGGCTTGTTTGGCACATGGCACGGGTTGAGGACAATTGGATCAACGGCGTGATCGCTGGCGGCGACAGCGTGTGGGATTCTGGTGGATGGGCAGCGAAGACTGGCATCACGTCGGAAGGTAACGGTTACTCGAACACTATGGATGAAGTTCGGGTGCTGCCTGAAGTAGCTGTTTCGGATTTACTGGATTACTACGACGACGTGCGGGATGCAGCGTTTGAGGTTATCGACGGAATGTCTGAACAAGATGTTTCGAACGAATATTCACATCGTAAGGGAACGATCACTTGGGGATGGATTCTCGGGCATGTGATTGTTGAAGAGTCTCAACATCTTGGTCAGGTCGCCCTGATTCGTGGAATAATTCGAGGACTCAACCGTTAACAAAGGTGCGTGCGTACGATATGCCTTCTTTCAGAGATCCGATAAAAAGTGGACTCAACGAGTACTACGGCAAACTCAAAGAATCCGTAGAGGGACTGACCGCCGAGGAATTGTTGTGGCAGCCGAGTCCCGATTCGAACCATATCTTGTGGACGGTTTGGCACATGGCGCGGGTGGCAGATCGCTGGGCGAATTCGACTGTGCTTGGTAATGGTGAGCTGTGGACTCGCAACGGTTGGGCGGCGAAGCTCGGTATGCCGGAGGACCGGTACGGGCGTGGCGAAACGCCGGCTCAGGTTCGTGATTTTCCTTCAGTCGATATCGAGCTGGTACTCGAGTACTACGATGAGGCACACGCATCAGTGCTTGCGATGATCGATGCGTTAGAGCAGTCGGATTTGGACCGAGACGTGTATGCCGAGTACCGAGACGAGTCGTTGAATATCGGTTGGATTCTTGGGCACATTCTCTCCGAGGAATCTCAGCATTTGGGTCAAGTCGCCTACATTCGTGGGATTCAACGAGGATTCAACGGGTAATGCCTATGGTGATGGCTCCCACATCGGAATCGGAGCTGAAGCCGCAAGCGGTGAAGATGACTGCAAAAAGCGATAGGAGCTTTAGTGGAATAAGTTTTCGCAAGTGAGATATTGCTTTCTTCGAAGTCTGGGTAATCTGGACGAGAGTGAATACTAAGGCTCCAGGGCGAACGATATCAGGCAATATCGGTTTTTCTGTGTTTTTTCACAATAAATCAACGCATTTTGCACATCATAAAATATCCAACATGCTACATTCCTTCTCTCTGACAAAGTGGTGAATATTGAGAGTTGAACACGCCGTCTTAGCTGGCGGAGCTGCTTTCGATAATTCGAGAAGGAATATTACATGGAACCTATGGTCGCACTGCACGGTAATCCCACTGACGAAGTGCTGCAGGTTATGGCACAGTTTGAGATAGAAAATATCCTCGTATATGGCGGTCCTGGTGCCGCGCATATGAAGTACCACGAGTATGTTGCGCTGCGAATGAAGATCGAATCGTACGGCCTGAAATTGGCTGCTATCGAGGGTGGATTCTCTCCACAGCTTGATTACCATGATGTGATTTTCGGTGGCCCTAAGCAGGACGAACTAATCGAAGATTTGCTCGTGCAGGTACGAGACATGGGTCGAGCGGGTATTCCGATTTACGGATACAACTGGATGCCGAACAGCTGGGGCAGGGCACAACCGACCATAGTTCGTGGTGGTGCTCTCGGTACCGGTTACAACTACGACTGGGAGAACGACCGTCGTCCGGCTACGTTCCCAGACGAAAATATCACCGAAGACCAGATGTGGGACGCACTTGAATACTGGATCAAGGCGGTAACTCCGGTTGCCGAAGAGGTTGGTATGCGCTGCGGCATTCACCCTGAAGACCCGCCGGTCGATCAGCGTGGCGGCGTACCGGGGCTGTTCCGTTCGTTTGATGCTTTCAAGCGATTGATTGAAATTACCGATTCCGACTACAACGCAATCGAGTTCTGTCAGGGAACTTTCAGCGAAATCCCGGGCGAAGATATTTACGAAATGATCGATTACTTCGGAAGACGCAACAAAATCTTGTACGTCCACTTCCGTAACGTCAGCGGTCAGGCTCCGGCGTTCAACGAGGAATTTATCAACACCGGTTACGTAAATATGAAGAAGGCAATGCGTACTTATCGTGACGCTGGATTCACCGGTAATTTCATCGACGACCACTGTCCGTTGATGACCGACGATGAGGACTTTCCGGGCAATTTGGGTGGGTATCGTTCGCGTCTGTTCGCACAGGGTTACATATCTGGTGTGATCGAAGCGGTGCAGAAGGAAGTTGAATACGGCGGTCCGGTGGATATGAGCAAAGTTACGAAAGGAGCTAACTAATGAGGATCGGAATGGGACTCAATAGCTCCACAAATCGAGAAGCACTGCGCTTCATGGCTCAACTTGGTGTGCAGGACGTTGTGCTGAACACTCCACCAGTGCCAATTCGGAACGGTATTTGGGAATTACCAGATCTCGTTGGGCTGAAGAACGGCATCGACGAGTGGGGCCTGAAACTGACGGCAATAGAGAACACGCAGATCGACATGCGTCACCACATGATCGCTGGTGGTCCTCGGTTCGATGAGCAGCTTTCAAATATGCTCGAAACCATCAAGAACATCGGTAATGCCGGTATTCCGATGTACACCATGAGCTGGCGATACCCACGGTTCTACCGCACGGGTCACGTCGATATTGGTTGGGGCGCGCTGGGTACGGCTTACGACGCTGCTGAAGAAAACTGGCCGAGTGTTATCGATTGGGATCTTTCGTTAGATCGTGCTTGGGAATGTCTCGAAACTTGGGTGAAGGAAGCAACGCCTATTGCTGAAAAATACGGCGTGAAACTGGGTCTGCACCCGGTCGATCCGCCAATGCCCGAAGTTGGTGGTGTTCCTCAACTTTTGCATAATTTCGAGGGTTACAAACGGTTGATCGATATTGTCGATTCGCCTTACAACTCGATTTTGCTTTGTCAGGGATCGTTCTCGCAGATGGCAGGTGCCGATCAGGACAACGGCGAGAGCATCTACGACATGGTCCAGTATTTTGTGAAACGGGAACGGGTGCTTTATGTTCACTTCCGTAACGTTGAAGGCACGGTTCCGAAGTTCCACGAAACGTTCGTGAACAAGGGCTATGTAGATATGTACAAGGTGATGCGCATCTACGCCGAGAACGGTTTCAATGGCTTTTTCATGGACGATCACGTGCCAATGACGAAGGGCGATACCGCTTGGGGGCACCGTGCAAAGGCGTACGCAAACGGCTACATCCAGTCACTAATTGAGACGGTTACCGACACGTCGCTGTATGGGCTGCATAAGTAGGAATTCTCAGAGCCTTCTCCTTTTACGGAGAGGGTTTTTAGTGAGCCGCTGGAAGACAAAAGAATGAAAATTGAGAAGATTGAGACTTGGCTCGTAAGTAAGTGGCTGACCATTCGAGTTACCTGCGATGACGCTACGTATGGCGTTGGTGAGGGTAATTTCTGGAGCTATGCCGATGCGACCGAAGTGATTGCGCACCGGATTGAGGACGATATTCGTGGGCTCGACCCAAGGGATATCGACCGAATTTGGAACGTTGCCTATCGCAAATACTCGTTCCGAAGTCCGGCGATTACTGCTGTTCTCAGTGCTATTGATATGGCGCTTTGGGACATCAAAGGCAAGCGTTTTGGCGCACCGGTTTGGGATCTTCTCGGTGGCAAAGTTCGAGACAAGGTTCGAGCAATTCCGCTTCTTGGTGCGTACGGCTACTCGGGTCCGCTTTCGACACCAGAGAGTTTCGCCAAAGCCGCTCGGATGGTGAAGAATGATGGCTACACTGCTCTCAAAATGACGCCGTTCCCAGAGAACTGGGGAGAGCTTGCGCATGGCGAACTGATTCGGCAGAACACGGCAATAGTTGAGGTTGTTCGGGAAGAAGTTGGCTGGGATTTCGATATCGGAATCGAGATTCACAGGAACATGTTCCCCGGATCGTCAGTCGTATTCGCACAACAGATCGAGAAGTTCTTGCCGTATTTCTACGAAGATCCGATTGCGCCTGATTCGGTCGTTTCGATGGGTGGCGTTGGCGACAAGGTCAACATTCCGCTAGCTGTTGGCGAACGGAACAACACCCTTTGGGAGTTCCGGGAATATTGTCAGCAACCGGGTGTGAGCTTCCTAAAGCCGGATATCGGACTTGCGGGCGGATTTACGCACGTTAAGAAAATCGCTGCGGTTGCTGAAAGCTTCCATATCAAAATGGCTCCGCACCACTTTTTGGGTCCTATCGGTAACATGGCGAACACGCACATCGCAACGGCTACGCCGAACTGGGATGTGAACGAATTCTCCCCCGAAGTAGGCACATTCAAGGCAGAAATCGTTACGAACGTTTCCGAAGTGAAAGACGGTTACTTCATTCCTTCGGAAGCACCGGGCCTGGGAATCGATATCCTCGAAGAAAAAATGGCGAAGTACCCGTACGACGCCGGAAATGGCGAGTCGTCACGTAGACCCGACGGCGGATTGGTACTGGGATAGGGATTATGAGTTCATATGAACCAAAAGCACGCCTGAAAGGCAAAGTGTCGATCATCACCGGTGGTGGTGGGGGTATGGGAGGAGCTCAGGCTCGTCTTTTCGCTGCTGAAGGATCGGCGGTGTGTGTTGCTGATAATCGATTAGCGGCGG
>JABHBJ010000044.1 GCA_018673955.1 Chloroflexota bacterium | reverse complement strand
GGCAAGACGATGCTCGTGGTTCAGACCGACGGTGACGGACGAGAGATCATTCAAAAGCTGGTCGACAATCCGCTGCTCGGTAGCGTGAAGATCGTTGTCGCTGTGTCTGCTGACGTGGATATAGATGACGATGAGAACTTGATCTGGGGAATATTCACGAGATTCGATGCGGTGCTCGATGTGATGTTCTCTCGATCTGAATTTAGAGGGATAGCACCCGTGTATTCAGGAGTGCTGGGAATCGACGCAACTTGGAAACAGGGCTACCAGAAACCTCTGGTTATGGATCCTGATGTAGTGAAGAAAGTGGATGCTAAATGGTCCCGATACTGGAAGTAGCCGACCCTAATCTGAAGGTCGAACTGAATCTTTCGGACAAACGCTTGTTCTCGATTTGGGATAAAGTGCAAGCTGGTGAACGACTGTCTAGTTCGGAGGGCGTAACCCTTCTTGATACTGACGATCTCCCCGGTGTAGGTCGTATGGCCGACTTCGCTAAAAAGCGAGTCACCGGCGATAAGGTTTACTTTGTTCTGAACCGTCACGTGAACCCGACAAACATTTGCGTGCTCAGTTGCAAATTCTGCGATTTCGCAAAGAAACCCGGCGAAAAAGACGCATATGAAATGTCTATCGATGAGATTCTCGATCACGTCGACGACGATATTCACGAGATTCACATCGTCGGTGGGCATCACCCAACATGGCCGTTCGAGTACTACGTCGAAATGGTCAAGGCGATCAAAGAAAAAGCCCCTCATGTTCAGATCAAAGGTTTCACTGCTTCAGAAATCGACTACTTCCAACGCCGGTGGAAAGTATCTCCGGAGGAATCACTCGCGATCTTGAAAGAAGCTGGACTCCAATCGATGCCCGGTGGCGGAGCAGAAGTCTTCTCGTCACGCGTCCACAAGATTCTCCTCCCCGGCAAGGCGAACGCCGACCGATGGGCCGAGATTCACAAAACCGCCCACCGAATGGACATTCCAACGAACTGCACGTTACTTTACGGGCACATTGAGTCGTTTGAAGAGCGAATCGAACACCTGATCCGACTTCGCAATATCCAAGATGAAACCGGTGGGTTCTTGGCTTTCATTCCGCTTGAGTACCAAGTGGGTATGACCAAACTTCGACCTCGACACACCCCAGCGATGGACGATCTGAAAATGATCGCAGCGGCTCGGCTTATGCTAGACAACATCAAGTACATCAAGAGTTATTGGGTGATGCTGGGTGCGGCTACTGCAAGCATCGGCTTGAACTTTGGTGCCAACGACCTCGATGGGACGATCGGTAAAGAGCGAATTGCACACGCTGCGCTCGCCGAATCTCCCGCGGGTCAGGCACGTGAATCCATGGCTTCTTCTATTCGAGATGCCAGACGTATTCCGGTTGAACGAGATGCGCTGTACAACGAGATCAAGGTCTATGACCACTAATCAGTCTGATTCTCTCAAGTTGAGAGTAGGGCACATGACATACCTGAACTCGGAGGTTTTCTACAGAAAGCTTCCTTCGGACTCATGTGAGCTGGTTGCCTTGCCGCCACGTGCAATGGCTGCTGCGGTTGAAAGCGGAGAACTAGAAGCAGGTCCGCTCCCAATTGCAGAAGTGCTGCGCATGGGTGAAAAAGTTCAGTCACTCGGCGATATGGGCGTCGCATGTGACGGTGCGGCACTGAGCGTGTTCCTGTTTTCGAATTCCCCGGTTGAAGAGCTATCGGGCTCGAATATCGCAGTAACTACTCACACAGCTACTTCGATTCAGCTCCTACGTGTTTTATTTGCTGATCTGTGGAAAGTCAGCAATCACCGATTCGTAGAAATGTCGAATGCTCACGATGCGGCGTTGGTCATTGGTGATCCCGCACTCGAAAAATTGATGCTAAGTGAGTACCCGTACTACTACGACCTTGGTTCGGCGTGGAAAACACTTACGGAACTACCGTTTGTATTTGCCGAATGGGTGGTGCGTACTGACACTCCAGAAGACGCTCGTGATAATTTCGAGCAAATATTGACTGATTCAACGAGGATCGGAATGAACTCAGTCGACGAGATTGTTCGCATCAGGGCGAACGAAACTATGTCGGAATCTGATGTAGAGAAATACGTACGAAATTTCACTTATTTTCTCGGACCCGATGAACGGGCAGGACAGCAAGAATTCAAAACGAGACTGAGCAAACTACCTGAGTGGCGACCCAGAGTGTCGACCCCAGTCGAATCCTCAGCACAAAAGGCTATTTCGACGTCGATTTAGATAGTCGATGAGATCAACAACATGCTCCAGCAAATTACGAAAAAAGTTCAAGCCGGCGAACGAATAACCGGTGAAGAAGGACTCTGGCTTATGCAGGAGGCCGAACTTCTCGATCTGGCCCCATTAGCCGAAATAATACGTCAGCGTCACAACCCCAACAAAAACGTTACCTATGTAGTCGATACGAACCTGAACTACACCAATCTCTGTGACGCTTTTTGTTCGTTCTGTGCCTTCTACCGGACCGATCCAAACGACCCGTCGGCATATACGTATACAGTCCATCAGATCATGGACAAGATCGAGCGAGCCCGTAAAAACGGTGTACGAACAGTGTTAATGCAGGGCGGTCTAAACTCCGAACTTCAGCTCGATTACTACGTCCAGATGGTTGCTGAAACCAAAAAACGCTTCCCAGATGTGACCCCTCACTATTGGTCGGCACCTGAGATCGTTCGCATGAGCGAAGTCTCGGAACTGAGCTACGAACAGGTGTTCCAAGCACTGTATGACGCTGGACAGCGTTCGATGCCAGGTGGTGGATCTGAGATCCTTTCTAACGAAGTAAAGGCCACTGTGTCTCGGTTCAAACCAAAGGACACGGTAGATCAGTGGACCAAAGTTCACGAGGCAGCCCACAAGGTCGGTTTAGAGTCGACCGCAACGATGATGTACGGCCATGTCGAAAAAGATCACCACATCATCGAATCATTTGAACACATTCGAAACGTTCAAGATCTCGCTTTGAAGAACGGAAATGATGGCGGGTTCACGGCGTTCATTCCGTGGTCATACAAAAAAGACAACACAGCTCTCGCAAAGTTTGTAGATGACGAAGCAGGGCCTAATCAGTACTTGAGAATCATCGCGCTATCTCGAATCATGCTCGACAATATTCCGCATATTCAGGCGTCATGGTTCTCCGAAGGCAAAAAAACAGGGCAAATTGCGCTGCGCTTCGGTGCCGATGATTTTGGTGGGACATTATTCGACGAAAACGTGATGCTGGCAGCCGGCTTCTACAACCGAACCACTGAAGATGAAGTAAGAGAAATGATCACAGAGGCTGGCTATTCTCCAATTCAGCGACTCACGAACTACGAACATGTTGAAGGCTCAAACGCTGAGCTAACAGCTACCAAATAACGATCAAAAACCCGAGAATATTTGAATCAACATGACTATTAACGAAAATAAGATCATCTTTGGTCACAGCCCCGACGCAGACGACGCGTTTATGTTCTACGCCATGGAAAAAAAGTACATAGAAATTCCGGGCTATTCGATTGCCCACCACATGGAAGATATCGAATCACTCAACGTACTTGCTGCTACCGGGAAGCTCCCTGTGACGGCTATTTCAGCTGCTAGATACCCTGACGTAGCCCAACACTATCGAATCATGTCCTGCGGTTCTTCAATTGGGCGTAATTACGGTCCAATGGTTGTGTCTGTCGACCCGATGACCGAGGCTGACCTTGAAGGCAAACGCGTTGCCGTGCCAGGTCGATTTACTACTTCCTGGCTACTATTTCAAATTTTTGGTCCGAAGAACTGCGAACCGGTGTTCTTAGATTTTGATGACGTCGGTTCCGCCGTCGAAGAAGGTCGAGCTGATGTTGGAATACTTCTTCATGAAGGACAAATTCTTTACGAAAAGCTGGGCTACCACGGAATCATGAGTCTCGGTGAGAAATGGCACGAAGCAACCGCGCTTCCAATACCGCTTGGAGTTGACCTCGTTAGTCGACACATTGGTAGCGAGTTAGCTCAGACAATCGCCGACGCTTCACTCGCGAGTATCAACTACGCACGTGCTCACGAAGACGATGCGCTTGAGTATGCCCTTGGTTTCGGTCGAGGGGTCGATCCTGAAGACGGCAAGAAATTCGTCAGGATGTACGTCAACGAAGATACTGTAGATATGGGCGAAGAAGGTCGAGAAGCGCTGAATAAATTGTTTGGAATGGCTGTTGAGCGCGGAATTCTCAAAGATATGCCTGAGCTTGACATTGTTCAGGCCAATTAATCGTCTGGTCGGTGCTCAACTATTATGTGTCAGGAAGCACCCGCTCAAGATCATCTAAAGTAAACAGTTTGGGAAGAATCTTGTCGATGCCTATGTCGGTCATAAGTTTTACTTTTACCGGATTTGGATGACCTGTCATCAAAACGACAAGTTTTGGCCGCTTGATTTCTCGGTTATTGCGAATCGCCTCTAAAACATCTATGCCACTCGCCGACGGAAGAACTAAATCGATCAAGACTAAATCTGGTGAGAAACTGATCATTGATTCGATTCCTTTGAGACCATCTTCTGAGAAGTGCACATCATAGTCGCCGAGAAAATCGAGTCCAGCGTCCACCGCGTATCGAATCGACTCATCATCGTCGATCACAAGAATTCGTGGTTTCGCTAGTTCGTTCAATTTCTCAACAATGTAGGCTGGTTATGTCGGGCTTCACCGATAATCGCATTAGACCGTGAGTACGAGAGTTTACGGTTCCTCGACGTGAATCAGAGAAAATAATGCTTTTATCCATGGCGATATGGCATTACTACCGGAATTAACACCGTTATTTCACCTGAAAGTTTCAGATATTGAGACAGTCCTCAGGCTCGCAACAGAGTTTTGCAGCAAGCATCAGTGGCTCTCCAGCCACTAGTGCGATTGCTGCGATCAACATTATTTTCTTTTTGTTGGTGATGGTCAAAGGCGGTCCAAATACCCAGAATTTAGTGGATCTGGGCGCAAAATATGGTCCATACATTGCCGATGGTCAGTATTTTCGATTATTTATGCCAATGTTTCTCCACGTCGGATTCTTCCACCTTCTCGCGAACATGTTCGGGCTAATCATTTTCGGTTCGATGGTTGAACGAACGTTTGGAACCCGGAATTTCATAGTCATTTACCTGACCGCCGGTGTGATGGGCAATGCGGTTAGTTTTCTTGCGGGACCTAATCCCGGTGCTGGTGCCAGCGGAGCTGTTTTTGGGATTCTTGGCAGCTTCGGGGTTTATTTGTTGCTGAACCGGCGCCTACTAGGTCAAATGGGGCGCCAGCAGCTGACTTCGATCGGTGTCATCGTAGGGATAAACGTTGTGATGGGACTCGCCACCCCGGGAATTGACAACGCCGCCCACTTTGGCGGCTTGATTTCCGGTGGAATCGTCGCAATGTTGATCTCACCACGCGAACGACTGTTTGCTGTGGAAACACCGTTCAATTTTGGAACGCCGCGTGTGGCGCTCCGAACTGCTGCTCAACCGGTTTCTAGGATTTTGATGGCAGTATTGATTATTGGTGTCATCGTAGTTGCCATTACCTGGTTCGAATCAGGTACTTACGTGACGAATATGTTTGGGCAAAAAATTCCTGGATAGACTGTTCACGCACCCGTCAATATAGCACTCGCTGTATACTGATCGCGTCAATCATAATTGATATCAAGTATCAATAAATCGAAAGTAATTTATGACGTCTGGCACCTCGAATACAATCGAAATCGACCTGTTCACAGCGCTTGAAGACAAAGGTCTTCGTAAAACATCAGCGAGGTCGGCGGTGTTGACGCGTATCGAGAGCGCTAACGACGCGTTCACAGCCGAGCAACTTTGCCGTGATTTACCCGAAGTGGGGAGAGCGACGGTTTATCGAACGATTCGCCATCTCGTCGATGCTGGTGCTTTGTGCAAACTTCCAATCCTCGATGGCGCACCAATGTACAGTATCGCTCGTATCGAACATCACCATCACACCATCTGTTCAAAATGCGGTGCCATTGGAGAGTTCCGTCATTCAACAGTCGAGCGTGTGATGCGTTCATTGGGCAAAGAAATTGATGGCGAAATAGTTGGTCATCGAATGGAAATTTTCATCATTTGCAAACGATGTTTGTCTGGGACCAATGATGGTGGATAAAGTGGCGAAAAATGAATCAGTTGAGATTGGTTCTAATGAGCTTACTAGTGATACTGAATCTCAAAATATGAACAGCTCAGAAGGAACAGTTCTTCGACCGGAGCAGATTCCTATACGTTTCGTTGAAACGTGGTTTAGCTATGACTCTGACCCGGTGGTGAGAGATATAAATTTCTCGATTACACCCGGCGAATTTGCAGCGATTCTCGGCCCCAATGGTTCAGGTAAAACAACGTTGATGAAGCTTGCTCTTGGTCTTTTGAAGCCGACTTCTGGGCAAGTGCTCTTATTCGGGGAACCTGCTGAGACGTTTACCAATTGGCAAAAAGTTGGATACGTGCCGCAAAGAACTCAAGCTACAGAGTCTAGATTCCCAGCGTCGGTTAGAGAGATCGTCAACTTCGGCTCATATTCAGGATTCGATCCGCTCTCCATTTTCAAACGAGACAAATCTAATCGAGTAGAGGAAGCAATGGAGATGGCGGGTATCGCTCATCTTGCACCTCGACGAGTCTCCGATCTCTCCGTTGGGCAGCAGCAACGCATGTTGATAGCCCGTTCGCTAGTTCGTCGACCTGATCTGCTCGTGATGGACGAACCAGTCGCAGGTGTCGATGCTGCCGGTGAAGAGCAGTTTCACACGATGGTGAGGCGTTTAAACAGAGATCTCGGAATTACGATCGTAATGGTGTCTCACGACATTGGAGCGGTTATGCGTGAGGCGACGACATGTGCCTGTATCAACAGAGACATCGTTTTCCACGGACCTGTACACCAAATTGATGCACAGGCGTTGTCAGGCCTGTACGGCTTCCCAGTTGATGTACTGATGCACGACGACGAACACACACACAGGTAGCCTAATTGCCAGAGATTTTCCAGTACGAATTTATGAACCGCGCTATTCTCGCTTCAGTTTTAGTTGGGGCGACGGCTCCGGCTTTCGGAGTTTTCCTTGTTCTAAGACGACTGTCGCTTATTGCCGACACTCTCTCGCACGTTGCACTTGCTGGGGTTGCGATTGCGCTGCTGACAAAGACGTTCGCACCGGTGGTCGCGTTGATCGCAACGACGACTGCGGCAGTATCGATCGAAGAACTGCGAATGCGACGCTTGTTGCCCGGCGACGCCGCACTTGCAGTATTTCTTTACGGTGCGTTAGCGCTGGCAGTAGTGCTGATCAGTATTGCTGATGGATTCAATAGCATGCTGTTTTCGTACTTGTTCGGGAGCGTACTCACGGTCACTCAAACCGATCTTTGGTCGATGGCTTCTCTCGCGATCGTGATCACGGTGTTCATGCTGATGTTTAGCTCAGAATTAGCCCAAATTACATTCGATCCAGATCTCGCCCGAATCAACGGCGTTAGAGTTCACTTATTAAATCTAGGATTAGCGGTGCTCACCGGCGCAACGATCACGGTGTCCATGCGAGTCGTTGGCGTGCTTCTTGTCGGCGCACTTATTGTTGTTCCTGTTCTCGTGAGTCTTCGAATCACAAAAGGCCTTACGTTAACTGTTGTCGTATCGTCTCTGGTAGGAGTGTTCGTAGCGGTGGTCGGCATGGTAATCGCCTACTACGCGGATATAGCACCCGGCGGAACCGTAGTTCTCACTGCTATTACTTTGTTGATCGCAGTCGAACTGGGCGCATTTGTTTACCGCTCGTTTGGACGTCACAATCGGCAGATTGAAATTACCAGCCATTCTCACTCGCATGAGTCGCACGCTCATGGCACTGCCGACGATCCACGCGCTGACTAGTGCACCCGCTGCTAGCAAATAATCTGCTAGTCGTTCGTCTCTTTGACGATAGTGTCGATTTTTGGAGTTTTTGCCAGCATAAAACTACCGATCGAAACAACCAAGAGCCCGATGGTAATGACGAACATAAGGTCGTACATGCCCTTCGAATCAAAAATCATTCCTGCGAGTATTGGACCTAGGAAAATCGGTATTGCAATCGACATTCGAGTAAGCCCCATGATACTGCCGAATTGCTTGAGCCCAAACATATCGAATATCACCAACGGCGTTAACGCACCCACACCGCCCATGCCTAAGCCAAACACGACGATTGCCACCCATGTGATCACGGAGCCGTCTGATACGAGCAGGACCGAAAGCCCAATTCCTTGAAGAATCATGATTACTATGAACGACACTCGGGCTGTGATTGATTCGCTAAGTCGACCAAATATCAGCTTGCTCGATGCCGCAAATATCGCTAGAACTATCATCATCGATGCAGCTACCGCCCGTGAGAAACCAACTTGCTCAAGGTGGGGTACCATTTGGCTCACAATACCCGTTCGAACGAACTGCTGAAGGGTCATTCCGATCACTAAAAACCAGAACGTAGAAGTTCGTACTGCCGCCGAAACGCTCATACCATTGCTTAAACCTGATGTTTCATCTTCCGAAGCGCCAGATGGAGCCCAGCGTTTGCCTCGTTCTTGTGAAACAGAATTCGAGTTGTCGCGAATAACCAATAACACAAGCATCGCTATGCCAATTAAAGCGATACCCATAAGTGCCCATGTCCACCTCCAGCCGACAAACCCGATCAGAACAGCGATGATCGGAACGGCGAGTGCGCTTCCGATATTATTACCCGAAGTCACTATGCCCATCATCCGGCCGCGAGTCTTAGGGAACCACGTAAAAACGAGCCGGCCTGCTGGCATCATCGTCGCCCCGGGCGTGCCAGCGAACATGATTCCGCTGAAGAGATAGAACTGCCAAAGCTCGGTCATCACCGATCGAAGCAGAAACGCACTGGCAACCATAAGAATCGATACGCCCATCGTCCACTTCGCACCGAATCGATCCATCAAATTGCCAATAACTGGTGAAAGGAAGCTGGTCACAACTCCGATGCTTAGCGATACGTTGACTTGGGTTCGCGTCCAGCCGAACTCTTCTTCAAGGGGTGTAACGAAGAATCCAAAGGCAAACTGTACGGTGCCGAGCACAGCGCCGATCGACAGCGCTGATACTCCTATGACGTACCAACCTCGATAAATTCTGCCGAATCCAAATATTCCCTGTGATTCAGGTGATTTGTCAATTGAGGTGTCTGGAATTTGGCTGCTCCATCTGCGGCTCTCTATTAGCACCCTTTGGATGCCGGACATGATCAGCAGTCGAAATACTACATTTCACCCGAAGATGGTGTGAGTGGACCAGATGATTATGCAGGTCAGTTCGAAACGCATTTTAACGACACGTGCCGAACAATTCGCTCATCGTGCACGCCTCATCACTATGTCGTCCGCGGTAGCGACGGCGAGGCCAAGAGATGGGGATGAATATTCAAGAACTAGTCGTCCGAGCCCATGCTGATTTGGGTGTAGCAATAGCGCAGCCACTGGTGGAAGAACGTGTTTCGGTGCATTCTCCATCGATTAACCGGGTTCGATGGGTCGAAATTTTCCACAGGAGAAACCGACGCTTCATCGGCGTCTCTGATCACTTCGTACGCCAGTCGGCTGGAGCTGTATTCCGGGTGCCCCTGGTGCATCAAAACTCTTCGATCTGTGGTCTCAAAGATCGAATAGCCTGACTCAGACCCATGCGCGAGAAGATTGATTTTCCCTTGATCTCTTGCTAGAACAAGTTCATCGTCTGACATGCCAGCCATACGACTTTGTGGCGAAAGGAATGCGTCGTCCATAGCACCCATGATGTGGTGCTCTTGGTCGAGATTGTTCAGCTCGAATACACCGAAAAGTTTACGCTCGAAATCTATCTTGCTAATGCCTTCTAAGTACGCCAGCGCGAACGCACCCCAGCAGATTCCAAGAGTGCTTGGTGTATTCTGGCGCGCATGCTTCACTATTTCAGTGAACTCACTCCAATAGCCCACTTCTTCGAATTTGAGATGTTCGACCGGGGCACCAGTAATAATCAATCCATCCAATGCTGAGTCTTTGGTCGCCTCCGGGTAAGTAACGTAGTGATCGTCGAGATGACCAGGTTCCCAAGTTTTGTACTGATGAGATTCCAGACGTATCCACACAGGTTCTATCTGTAAAACCGATAGTCCGAGCGGCAAAAGAAGGTTCAATTCATACTGCTCTCCGAGCGGCATGATGTTCATGATGCCAATCCGCAGCGGTCGAATATCCTGCTTTTCAGCCTGCGGAACAGGTACCCATTTCACGCGATTCTGTTCTATTTGGGGAAGCGCATGGTAATTGGTTGGAAGAATTAGTGTCATTGCAAAAATTGCCGATCACGAACGAAAATAACAGTTCGTGATCGGCTCTGATGTATCTGTTTTTCTAGCCGATCGCGCCGAAAGCAGACTGGAAGTCTTCTTTGATGTCTTCTATGTGCTCAAGCCCAACCGAAACTCTAACCATTGTTGGCGTTACGCCGGAGGCGAGTTGATCTTCTTCGCCCAACTGCTGGTGAGTGGTCGATGAAGGATGAATCACGAGCGTCTTAGCGTCACCGACGTTTGCTAGGTGGCTCGCCAGTTTCAAGCTGTCGATGAATGTGACTGCATCGTCATATCCACCTTTCAATTCAAAGTTCAACATCGCACCGGAACCTCGCAGCGTGTATTTGCTGGCGAGTTCGTTGTAAGGGCTGGACTTTAGACCCGGGTAGCTCACGGCTTTCACGCTAGGGTGTGATTCGAGTCGGACGAGGACCGAGTCTGAATGAATGGTTTACAGAGACTCATGGTGGACAGACCCACAAGATTGAAAATCCAATCGAACCGGCAAGAAATAACAAGTACGCCCTATTAGAAAAG
>JABHBJ010000045.1 GCA_018673955.1 Chloroflexota bacterium | reverse complement strand
GTTCACCCCACGAGAACTAGAGCTGCAGGCGAGCTCCAGAGAACAGTGGCATTACACGGGCTAACGGATTCAAAATCCATTGGGGTAACACCCGTGTGGGTTCGACTCCCACCTTCGGTACCACAAATACCTAGTTCAACTTAGTTTTTGGGTTAGTCCTCTTAGTACAGCCTATTCGGTAGCAGTTCGCTATTTCCCGAATGCCAACGCATCAACCGGAAGCGCCTCAGGGCGCTCACAGGTCGTTGTTAAGTCTATTCGCATACCAGAATCTGAACTTCGACCAAACGCGTGCAATATTTCCAACACATGCGACGCCATTACACCATTCGCCCTATGCGGTTCACCTGCAGAAATACTTGCTGCCATATCGGCAACACCAAGACCGCGAGAGTTTTCCGAGAACGGCCGTGAATACGGAATGTCTTTCCACTCCTCAGTATCCCGAGTAAGGATTTGCACCCGATCGCCAAAATTGTTCGGATTTGGAACCGACAATGATCCTTCACTACCATATATCTCAATGAAAGGAAGTCGTGATCCCCAAACATCGAAGCTCGTCATGACCGTAGCAACTGCTCCGTTGGCAAAATCAACGACCCCACTAACATGCGTCGGGATCTCAACGTCGATTTTAGTGCCGTTCTTCGGCTCACTGGTAATAATCCTCTGCGGATACGTGATCCGAGCGGATCCTGAAACTGATTTAGCAGGCCCCATCAAATTCACAAGAGCCGTCATGTAGTACGGTCCCATGTCTAGCATCGGACCACCGCCAATTTGATAATAAAAATCTGGCGCGGGATGCCACCGCTCGTGACCCGGTGTCGTGAAAAACGCTGTCGCCCCAATCGGCTGACCAATCGCACCTTGATCTATCAATTCTCGGCAGGCCTGAATACCAGCTCCTAAAAATGTATCCGGCGCACATCCGACCCGAACGCCCCCCTCATCCGCAAGCCTCAGAATCTCGACCGAATCATCGAACGAAACGCTCAATGGCTTCTCACCGTAAACATGTTTGCCAGCTGCAATACCGGCCTTCATTACGTCGAAGTGAAACTGAGGCTGCGTGAGATTGAGCACTATATCTATCGAAGAATCAGCAAGCATCTCCTCGGTCGAAACTGCCTTGATCGACGGATATTTATCTACGACTACCTGTGAAGCTGCTGGATTCAGATCAGCACATGAAACCACTTCGACAGCGTCAAACTGAGTCAAGTTTTGGAAATAAATCCCGCTGATCACCCCGCACCCAATCACACCAACGCGTTGTCGTTTCATCGTGCAGCCCACAACATTCCCCTTCGCATGATTTCTCGCGCCTCAGGCACATCAAAATCTCCAAAAACGTGTCCAACCGATCCGTAAAAAATTCGCCCGCTGCCCCAAGTTCGCTTCCAGTACACCGGCATCTCGACATCCTTGATCCAGTACTGCCCCGCCTGGTCCCCTGAGAAAGTTGTTGTCGCAAGCACTTCATTCGAAGGGTCTACGTGCATGTAGTACTGCTCAGAGTGCATCTTGAAATCAGACATCCCTTGCGTGATCGGATCATCGTGATTCGTGATGTTAACTTCATAATCGATCACTCCGCCTGGGTGTGCGACCCATTGACCTCCGACCATGAACTGGTATGAAGGTTCAAACCTAAACGAATCTGCCATACAGCCGTGCCAACCGGCAATTCCAACGCCGGAGTGCCCCGCGCCCATCAGCGCCTCAAGCTGCTCCTTCGCTATCTGACCTTGCGTCCATATCGGCACGATAAGGTCGAGCGTATCCATCAAATCAGCGTCAAGATAGGCGTCGAGCGACGTCTCGCGCTGTACGTTGAATCCAGCATCTTCGAGCAGCGGGGTGAAGACATCCGCACTCTTTTCGGGCGTGTGACCCGGCCATCCTCCGACGACCATCAAGGCTTGTTTCATTTAGCTAATTCTTTTTAGGTTTTTTAGATAGCGAACAATTATCTCGTGAATAACTCAGGATTATAAGCAGCCGTGAGCAACTTTGAGCGCAGATTAGCGTATCGAGACCAGCCGGACAGGGACGAGATTATCCAACCGATATGTCAGCTATCACCATCTATTTTGATATTTCAAAGCGAATCAAACAACCGACAAATAGTCACCGGGTATCACCTAAAGACAGTCCGCTCAAATTCATACCAAGGATCATCATTACCTGTATGCCTATATGCAAAAGTTTGCATGTGCGGTTAATTGCATTTACTGTTCTTTCATCAATCGTGATCACCTCGCGTCACAATCGTTCATTACATTCTGTGATTACACTCGCTGGAGCTTGATCTGTCGCCTGAAATCGGCATTGCACTTCTCGGAACCGGCCTCGGGCTAGGTCTACGCCACGGCATTGACTGGGATCACATCGCTGCGATCTCAGACGTCACCAGTTCCCAATCGAATCACAAACGCAGCCTTTTAATGGGCACGCTCTACGCACTCGGCCACGCAGCCGTCGTGGTCGTCCTCGGGATGCTAGCAATATGGTTCGGAACGCTTTTACCTGAATGGGTCGACGGTTACATGGAACCAGTAGTCGGAATAACTCTCCTAATACTCGGTGCGTGGCTCATCTGGTCGATGGCGAGGAACAACGGCCGCCTAGTGATGCGAAGTCGATGGATGCTCGTCTTCGATCTCGTAAAATCCTCTTACCGTAAGATCAATCGAAATAAACCCGGTAAGGAACTAGCAACCGGTAACGCTAAGCGTGAATACGGCTCAGGGGCTTCGCTTTCGATCGGTGTAGTGCACGGTATCGGAGCCGAAACCGGCAGCCAAGCGCTACTCCTTGCCGCGGCAGCGGGAGCCACTTCCGCCCTCACCGGCAGCTTCCTATTGATCGCATTTGTCGTCGGTCTCATAATGTCGAACACCCTCATCGCCATCGCCACAACCACCGGCCTCCTTGGTGCCGACCGACATCACAGGTTCCACACTGCTCTTGGCATCGTGATTGCTGTCTTCAGCATAGTTCTAGGATCAATGTTCATCTTGGGCATCGCAGACAATCTCCCAGCGTTCTTCGTCTAAACATCATGACTCCGGCTCGATGTCCGGCGTTTTCGTACCCGCTCGACTCGAAATCAGGCGTAAACTCCCGCACGCATATCTTTTCAGTCACAAACCCTTATCGGCGTAGGATATTAGTCAATGTCGAAACAATATAAAGCCGCAATCGTTGGTTGCGGATCCATCGGTCAAGCACACATGCAGGGCTACGAACGACTCGACAATGTCGATGTCGTAGCCGTAGCCGACCCGCTTGAGGCGGCTCGCAACATGTACATGACCGAGTACGGAATTCCTGAGGGCTACGCAACAGTTGCCGAAATGCTCGAAAAGGCACAGCCCGACATCGTGAGCGTTTGCGTATGGCATCTGCTTCACGACACCGTTACTGCGGAAGTCGCCGCTGGACCTTCGGTCAAAGGAATCATATGCGAAAAGCCGATGGCGATCGGCATGGCGCGCGCCGACGCTATGGTCGATGTTTGTGAAGCCAACGGCGTGAAACTCGCCATTTCTCACCAGCGACGATTCACTCCCGGTTGGGAGAGGGCGAAAGAGCTGGTTGAAGATGGCGCAATCGGAATTCCACTTCGTGCCGACCTCCGGGTAAAAGAAGGTCTAGCCAACTGGGGCACTCACTCTATCGACGGTGCACGATACATCCTTGGCGACCCTATCGCCGAGTGGGTAATGGGAGCAGTTGAACGTCGCACCAACAAGTTCGAACGCGACACCGCAATCGAAGACGCTTGCATGGGT
>JABHBJ010000059.1 GCA_018673955.1 Chloroflexota bacterium | reverse complement strand
CCTCTTCAGGTGCGAAATGAACGGGGCTCCCGCCGAGTTTCTCAGTGCCCACCCAGAACGATAGCTTCGTGCGAAGTGAAGGTTTTTCGAACAAAATCGCCACTGACTTGCCGACAAGTGCGTTGCTAGTAGTCCCAGATTTCAGAGCAATTGCGCGATCAAGAATCGGCTGAATTTCTTCAGGCGCGATGTCGCTGAGTTTTAGAAAGTGATTGATCATCGTGAGTGTGACCTCGACTCGAATAAAAAAAGGACAAGAAGAAAGCGAGTATTTGCGGGGTGCTTATGCACCCTTGGTTCGGAGTCGTCGAAGCAGACGGCGAGTGTCGTCTCTCGCAGGTGCGAAGTTTGAAGCAATCATTCTTGTTTTCATGGTCGAGATTCGTAATTCGTTACCCGTCACGAGAAACAGTTCGTGTGACGAAATAATAATTCTAACTCGGCATTGCTCGCGAAACTACGTCGATTGGTTTACACAACGAGATTCAGGCCGGAGTGAACTTCAATAGCGTCTGTCCGTCAGAGTCGTGTTCGAACACTGGTTTTAGCGCCATACCGATCTGAAGAGACTCAGGTTCGGGTGTAATCCCGACAATATTCGTCGGCACGATTACGTCTTCTTCCAGTTGAACCAGAGCAGTTATGTACGGCACATCACCGACAAAACTCATATGCGGAGCGGCGTGGACTATGGCGAACGTAAATAGCTCAGCTTTGCCCGATGCTTGCACCCATTCGATGCCTTCTTCTCCCGTTTCAGGATCAGAGATCGAGAAGTTTCTTGGGTAAAACTGGAACTCACTAGTCGCCTTAGATCGCTGAAGCCAGATTTCTTCGTTCTTGAGACCCTCCCAGTATCGATCGGATTCAGGTTGTGGAACTGGCTGAGGTTTTGGTGTTGCGTTCTTCATATCTAGTTAGCCCCCAATACGACTGTTCCTGTCGATGATAAAAGTCCGCCAGTACCGTGAGCCACCGCCAAATTGCAATCTTCCAACTGTCGTTCACCCGCCTGACCTCGTAGCTGTCGTGCCGCCTCAACAACTGTGAAGATGCCGTACATGCCTGGGTGGGTGTACGAAAGTCCGCCACCATTGGTGTTCATAGGGAAATCGCCACCCGGTGCAGTTCGCTGCGAGGCGACAAAATCAGGACCTTCGCCCGGTCCACAGAACCCGAGGTTTTCGAGACTGACCAAAGCCGTGTACGTAAATGAATCGTAGATCATCGCCAAATCGATATCTGAGTGCGATACACCCGCCATCTCCAGCGCTTGGGGGCCTGTGTGCCTACCGAACGCACTTGTGAGATCTGGCATTTGTGAAATACCGGAATGATCGTGGCCTTCGCCCGCACCAAGAATCTTCACACTACCGTTTTTAGCGTTTTTCGCTCGTTCAGGAGTCGTAATAACGATCGCTGCTCCTGCGTCGGTCACTAGACAACAATCGAGCAGATGAAACGGCCAAGCCACCCACTTCGAGTTGTGGTAATCATCGAACGTGGTCGGCTTGTCGTAGAAATACGCCATCGGGTTCAGATTCGCCCATTTGCGAGTTGAAACAGCAATCTCTGCCATGGCTTGCCGTGTTCTATCTTCACCGTACTGGTGCATGTAACGACGAGCAGCCATCGCATACGAAACGGGCGGACCTATGATGCCGTACGGCGCCTCGTACTGCACCATCGGTGTGCCGGGATTCCGTGGAATCGGCGCCCTATCGCTGCGCCCCGACTGCCCATGTGTGATCAGTGCGACTTCACAGTAACCAGCAGCAATGGCGGCGAGTGCGTGCGCAACGTGAATCACGAATGATGATCCGCCCACCGACGTGCTATCGGTGTAGCGAGGTTGAATACCCAAATACTCAGCAACGTCCAACGTAGACCATCCAGCAGTGAATAGTGCATCCACGTCAGATAACTCGAACCCTGCATCATCCAACGCGTTGATAGCGGCTTCTGAATGATGTGCCAGTGGCGATTTTTCGGGAACCTTACCGAGCTTGTTCGATTCACCAACACCCACGATATAAGCCTGGCCCGATAGATTTTTAAGTCTCTGAATATTTGGCATTTTTTATTGACTTGATTGTGCCACCGATCACCGATTCTCAGGCAATCAACTGACTATGGTGAACTATTATTGCAGTGGAGAATACGGCGTAGGCGTGAGCAACTGGTTACGAACGTTCTTCACGATCAGTCCGTCCTTGTGTGACTCTTCTGCGACCTTCGCCCATTCAGGGTCGTTACGGAACGCGTCCCATGCGGCGACTCGCTGATTTGCATCCTCGAACGCCACCATATAAGTCAGCTCGTGATTGCTCTCGCCGACATCGGTAGTCCAGTAGCCGATGTTCTTGATTCCGTGCTTTTCAAAAAGCTTAGTCGTATGATCGGCGAATCGAGCGTTAATTGCAGGCAGTCGACCCGGTAGGCATTCGTACACGCGTAGTTCGTAAAGCATGGAAATTCCTCTCTCCAGATGAAATCGATCCCATGTCGGTGATCGAAAAAATACTTTCTGGCAAGATTCTGAATAATAGAGTCCCACTCGTCAACCGATAACGCGTTTCACAGCTTCAATCATTCTCTGAAGTGTCGGATCCTCAGGCTGGTGAGCGAGCGTTGGGCCTTCGAATGAAGAAATCGCAATTCTATTGCGGCTCAGCACTTCAAGATCGGTTCCGGGAGCCAGTTCTAGTCTATCGATGTTCACCGCAAGACCGGAAATAATTTCGTATCCTCCATCGCTGTGTGACTTGATGAGACTCTTTAACTCAGAAGGAGCTGGAGCAGCACCTTCAATTCCTTCTATTGGAGTGTCACAAAATCTGGGAATATTCACGTTGAACAGTGCCCCTCGCTCAGTTTCTGTACTAAGGAGTTCAGTAGTGATCGCAGCAATAACGGCTTTAACTGTTGAGTCGTCGAAATCACCTTCGACATCCATCGAGAATGCACAGGTTTTCACGCCTTTTGCCGCAGCCTGTATTGCCGCACCCATCGTGCCTGATATGAAAACGTTGCGACTAGTGTTGAAGCCGGGATTTATGCCCGATACCACAACATCGGCACCACCAACGAAGATGTGCTCTAGTCCTAAAACGACAGAATCGGCGGGAGTACCACTGACTGCGTAGCATTTCACGCCGTCGACTCGACTCGGGGCTTCATTGATTTTCAGTGAAGTTCTGAGCGTCAGCGCTGTGCCAACGCCCGACTGATTGGCAGCGGGAGCGACGACTGTCACTTCGCCGAGATCTTTTACCGCCCGCACTAGTGACCAAATCGCGGGGTTGTCGAAGCCATCGTCGTTAGTTACAAGAATTTTCATGCGTTAAATCGTAGAGGTAACCCAGCGGTTGTGGTGGTTGATTTGCTGACAATTGGTCTTTCTACATTCGCGAACGTTTCCTCGTCTTACCTCCTCCCCGGATTTCCATCGGAATAAACTCCGCAAAGCGAAGTGGAGAGGGGGGGGGTATCGACTGACGTACCTACGCAAGTAGGAAGTTATCTATGAGCCGAGCATTGCCTATTTTTACTGCTAACAACGCCCGTGCTGTGTGATCGACGTGGTCTAGCTCTTCGAAAGTGTCGACATCGGCTATCGATGCGTAGTCAACTTCAGCCAATGGCTCTCCGGCTAATATCGAATCGAGCATGAACCGCAACACTTCACCAGATCTCTCGCCTGAATCGAACGATAATTTGACGACTGTTAGTGCTTTGAAAAGAATCGTTGCGGCTTTTCGTTCTGGAAGTGATAAATAAGCATTACGAGTGCTGATGGCGAGCCCGTCTTCTTCACGAACCGTCGGAATCGGGATAATTTCTATGCCGAAACCTAGTGATTCGTTTACGTGTTGAATGACACGAAGCTGCTGGACATCTTTCTCGCCAAACGTAGCTTTGGTTGGCGAGATGATCGAAAACAGGCGGGCGACTACAGTTGCTACTCCCTCGAAGTGACAAGCTCGGTGCGCACCTTCCAGTAAGTTCGCAACTGGGCCAGGATTAACGGCTGCAAGGACTTCGCCCGGAGGGTATATCTCATCCTTTGAAGGAGCGAACACGAAGTCGGCTCCGTGCTTTTCAAATTCAGCGAGGTCAGAAGCGTCGTGCGAAGGATAAGTCGAAAGATCTTCGTTTTCGCCAAACTGCGTTGGATTCAGAAATAGCGATCCGATCATCACATCACAGTGCGGGCGAATTGTGTCCAAATGCGCAGTATGTCCGCGGTGAACACCGCCTAGGGTAGCAACGAGTCCTACTGTTCCAGTGAGCCCGCGCCTAACTCCCCGCATATCCGCGGCAGTACGAATTACTTGCATGATCTAGTCGCTGAGTTCGACGGGGTTTGCGGCTTTTGAATTAACTCGGGATTCATCGGAGTAGAACGACTGCGCGTCGGTCGGAAACGTTCCCTCGCGAACATCATCACTGTACTGCTCGAGAGCAGCTCGAATGATTGGAGCCAAGTCGGCGTATTTTCCTGAATGACGTGGCCTAAAGTCGGGATCTAGACCAAGCATGTCGTGGAAAACCTGAACTTGACCATCACAGTGAACACCTGCGCCAATTCCAATCGTAGGAATATCGAGTGTTTGAGTGATTTTCTTAGCCAGTTCGACAGGAATTAGTTCGAGAACAATTGCGAACGCTCCAGCTTCTTGAAGTGCAATTGCATCTTCGAGAACCGCGTTAGCTGCTGAGTCTGACTTCCCTTGCACCCGGTAACCACCGAGTTTATTCACATGCTGCGGTGTCAGACCAATATGACCCATCACCGCTAATCCAGCATCTGCGAGCCGACGAACAATAGGGGCAACCGTCTTGCCGCCTTCAAGTTTTACTGCCTGCGCTCCGCCTTCTTGAATCAGGCGTGCGGCATTTCGTAGAGCCGTTTCAGCATCGATCTGGTAGCTAAGAAACGGCATATCAGCAACGATGAGAGGGTTGGTCGTACCGCGAACAACTGCAGCCGACGCGCTGACGATGTCGTCAACGGTTACTGGAATTGTCGAGTCGTGACCAAGAACAACATGCCCCATGCTGTCTCCAACGAGGATCATAGGAATCCCTGATGCGTCGACGATGCGAGCTGCCGTGTAGTCGTATGCCGTCACCATTGGGATCGGCTCGCCACGGCGTTTCATCTGCTGAATCTTGTGGGTTGTGATTCGGCGTAAAGCCATTCGTGTACCTCCGCTCCCGGTCGACTGCACCTTGCTAGCCGCCAAGCCTTAGTTCACTTGCGTTAGGTCATTATTACTCATTTTAAGGATTTTGTGGGGGTCCTAAGTTTGATTTTCGTCAGAAAGCAGCGTTTTTAAGCTTTCAAACGCCGATCCTGACATTCCGCCCTGCTCTTTGGCGATGTGCAACGATGCCAGCGCTAGAGCGGAGTAAGCCTTGCCGATTTCTGACGACTTTTCCCAAGTCGCGGCCAAGTGTGTAGCGACTGTTTCGGCATCCCCCCGAACGAATGGACCAGTTATCGCGTCGGGAAGTCCTTTTTCGTCTAGGGCATCGACAGTTGCTCGCAGCAAGGGAATCATGCGTTTCAGTGCGTCTGCGCGATCGATTCCAAGCGGCTCCCACATTTCGGCAGCAAGTCCAGTGAGACCAGCCAACAGACCGCATGCCATCACTGCAGAGGCGTGATACGCCGCTCGCTGTGATGATTCAATCCTGAATGCGGAACCTCCAAGGTCGGTCGCAAGTAATCGAAGCCAATAGAAAAGCGCTGGATTTGCCGATTCTGTGGCAAATGAAACATCTTTCAATCGTTCCGAAGAGTCGTTGGTCGGGAATGTTTGAAGCGGATGAAACCCAGCCGTTTCCGCACCGGCAACTCGTGCTTCGTCCAAAGCTGCGAGCGGTAGAACTCCAGCGCAGTGAACTACAGCCTGATGCGATCGCCACTCGACCTCTGAACATATTTCTTCGATGTGGGCGTCAGGACCAGTGATTAATACAATGCTGGCGACGTTGGCTGCAGTTTGAACATTTTCGACAACGATAGCGTTTGATATTTGACCGATAAGCCACTTGCGGTGGCTTGCCTGCCGACTCGTTACAGCCGCCACGTTGTAACCGGCTTTCGAAAGCGCGATAGCGAGGCTTGATCCGAGTCGCCCCGCAGCAAGCACCGCTATGGGCGATTCTTTGTTCAGTTCAGGAAGAGGACTCATTATTCTCCTCGTTTCGTTTGAGCCGATTTAGCGTCGGCTGCCGACATAACTCCACCGAGGGTTTCGGCAGAATCGATTGCGTTCAAAATCGCACCGGTAACGGCTTTTAGCGCAGCTGCGTGCAACACATCACCCGGCACTGTCTCTGAGTGCGTTCCCGTCGAAAGACCAAACATAGTGTCGCCGTCGTTCGCGGTGTGCGATGGACGTATAGCGAGTGCGATTCCATCTTGTGCGGCGATTGCGAGCCGAGTTGCGCCGATCTTGTCGAGAGGGGCATCGGTGACAACAACGCCAATCGTTGTATTGCGGAAGAATCCTCGATCTTTAGGCGGGCTATCAATCATGAGATCAATCGAATCGGCAAAGCCGCCATCGGTTTGAGGACCCGCAACGATTTCGCCTGTCGTTGGATCAACCACGCCGCCAATGGCGTTCACGACCATCAGTGCTCCAACTGTTGCTCCGTTTGGCATTCGGACTGAAGCGGTTCCGATTCCGCCTTTAATAGAAGCGTCTGCACCGAGCAGTTTGGCGACGGTCGATCCGGTGCCTGCCCCGGCGTTACCGACAGCGAAATCTTTGGAAGCACTGGCGGCTGCGGTGTAACCGTCATCTCCGGTGGGTCGTACTTTTGAGTTGATGAATCCTAGATCGAATACAACCGCGGCTGGAACGAGCGGGATACGCGTTCGGCCGAACTGCACTCCAACACCCTGCTCTTCCAGATAGCGAACAACGCCTCCTGGTGAATCCAAACCAAACGCACTACCGCCAGTGAGAGTGATGGCGTTTACCCACTGCGCACTTGCGAGAGGATCCAATAGTGCCGTCTCCCGACTGCCCGGAGCTGCACCTCTCACTTCCATGCCAGCGTTGGCCGGTTCATCACAGAGAATCACCGTACATCCGGTTCCATTTTCAAGATCGGTGTGGTGCCCAACCGTTATACCGTTGATGTCGGTTATCCTGCCTGAATAGTTCATATTTCTACCGAATACATCTGGCGTGTTCTGCCAGGCGGGTAATTGATAATTATCGTGCTCAGATTATCGAACTGAATAGTCAGGCTAGCATAGCGTTGTTATGTCTTTTACGACCTTTAACGTTGCCTTAATTTCAGGGTGTACCAAGCGAAATATCTGGGCGTATACTAAGTTCGAATTTACCTGCGGCGAAATTCGTAACCACCTCCGGACACCGACGTGCCGGAAGGCCAATTTCTTAGTAGGAATAACAAATTCGGCTCGTAACCGATGTGAGGAATCCCTAAGGTGCCACGTAACTTCAAGGAACTTAAGCCCGCATACGGATTTGACGATGTAGCTATTTCTCCCGGCGATATCACGATTAACCCGGAAATGGCCGACCTTTCGACGAATTTCGACGGAATCAAGCTAGATGTCCCGTTTATAGCGTCTGCAATGGATGCTGTGGTTGATCCAAAATTCGCTATCGAAATGACCAAAGCTGGCGGCTTGGCTGTGATGAATATGGACGGGCTACACACCCGCTATGAAGACACCACGGCGATATATGAAGAGATCGCTGCCTCCCCTCGTGAAGAGGCGACGGCGATCATGCAGCGAATCTACGCCGCACCACAGAAGCCTGAGCTTATTGCGAAGAAGGTCGAAGAAGTGAAAAAGGGCGGCGGAATTGCTGCTGTCTCCTTCGTACCGCAGAACGCGAAGCGAATGGCTCCTCTGGCTGTCGAAGCCGGTGCAGACATGATTGTTGTGCAGGGAACCGTAGTTACGGCTCGACACTCATCGAAGAGCCTCAAGGGTCTAGTGTTTGCTGACCTGATCAAGGACCTCGACGTTCCGGTTCTCGTTGGAAACACTGTTTCTTACGAAGTAACCAAGGAACTGATGCAGCAGGGAATCGCTGGCGTTATGGTCGGTGTTGGTCCCGGATCAGTTTGCACAAGTCGTGAAGTTCTGGGCATCGGCATCCCCCAGGTAAGCGCCACTATCGAGTGTGCTGCAGCCCGAGATGATTACTTCAAGGAAACTGGCAAGTACATTCCTATCATCACTGACGGTGGTATCCGAACTGGTGGTGACGTTTGTAAGTCATTCGCCGCCGGTGCAAACGCCGTAATGATCGGCAGCCCGTTCGCCAAGACCGAAGAAGCTCCTGCAAAGGGCTTCCACTGGGGCATGGCAGCATGGCACGATTCACTTCCTCGTGGAACCCGAATCAACATGGGTACAGAGTACAGCTTGCATCAACTTCTCTATGGACCATCATCACGCACCGACGGTACGCTGAACTTGGTTGGAGCTTTGCAGATTTGCATGGGTTACGTTGGCGCAGAGAATATTCGAGAGATGAACAAGGCTCGAATGGTCTACGCACCAGCTATCAAGACTGAAGGCAAGATCTACCAACAGGCAGGCTTGGGTAGCTAGATTGTTCTATCCCCCTCTCCCTGTGAGGGAGAGGGCTAGGGTGTGGGTGAATTCGCCAGACGACGACATCGTTCAAACCGGCTAAGGATTCTACCCGCCCTCTAACTCTCTCCCTGCGAGAGAGGGAGAATCATCTCCGAACAAATCGTGATTTTGTCACCAGCACAACCCTGTGCTGGTGACCTCGTTTAAGAGACAATCATTCGTATGAACTTCAAACGCCCAAGAGGCACCGCCGACATACTCCCTGACGACCAACCATATTGGGATCACGTTTACGACGTAGCTCGCAAAGTGGCGAATCAGTTTGGATACGGAAGAATCGACACGCCCACTTTTGAGGATACGAATCTATTCGAACGTGGCGTAGGTAACGAAACTGATATCGTCCAAAAAGAGATGTATTCGTTCGAGGACCACGGTGGCGATTCGATCACTCTCCGTCCGGAAGGCACCGCATCGGTTTGCCGGGCATACATCGAAAACGGGCTACATAATCTTCCGCAACCGGTGCGCATGTACTACGCGGCAGCGATGTTCCGCTACGAACGTCCGCAAGCGGGTCGCGTTCGACAGTTCCACCAGTTCGGCGTTGAAGCAATCGGCGATCCTTCACCGGAAGTCGATGCTGAAATCATCGAACTAGGTTGGAAGTACATTGCCGATCTTGGAATAAAGAACGTCACTCTTCGAATCAACAGTCTTGGCGATTCAGAGGGTAGAGCCGATTACATTTCCGATCTAGAAAAATACTTTCTAGGCGTGCCAGACCAGCTTCCGAAAGTCGACCGAGATCGACTAAACCGTGCACCACTTCGAGTGCTTGACTCGAAGGCGAAAGAAACCCAGGCACTTGCCGACGCCGCACCAAAGTCGGTCGATTACATAAACGGCGAAGCGAAAGAGCACTGGGATGCACTATTGGTGCTGCTCGATAATCTCAAAAACGTATATCCAGGATTTTCTTATAAAGTCGATCACCGATTAGTTCGGGGTCTAGATTACTACAACCGAACCGTTTTTGAGTTTGAGCCGTCCGAAGTATCGGGCAGCCAGGGAACATTAATCGCCGGTGGGCGTTACGATCCACTCATGGGCATTCTTGGCGGACAGGAAACCCCGGCGATTGGATTCGCTGGTGGACTCGAACGCTTGATTCTTGAACTCAAAAAACAGGAACTTCCCGTGACTTCATCGAAAGGACCTGACATCGTGGTTGTCACACTAGGCGATGCAGGTGTTGCAGGGGCGGCTCTGGCTTCGGGCTTACGAGCTGCAAACGTTTCGACAGTACTCGCCCCAAAGCGATCGATGAAAGCGCAAATGCGTTACGCAAACCAGCAGAACGCTTCGAACATCGTGATCATTGGTGATCGTGAAGTTGAAAACGGCGTGGTATCAGTCAAAAACCTTGCACAAGGTGGCGATCAGTCCGAGGTAGCTCTCGATGCTGCTTCCATTGCTGCACATGTTCTTTCAGCAGGAAACCAGTAGCGAAATTCAAGATTTCCACCTCGTCTGAACCGCTGTTCATATTCACGCTTTATTCGTACTACTGGTAACCTCAAACTATGCAGCAATCAATGGAAGCCCGCTTAAAAGAAATCGCCGAACGCCACGGCGAAGTTGAACGCTTGATGTCTCAGCCTGAGACAGCTTCGAATCCCAACGCTATTCGTAAACTGGGTCAGGAATACAGCCAGCTACAGCATGTGGTTGAACTCTGGAACGAGATGGCGAGCGCTCAGACCGATCTCGACGGTGCGCAGGAGATGATTGTGGAAGAAACCGATCCTGAAGTTCTCGAAATGGCGAATGCAGAAGCAGACGAGCTAAAAGAAAAGCTCGATACCCTTTTTGCCGATATCAAACTCGAACTTCTTCCAAAAGACGAAACGGAACTCGCCGATGCCGTCGTCGAAGTTCGTGCTGGCGCCGGAGGAGATGAGGCAGGGCTCTTCGCCGCCGAGGTCTACCGCATGTACCAGCGCTATGCTGAGAGCCGTAAGTGGAAGATGAAAGTGCTCAGTGAAAACGGTACCGGTGTGGGCGGTATAAAAGAAGTCACGTTCGAAATCGAAGGCGAACGTGCCTACCAGCGATTGCATCTTGAAAGCGGAGTGCACCGGGTTCAGCGTGTTCCCGAAACCGAATCACAAGGCAGAATTCACACTTCAACCGCCACGGTAGCAGTGATGCCCAAAGCCGAAGAGCTTGACCTAGTCATTGAAGACAATGAACTGAAAATCGATGTGTTCCACTCCGGTGGTGCTGGTGGCCAGAACGTGAACAAAGTGGCGACTGCTATTCGCATTACCCACCTTCCTACCGGACTCGTTGTTCAGTGCCAGAACGAGCGGTCTCAACTGCAAAACAAATTGCAAGGTATGGAGATTCTTCGTTCTCGATTGTGGGACAAGCAACTTCGTGAACGCAACGCCGAGATTAGCGCTAATCGAAAAGCACAAGTCGGAACGGGCGATCGATCTGAAAAGATTCGCACGTACAACTTCCCGCAGTCGCGCATTACCGATCACCGCATCGGCTACACGAGCCACCAGATGCAGAACGTTATGAGCGGTGAGCTCGACGGTTTCATCGATGCGCTTCTCCAAGAAGAGCAGGCACGAAAACTCGCAGCTGTAGGGGACTAAGGCGGTCGTCGCTGTTTCTCTAATAACGCGACAGGAAAGCCGCACTATTTATTTCGTCGAATGTCCGCTACAGCGGAGTTGATTCCAGTTCGATCGTGGTACTGAATCTAGTTCAGCATGACAGCGACAATCGAAATGTCATCCTGAGGTTCTCGAAGGACGACAGGTAAGTCATCATCGGCTACCAAGCACAAATCAATGACAACGAAAAACGTCTCAACACTCATTCAATCGATCACACATCGACTAGACGCGGTCGGGATCGAAGATGCAGGAATCGACGCTCGTTTACTGCTTCGAAGTGCGTTCGGGTGGTCGGCAGCTAAGCAACTTGGCCAGCTACTCGATCCGCCTCCTGAGAACCGCCTCGACGACCTCGAATCGATGGTTGTGCGGCGAGAATCTCGAGAGCCGCTTCAGTACATCACCGGTAGTACCGAGTTTTACCGACGAAATTTCACAGTAAGCGAATCGGTACTGATCCCACGACCAGAGACTGAACAGCTCGTCGTCCAAACTCTGGCGTTTGTACGAGAACGAGGAATAGAGAACCCTCGTATCGCCGACATTTGCACCGGTTCAGGAGCGATCGCTATTTCACTGGCACTGGAAATGCCTGCTTCGGAAGTTCACGCAACAGATATTTCAGCCGCAGCATTCACCGTGGCACAGCAAAATGCAGACGACTTGAACGCCGAACTGGAAATGCACGAAGGCGACTTGTTGGATCCGTTGTCGGGGCAGTTCGATGTAATCGTGTCGAATCCGCCTTATATCCTCGCAAGTGCTATGCCTTCTCTTCAGGCTGAGGTCACCAGAGAGCCGAGTTTGGCTTTGGATGGCGGGAAAGACGGCTTAGACGTTATACGACCGCTCTTCGAGGGCATTCTTGCCCGACTAAAGCCAACGAACAGTGCCGCCTACATCGAGATCGACCCTGCGATCGAAGACGCCGTTCTGGCGTTGGCGTTGAAGACGTTCCCGCACGCAGGTATTTCGCTTCTCACCGACTTTGCGGGACTCACACGCTGCGTTTCGATCGAGCATGCGTAGGACGGCATATGCACCAAATCGTTCTTCTGAGCATCGCCTAACGAAGTCCACTGACATAGACAGTCCTCTTCCGGATGGAAGGGCTGAGGTAGGAGAATTACGACGGGGAGTCGAGTTACAAAGTAACGAGCGCGACTAATGCCGCGAGCGACCGAGTCATCCGATGACGCCCTGAGCATGAGACTAGGTTGACACTGAAAGTGAATTCAGGATGACTTTGGTTGTTACGTGCTGATTCGAATGTCCAAAGCCACAGGAACAATCGGTCCTCCGCCAAAGTGGGGGAGTTAGAGGGGGAGATTTCGAAGCAGAGCCGAGTCATCCGATGACGAGCGCGACTAACGCCCAAACACGAAAAAAGCCCTGAACAAATGCCCAGGGCTTTTTTGATGATCGAAATCGATCGGCCAGAAACAGAAGCTGCGGCGACTTACCTCTTTGTGTACTGAGGTGCCTTACGTGCCTTCTTAAGACCGTACTTCTTGCTTTCCTTCATTCGAGAATCACGGGTCATAAGACCAGCGTCACGAAGCGGCTTGCGCAAGTTTTCATCCATAACCACGAGTGCTCGTGCGAGACCGTGTGCGAATGCACCAGCCTGTCCGTGCGAGCCACCACCGTGAGTTTTAGCAACGATAGTTACCTTGTCGGTAAGGCTAGTTGCACCGAGTGGGCTAACTGCCTGTCGAAGCCATGCACCAACGGTGAATACTTCGTCGATTGGCTTACCGTTTACGGTTGCGCCACCTGGAGTGTTGTAAACCCGAACTCGTGCGATGGCTGTCTTTCGACGGCCTGTACCGTAGTAATACTGCTGGCTAGTCAACTATTTCTCTCCCGAGTCGCTAGATGCTTTAGCGGCTGGCTTCTTAGCTGCAGGTTTCTTTGCAGCTGGCTTTTTGGCGGCGGTTGCCTTCTTTGCAGCTGGCTTTTTAGCTGCGGCTGCCTTGGCCGCTGGCTTCTTAGCTGCTGTCTTCTTGGCAGTAGGCTTAGCTTTCTGGGGTGCAGCTTCAGCAGCTTCTACTACTTCAGTTGCTACCGCAGCGGCTTCGGCCTTTGGTGCAGATGCTTTCTTGGCTGAAGGCTTAGCTTTCTTAGGAGCAGCCTTTCCAGCAGCTTCGGCCTTAGCCTCGGCAGCAGCTTCACGTTGTTCACGTCGGTCAGATCCAAGGATCTGAGCTTCGTGAGGATGTTCGGCACCAGCGTAGATCTTCAGACGAGTCATCATCTGGCGACCTAGCTTGTTCTTAGGAAGCATTCCCTTGACGGCCAGTTCGATAATTCGAGTTGGCTGTCGTTCCTGCATTCGAGCATATGGAATCTCTTTAAGAGTTCCCGGGTACTGGCTGTAGCGCTTGTAGATCTTCTGTTCAGCCTTGAGGCCAGTAACTTTGATCTTGGAAGCGTTGAGCACGACGACGAAGTCGCCTGTGAGCATGTGCGGCACGTAGGTGGGCTTGTGCTTGCCCATCAGGAACGTTGCAACCTTAGTTGCTAGTCGGCCTAGTACCTGTCCATCTGCGTCAACGACTTGCCAGTCGTTCACGATTTCGGAGGCCTTCGGGTTGTATTGCTTTAACTTGGTAACCATGTTCAGTCGTTCAGTCCGTTATTTTCAACGATCTAGTTTACGCTCAGATCAGCAGAATCAGTGGGAGAAAATGCAGGTAATCCGCATTCTCCTGATCCACCATATGAAATCTCTTCGAGGCAAAGTCCCTCTGCAGGCATGACGTGAGATGCGGCCCCCCGGCTTTCCGAGGCGAGTAATTGTCCGACTATTTCGGTCGAGGCGTTGCCTCGTCCGACGTCGTAAAGCACTCCCGCAATCCTACGAATCTGCTGGTGCAGGTAGGCATTTGCAGTAATTTTGAATTCGATGTTGTCGCCGTTGCGAGTAGCACTAGCGGATTCCACGTTGCGCCGAGTAGGTGCATCGATAGGAACGCTTGAGCCAGCAAAAGCTGCGAAGTCATGAGAACCAACCAGAGACTGGCTAGCTATGTTCATAACTTCAGCATCGAGAGGCTTCCGCACGTGAGTCACAAAATGACGGTTTAGTGCGGGGGCAGACCGGGCATCATTGAACGTGTACACGTAGGTACGTGCAGACGCGTCACCACGTGGATCGAACCCTTCGGGTCCATCCTCGACAAGTTGTGCACAGCGAATGCGCACGTCTTTTGTCATGTAGTGATTCAATGCTTTCCTAATCTGATCGGGCGACATGTCGGTTTCTTCATTGAAACAACCAACCTGCCCCCTAGCATGCACACCGGCGTCCGTACGACTAGCGAAGTGCATTCTTATTTTTTTATTGAAGACGCTATGAAGGGCGTTCTCTAGTTCGCCCTGCACAGTCCTCACATTAGTCTGAATTTGTGAGCCGTAGAACTCTGTTCCGGCGTACTCAACTACCAATCCAATGCGCATCTAATTTCCTGGCTTGTTAGTCAACCAGTTCGATCAACGCCATTTCCGCAGCATCACCGGCGCGAACGCCAAGACGAGTGATACGGGTGTAGCCGCCGGCTCGTTCCTTGTAACGAGGAGCGATGTCGTCGAACACAGATTTCAGAACCGACTTATCGGTAATGAATGCTGCAGCCTGACGACGATCGTGAAGGGTGCCCTTCTTGCCCAGCGTGACCATCTTTTCAGCAATCGGACCAATTTCCTTAGCCTTTGCGATAGTCGTCTTGATAGCACCATGTCGGAGCAGGTCGGTGACCATAATCCTGAACATAGCCTTACGTGGACCTGAAGCTCGACCGAATTGCCGACCGGTTAGTTTATGCCTCACTGGAATCTGCTCCTGCGTCCTCGGTAGCTTCAGCTGCAGCATCGGCCTCGGCTTTAGGCTCTTCGCCCTCACCCTCAGCTTCGCCTTCAGCATCGTCCGAAGTGTCAGTTTCAGGCAGAAATTCTCGCTCGGCGAGCTTGTCGTAAAGCTCATCGAGTGACTTCTGGCCGAAGTTTCGAATTTTCAGTAGTTCGCCCTTAGGCATCGAAAGAACCTCACCTACGCGGTTGATACCAGCGCGTTTCAGGCAATTGAGCGTTCGTGCGGAAAGAGCAAGTGTTTCAACAAGAGTGTTGTAAACATCGGGAGAGATACCCAAGCCAGCTGCTGGGCTCGCCTCTTCTTCAGGCTCTTTATCGAGTCGTGTGAAGAGGAAGAAGCGTTCCATCAGCAGGTTTCCTGCAGATTGCATCGCTTCAAGCGGCATGATCGTGCGGTCTGTCCAGACCTCAACAATCAGTTTTTCCAGATCAGAACGCTGGCCGACCCGTGTCGGTTCGACAGAGAAGTTAGCTTTGCGTACTGGCGTGTAGATAGCGTCGACCGGGAGCACACCTATTGGCAGACCTTCGTCTTGTCCTGCAGCCTCGTAGCCAACACCCTGTTCAACGTTGAATTCGACAGAAAGTCGAGCACTTGAGTTGTCGAGAGTTGCGAGGTGGTGCTCGGGGTTTACGATCTCAAAATCAGCAGTAGCCATGATGTCACCGGCGAGGACTTCACCCTCACCATCAACTTCTAATCGAAGTCGACCGGGGCGATTGGCGAGTGAACGCAGGCGAATGCCTTTAACGTTGAGCAGAAATTCAACAACCTCTTCACGCATGTGAGGAACGGTTGAGTACTCGTGAAGAGCCCCATCGATCTTTACCCACGTGATGGCTGTACCTGGCAACGAGTTGAGCAGCGATCTGCGAAGAGGGTTGCCGAGTGTGACACCCCATCCTCGTTCGAGCGGCTCCGCAACAAAGCGACCATAAGCCTCTTCGTTTTCCTGAATTGTTATGGAGAGATCAGGGATCTCTGGCGTAGTTGGCGGCAATTCTTCCTGAGGTGTAATGCCGTACATTCGTTCAAGCATCGGCGCGTGTTACTTCCTTGAGTAGAACTCAACTATTTGACGTGTGTCGATTGAAAGTTCGACGTCGCTCGTCTTCGGGAGACTTACAACTTCGCCAACGGCCTTATCAGAATCGACGTTGAGCCAGCTCGGGATTACCGAGTTTGCGCCCATGCCGTTCGACACGATTTGGAACAATCCAGTCTTTCTCGACTGTTCGCGCCAGCTAATACGGTCGCCCGCCTTAACCTGATACGAAGGGATGTTCACCTTCTTGCCGTTCACCTGAATATGGCCGTGCCCGACGATTTGTCGAGACTGTGGTCGCGAATCAGAGAAGCCAAGTCGGTACACAACGTTGTCGAGCCGGCTTTCGAGGAGCTGGAGTAGGCGGTCACCTGTCACACCCTCAAGTCGACTTGCTTTCTTGTAGTAGTTGCGGAACTGACGTTCCAACACGCCGTAGATAGCGCGTGCTTTCTGCTTCTCTCGCAGCTGCGTTCCGTATTCAGAGATACGGCGCCGGCGTTGCTGAGTTGACTTATCTCCGGGGGCACTCTTTCGTCGCTCCCAGGCACATTTACCTGAAGGCTTTGAGCAGAGCTTCATCCCGAAGCGTCGGCAGTTCTTACATTTAGGTCCGGTGTACCTTGCCATTAGTTTCCTGAGTTATCTTTCGATTATTAAATAATCGATTTAGTTCGGCGTCAGTGGAACGAGCTGCTATTTGGCAAGGAGCTCGTTCGTGACTATTTAGACTCGGCGCTTCTTAGGCGGTCGGCATCCGTTGTGTGGCACTGGAGTGATGTCTCGAATGGACACTACTCGGATGCCAGCACCCTGAATTGCTCGAATAGCTGCTTCACGTCCAGAGCCGGGACCCTTGACCATGACGTTCACAGTCTTAAGACCGTGTTCGATAGCTGTTCTTGCTGCCGTTTCACCTGCGCGCTGAGCTGCAAATGCGGTGGATTTTCGTGAGCCTTTAAAGCCCATTGCACCAGCACTGCTTTGCGAAATCGTGTTGCCCTGCGGGTCGGTCATTGTGATGAGCGTGTTGTTAAACGTTGCGTTGATAAAAGCCTTGCCCTGTGGGACAAACTTCTTTTCGCGCCGTCGTGCTCGCTGTCTAGGCATATTTTCTTCGTAATCCTCTAGCGTAAATATCTAATTGGCGACTAGCGCCGTGCTAAGTTTCAGTAACTGATTAACCGTGATTAGTGACCGGCTACTCGCTTACGCCCCGCAACAGTCTGACGACGACCACGTTTGGTTCGAGCGTTGGTCTTAGTTCGCTGCCCACGAACAGGGAGGCCACGACGGTGTCGCAAACCCCGGAGTGTTTGAATATCCGTGAGTCGTCGGATGTTCAGCTGAGTCTCACGTCGAAGGTCACCCTCGATGAGGAGTCCAGTCCTCTCGACAGCACTTCGCACTCTAGCCAACTCTTCATCACTGAGATCTCGAACACGAGTTGATTCAGTCATGCCTGAATCTTCCATGATCTTTTTAGATGTGGTTCGACCAATGCCATAAATGGCAGTCAGTGCTATTTCGAGTCTCTGGTTATCCGGAATGTTTACACCGGCGACGATCGCCATAAGGCTTATATCTCCTGTTGTTCGACTAGCCCTGTCGCGCCTTGAGGCGCGGGGTCAGTTTGTTAATCACGTAGACGCGTCCTTTACGGCGAACAATTTTGCTGCCAGGGTGCTTGGCCTTGACGGATGCTTTGACTTTCATAATTTATCTCTCGTGCACTAGGGCGCTTTTGTCGCGTGCATTTGTACTTGCGTACGTTGACTCTTACTTGAATCGATATGTAATCCGACCACGGGTCAGGTCATAAGCCGATAGTTCGACTAAGACTTTGTCGCCGGGGAGGATTCGAATGAAGTTCTTACGGATTTTTCCTGAAGCGTGAGCCAGGACCTCGTGACCGTTTGGAAGTTCGATCTTGAAGAACGCGTTTGGTAGCGCCTCGTTTACGAGACCTTCAACTTCGATTGCTTCCTTTTTTGCCAATATATTTTTAGTTCGGATCGTTCTGCTTGCTGCCTATTCAACTGTCAGAACTACCGGACCATCCTCCGTAATCGCTACCGTGTGCTCGAAATGACACGAAAGTGCGTCATCTTCAGTGACAACAGTCCAACCGTCATCAAGCATTCTGGTTTTCCAACCACCGGCATTCACCATTGGCTCGATCGCCAGTACGAGACCCACCTCTAGTTCCAAACCGTGCCCTGCTGGACCAAAGTTCGGAATCTGCGGTGGCTCGTGCAGATCCTTACCAATTCCGTGCCCAACGTACTCACGAACTAGTTCATAAGACTTCGGAAGCACATGACTTTCGATGGCATTTGATATGTCGCCAACCCTATTACCGGGCCGAGCTGCTCGTATCCCCATTTCAAGTGATTCACGAGTGGTTTCGATTAGGTCGTCCTTCTCACTTGTTGAAAGACCAGCAATCTGCGTTACCGCATGATCGCTGTTGTACCCGTCTACTATCGCTCCACAATCCAGAGTTACCAAATCGCCAGCTTGGACGACCCGATCACCCGGAATCCCGTGAACAATCTCTTCATTTATCGATATACACGCCGTTGCTGGGAATCCGTACAAACCCAGAAATCCTGGCTTTGCACCTTCCGATTCGATGGCCCGACGAGCAATGTCGTCAAGTTCACGAGTTGTAATACCCTGCTCTAACGCATCGAACGCTTTCCGTACAGCAAACGCGACAATCCGCCCGGCCTCACGCATAATTTCCAACTCCTGTGCCGATTTCAAATTGGCACCTGGAGCGGTATTTCCGCCGTCTGCGATTCGGGATGTCGATTCACCGTTCAAAGAACGATCTCTCCTAGTATATCCCTAAAAGCGGGATTGGTTCGGTTAATTGCCTGTTTCAATGGCTTGAGTTAGTTCCTCAAACACTGAATCAGGCGTTCCTGTTGCAATAATTTCGATCACGTCGGCGCGTGTTTTGTAATAATTCAACACAGGCGCTGTTAGTTCTTCGTAGACCTTCATTCGGTTCATTACCGCTTCAGGTTTGTCATCATCTCTGACGATCACATCGCTGCCGCACTTGTCGCATACGCCTTCTATTGAAGGAGCATCTGAAACCAAATTGTAGGGTGTCTGGCAAGATTTACACACCGCTCGACTTGAGAGCCGTCTCACCAGTTCCTCAGTATCGACTGACATATGAACGATCTTGTCGATCGGCAACCCTGCTACTTCAAGCGATTCGTCCAACGACTCTGCCTGAATAACCGTTCGTGGGAATCCATCAAGCAATACACCTGCCGGATTTGCAAGCTGACCCTGAATCATTGCGATGATGGTGGAGTCCGGCACCAAATCGCCCTTATCCATGAAACCCTTCGCAAGAAGACCAAGCTCGCTGCCCGTCGTCACTTCAGATCGCAGCATGTCACCAGTTGATAGGTGCTTCATGCCAGTGGATTCAGCAAGGCGGCGTGCCTGTGTGCCTTTGCCCGCGCCTGGCGGACCCATTAGTACGATTCGCATATGCGTATAGTGACCGCTGTTTAGCGGACAAACCCTTCGTAGTTACGCATAAGCAACTGAGATTCCAGTTGTCGCATCGTATCGAGCGCAACTCCAACCATAATCAGCAGGCTTGTGCTCTGCAATATGGTCGTTGCGTTAGGCAAATCGGTTACCAGCTGAGCGAGGTAAGGTAGGATCGCTATGAAGCCTAAGAACAGCGCACCACCCCAAGTTATACGAAGTACCACCCGCATGAGATAAATTTTTGTTGGTGGTCCAGGGCGAATTCCCGGTACGAAACCACCATTTTTCTGGAGGTTCTCAGCGAGGTTCTGCTGGTTGTGCACGACCAACGTGTAGAAGAACGTGAAGATTACGACAAGTAAAAATACTGCTATCCAGTAAATTGTGCTTGTAGGCCCGAATGAATTCTGGAAGAAGTTAGCGATCGTCGCGATAAATCCGTCAGATCCGTCGTTGAAGTAGCTTGCGACTACTGAAGGCAGGATAAGAATTGAGAATGAGAAAATCAGCGGAATCATTCCAGCAGCGTTAACACGCAGCGGAATATTTGTGGCACCCGATTGTCTATACATCTGACCGCCACGGAACACACTCCGCCCGTACTGAACAGGAATCTTCCTCTGCGCTTCAGCAAAGTAAACAATCAAATAGACAATAGCTATGGCGATGAACACCAACATTCCCACTTGGAATACTTGGTCGCGTAGCAGCCAAAGCTGCCCAGCAACCTGAGGCAACGTCGAAACAATACCGGCAAAGATAATCAGCGAAATGCCGTTACCAATTCCCTTTTCGGTTACGAGTTCACCCATCCAAACCAGAAGCATGGTTCCGGCCGTCATAGCGAGCAAAATAGTAACGGTGTTCAACGTATCGGCACCAAGGCCGATTCCGCTGATGGCGGCTCCACCGGTGCTGTTGAATCCACTGGCGAACAAGTTCAACTGTCCGAATCCCTGAAGGAACGCCAAAGGTACAGTTAGATAGTGGGTGAACCGGTTGATTGCCTTACGCCCGCCTTCACCTTCCTGAGAAAGGTTCTTCAGGGCAGGGATGATGGGGGTCAGAATTTGCAAGATGATCGATGCGGTGATGTATGGGTATACACCGAGTGCGGCGATCGAGAGGTTTCTAAGAGCTCCTCCTGAGAAGAGGTCCAAGAATCCTAGAAGTGGGTTGGCTTCAAATGCAGCGGCCAGTGCTTCACGGTCGACGCCTGGAACAGGAACGTGTGCGAAGAATCTGAAAATGACAAGAATCCCCAATGTAAAGAGGATTCTGAATCGAAGATCAGGAATTCGCCATGCATCTGCCGCGGCACGGAAGAGTGCCGGAACTGCAGATTCACCGGATTGCTTGGCCTGGGTCATGTTTACTTAGCCGACTTTGCTTTTTTGGCGTGGTCTGCTTTATCTACTTCAATAATGGTTGTGGTTCCACCAGCAGCTTCAATCTTTTCTTTTGCAGATTTGCTGAAAGCGTGTGCAGAAACGTTAAGCTTCTTCGTAACTTCGCCATCACCAAGCACTTTAACCCGAGCGTTCTTCTTTCGAACAACACCAGCTTCAACTAGCTTTGCGATAGTTACGTCAGAACCCGCTGCGAAATCGTTGAGAGTCTCAAGATTCACGGGAGTTGATTCGACCCGGAAGATGTTTGTGAAGCCGCGCATGTGGGGAAGGCGCTTGATCAGCGGAAGCTGTCCACCTTCGAACAGGAACGGTACGCTTCCGCGCTGTTTCTGTCCCTTAGAGCCTCGTCCTGAAAATGTTCCGGTTCCGGATCCGTTACCGCGACCTACGCGTTTTCGGTCACGCTTAGAGTTTTTTGATGGTTTTAGCTGGTGTAGTCCAGGCATATCTAAATTCTTACTGACTCAGTGAACTGATGCATCGAGTTATCGATACGTGAGTTATTTACTTAGTTTCTTCGACGGAGATGAGGTGAATGACAGTAGCGATCATTCCTCGTATCTGAGGACTATCGTTTTTGACGACTTCGTGGCGAATGCGTCGGAGACCGAGAGCCTTCAGCGTGGCCCGCTGATTAGGCTTCGTACCGATACCGCTTCGGAGTTGTGTGATTCGTAATTTTGCCATGATTTATAGGTTCCCTGGAATTACGAAGCTGCTTCGTCTTTAGGTGCGCTTGAAGCCTTTACGCCCTTGCGGCGCTCAACGGCGGCTACAGGATCTCGGAGCTGATCAAGTGCAGCGAGTGTGGCCTTGACGATGTTGATCGTGTTGGATGATCCGAACGTCTTTGAAAGTACGTCTTTCACACCAACAGCTTCCATCACAGCTCGAACACCACCACCAGCAATCACACCAGTTCCAGGAGCAGCGGGCTTCAACAGCACTTTTGCACCTGAGAACTTCGAAGTGATCTCGTGTGGAATGGTCGGACCGTTCAGTTCAATCTTCGTCATTGCCTTTTTGGCGTATGTAGTTCCCTTGCGAACAGCATCAGGAACTGCACCGGCGGCACCTAGAGCAGCGCCAACGTTTCCGTTGCCGTCTCCAACTACAACCATTGCGTTAAATGTTAGGTTTCGGCCACCCTTGACCACTTTTGAACCCCTGCGAATCTTTACGACGCGCTCGACGAGACCTGAGTCTTCTTCGTCGCGACGAGGTCGACGACTACGTCGCTCTCCGCCAGGTCCGCCTGGTCCACGTCCGCCAGGTCCGCCTGGTCCACGTCCGCCAGGTCCGCCTG